>JBEKAS010000040.1:0-22093 GCA_050015795.1 Occallatibacter sp. | reverse complement strand
CAACGGACCTGATGGCCTGCGCCAGACCACCGAAGACGCAGAGCTGAAAGCGAACTACATCCGCAAGAAGATCGAAGACCTCTACGAGCTGCCCTACAAAACGGCCTCAATGCACGAGGTGGTCTTCAGCGACAAGCGGCAGGCGGCGAAGGGCGTCAAAACCGGCGACATTGCCAAGCGGCTCATCGATTACGGATTCCATCCCTACACGGTCAGCTTCCCGCTCATCGTGCACGGCGCATTGATGATTGAGCCCACGGAGAGCGAATCGCGCGAGGAACTGGATCTGTTCATCGCCGCCATGCGCTCCATCGCCCGCGAAGTCGAGGAGAACCCGGAACTCGTGAAAACCGCGCCGCACTCCACACGCGTCTCGCGGCTCGATGAAGTGCAGGCCGCGAGGAAGCCCGTTCTTCGCTGGCGACCCTTGAGCTGACGCTAGTTTTCGGACTCAGCGGAGAAACACCGCATTAAAGTGGAATTCCAAGTTCTCCGAATTCGGTCGGGCCCAAGATGCATTAGGTTCTCGTACCGGCGTGCCCTCAAGCTTGTAATAGTCTTTGCCGTTTTCGAATTCATCCTTGATTCGTTTGCTCACCAGGAGACGTCGAGTTGATGGATCGACCGAGACGTATCCCCCGTCAAACAGGCGATGCAGGTCGCTGCGCATGAGCAAGCCATTCCAGACTTCATGCTTTTGAACGATTTCATACGGTTTGATATGCGCAGCGTCCAGAACGGGCAGCGTGCGCTCTCCGGTCACAACGCACCGTTTGTCATAGAGATCGGTCACGAGAATACGAAACAGACCTTGACCCAGCCTGGGCACGATGGTTTGCGGCTTGCCATATCCCTTCGACTCGACCGCGGCAAGAGTTGCAGGGCTCTGCTCGATTTTTTCCGGAGCTGCGTACATTAGGCGCTCGCTCACGGCTTCCCAGAGCTTTCGTCCCTCACCAGACTCCGAGTCGTATCCCTTCCCCTGCTGGGTATGAGGGCTGAAATCGGCAGGTATCGGAATCCAGGCGTTGCGTGGCCAAAAGAAAGGTTCGGCAAGCATGATGCAGCCAATATTTGGATTCTCTGCCGGTCCAATCTTCGACTTCCGATAATGCTCGATTCGCTCGCGCATCTCGGCGAGGGACCTGACGCCATTCTCTTCCTTGAACACTTCCCAGGCCATATTCACGGGGAGTTGGAGAAACCGAGTGAAGAACCCGCCTCCTGCGATGAAGTTGTCAGGAGAATGCAACTTGAAGAGGAGTAGCTCTCCCTGCTGTAAGGCCTTGAACGACGCTTCCGATGACGGGCGCCAGAAATTCACCTCCTCTACGCCGTGCGACGACGCATGGAGGGTGAACCATGCCTTATCCGTGACTGCGACGAAAAGCCGCATATTTCTGTGGCGAAAGTATACCGCAAGCGCACCTACGGAGCATGGCTGTCACCTAGCCTCTTTGTCGACGGAACTCGCTCCCTTGTTCCCTTGTCCCTTGTCCCCTGCTCCCCCGTACCAAACTCTCTATATGCCCCGCTTTGCCTGCTGGCTACACTCGAGTTCAGAATGGCGAGCACTCCCTCATCGCCGGCGTCGGGCTATCGCGGACGGCTGGCGCCTTCGCCCACGGGCTACCTGCATGTGGGCCACGCGCGCACCTTCTGGACGGCGTTCCAGCGGGCGCGCGAGGCCAGCGGCACGCTGGTGATGCGCATCGAGGATCTGGACGCCGACCGCAGCCGATCGAGCTTTGCTGAAGCGGCGATGGAAGATCTGCGCTGGCTGGGCATCCGCTGGCAGGAGGGTCCGGACAAGGGCGGTCCTCACGCGCCCTATGTGCAGAGCAAGCGCCGCTCCCTTTACCTGGCGGCGTGGCGCAAGCTGCTGCACCGCGGCTGCCTGTTCGCCTGCCGCTGCTCGCGCAAGGACATCGATTTCGCGCTGGCCGCGCCGCACGAGCGCGTGCAAGCCGCGAGCGTTGGCAGCAAGCTCGACGGCAAGTTAGACATCCTCGACGACGAACCCATGTACCCCGGCACGTGCCGCCACCTGACGGGTCATGCGCCGCAGTTGCCCGGCCCTACGTCGGTGGATGTTGACACGCCCGAAGGCGCCAACTGGCGCTTCCGCGTGCCCGACGGCGAAGTGATTGAGTTTGTGGACCGCAACCTGGGCCCGCAGCGTTTTGTGGCCGGCGTGGACTTTGGCGACTTCGTGATCTGGCGGCGCGACGGCGGTCCCAGCTACCAGCTTGCCTGCGCGGTCGACGATGCCACAATGCGCATCACCGAAGTGGTGCGCGGCGCCGATCTGCTCAAGTCCACCGCGCGCCAGATCCTGCTCAACCGCGCGCTGGGATTCCAGAGCCCCGCCTGGTACCACTGCCGCCTGGTGGTCGATCACCACGGCCGCCGCCTGGCCAAGCGCCACGACGCGCTGAGCCTGCGCGCCCTGCGCCAGCGCGGGCTAACGCCCATGAACATCCTGGCGGCAGAGCTGCCGGTCGAAGTGTAAAAAGCAGGGAACAAGGGACCAAGGGAACGAGGCCTGTCCGTGCGGACCCCTGACCGGGCGCACCCAAATTCGTGCTCCGATACTAGACTCCCACCGAAATGGCGGTTTTCCTGGGCTCCGATGCCGTGCGCAGTGGGTCAGTTTGAACAAAACCATCCCTCAGGGGCCAAAGCCCCGGTCCATTGATCGGCATTTTCGGCACGACTGAAGTCGTGCCCTTTCCCGAAGGCCTCACGCTGAACTGATGCTGCGATGCGGATACAGGACCCCGGGCTGCGCCGCATGGGCGCGATGCTTTACCATCGTTGAGATCAGAAATTCACTTCCCGGCGCGTGTCGATCGCGTCACGATTGCGCCAAAGTCGCGTCAGGACTGGTTTGCCATGGGTGTGGAACCGAGCCGCCGTTTGAATCCGTTACGCAGCGCCCCGAACCTGCTTACGCTCCTCCGCATGTGCCTGGCTCCCTTCCTGGTGGCGGCGATCCTCGAGGGGCACTATGTTCTGAGCTTCGTACTTTTTGTTGCCGCGGGGCTCACCGATGCGCTGGATGGCACACTGGCGCGCGTGCTCAAGCAGCGGTCGACATTCGGCGCATATCTCGATCCGGTGGCCGACAAGCTGCTGCTGAGCACACTGTTTCTGGTTCTGCTCTACAAGGGATTGATGCCGGTCACCGTGACGGTTCTGGTGTTCGGCCGGGATGTAGGCATCCTGCTGGTCTCGGCGCTGCTCTATGCGGCCGCTGGCCGGCGAGAGTTCAATCCCAGCCTCTGGGGCAAGGCCAACACTCTGGCCCAGATCGCCGCGGTTGCTGCGGTGCTGCTGCATCAGGTCACGCCGGACTGGTACTGGGTCGCGGCGTTCCGCACCGTGGCGCTGGACGCCACCATGGCGCTGACAGTGATCTCAGGACTGCACTATGCGTGGGTGGTTTCGCGCCGCACTGGCGCGCCGGCTGCCAACGGCTCCAACGTCAAATAATCCGCCAGCCTAGCCCCGCTAACTCCGCTGTTTCCTACGAATCGTCCTGGAGATCCTCCGTACCAGCGGTGTCTTCAATCTCCATATCGCGAAACTCTTCGGAATCGAAGATTTCGCCACACTCCAGGCACTCGACGTACTCGGTGTCTTCGTGCCGGGAAACGATCCGGACCTTGGGATGTCTGCAGGCGGTTGCCATCGTTCTTGGGACTTCGTGCACTTCAGCAATCCAGATTGGTTGCGCCCTTGCCGGCCCCGTGCCGCCTGCCGGTCCTCAGTATGGCGGGGGCCATGGAGGGGAGGGTCAACTTCCACCCCAGCGGTTAAAGGCCGCTTGCTGGAGCCTCAGGCTTGAGGGGTGCCGGCTTTGGGGTACAGCCAATCAGGAATTGCGATAGGTGCTCTAGAGCGTTTTCGATTCAAAGGTTAACATCGCCAGTACATGCAATGGGTCAATTTCTTGAGGAATTTGACCCTCGGCATTCTGCATTCTGTTAAGAGCAGAATCGAAAACGCTGTATCCGCCAGATTGTAACTGTCTTTTGAGCGATTGCAAACCCATTTCTGATGAAAACTGCTGCCGGAATGCGGGATTTTCCCCCGGCGGGACGGGGGAACTGCCAGCTTGAAAGGCAAACGAAAGCGGACGTATACTAAATACGGACCGTTCCAGTCGGATATTCGATGCTAAAGCTCACTAAAAAAGCGGATTACGGGCTGATGGCGCTCAAGTACCTGGCCGAGCACCCGGAAACCCCTGCGTTGAGCGCCAAAGACGTAGCGGATGCCTATGGAATTCCGGCGCAACTGCTGGCCAAGATCCTGCAGCGGCTCACCAAGACGGGCCTGCTGCGCTCCCACGCGGGAATGAATGGCGGGTATGCGCTGGCCCGGGACCCGCGCCAGATCTCGGCCTTCGAAGTGATCCACGCCATCGACGGACCCCTGTTTCTCACCTCCTGCACCAAGGGGACCAAGCCGTGCGACCTCACACCGAACTGCACTATCAAAGAACCGCTGGCGCGGGTGAACGAGACCATCATCGGCGTGCTGAAGAGCATCAGCATCCACGACCTGGCGGAGCAGGAACAGGCCGCGGCCAAGGCGCGCGAAGGGCAGGAGCGCGAGGGGCATGGTTTGGTCACGTTGACGGTTTAGAGCGGCGTTAGCGCGGCTAGCGGAGTTAGGAAAGGTCCGGCTCGACTAACACCGCTAACACCGCTAACTTCGCTTTTAAGGATGGAGACCAAGATGAGCACGGGGTCAAGTCAAGTGGAGGCGCCGGCGGGCGTACACCTGCCTATCTACATGGATAACCACGCCGCCACGCCCCTGGATCCCAGGGTGCTGGAGGCGATGATGCCCTACTTGACTGCGAAGTTCGGCAACGCGGCCAGCCGCAACCACTGCTTTGGATGGGAGGCCGAGCAGGCCGTGGATGCGGCCCGCGAACAAATCGCCAAGCTGATCGGCGCGACTGCCAAGGAGATCATCTTCACCTCCGGCGCGACGGAGAGCGACAACCTGGCCGTCAAGGGCATCGCGGAGATGTATCGCGAGCGCGGCAACCACATCATCACCCAGGTCACGGAGCACAAAGCAGTGCTCGATACCTGCAAGCGCCTGGAAAAGTACGGCTATCGGGTCACGTATCTGCCGGTGAAGGCCGACGGCGCGATCGATCTTGAAGACCTGCGGCGCGCCATCGATGACAAAACCATCCTCGTCAGCATCATGGCGGCCAACAACGAAATCGGCGTGCTCCAGCCCATCCGCGAGATCGGCAAGATTTGCCATAAGCGCGGCGTGCTCTTCCACACCGACGCGGTGCAGGCAGTGGGCAAGGTTCCGTTCAACGTGATCGACGACTACGTGGATGTGGCGTCGATCTCCGCGCACAAGATTTACGGCCCCAAGGGCGTGGGCGCGCTTTACGTGCGCCGCCGCAATCCCCGCGTGCAGATCGCCGCGCAAATCGACGGCGGCGGCCACGAGCGCGGCATGCGCAGCGGCACCCTGAACGTTCCCGGCATCGTTGGCCTGGGCAAAGCGTGCGAGATTGCGCAGCAGGAAATGGCGGAAGAGTCCGTGCGGCTCGAAGCGTTACGCGACCGGCTCAAAACCAAGCTTGAGTCCGAGTTGGATTACGTGCACGTGAACGGCTCCATGGAGCATCGGTTGCCCGGCAATCTGAACATGAGTTTTGTCTACGTCGAAGGCGAATCGCTGCTGATGGGCATCAACGATGTGGCGGTTTCGAGCGGCTCGGCTTGCACTTCGGCCACGCTGGAGCCTTCGTATGTGCTGAAGGCTTTGGGATTGGGCGACGATGTAGCGCACAGTTCGATTCGCTTCGGATTGGGCCGCTTTAACACAGAAGCCGAAGTGGGCTACGTAGCCGCCAAGGTGATTCAGGTAGTGCGGCATTTGCGCGAGCTGTCGCCGCTCTACGAGATGGTGAAGGACGGCGTGGATTTGACCAAGGTTGAGTGGCAGGCGCATTGAGAAAAGCAGCTTCTAGCTGCTAGCTCCTAGCTTCAAGGCGAATGAGCAGACCAGCAAGCTAGGGGCTAGAAGCTAGAGGCTAGGAGCTAGAAACAACAATGGCATACAGCGACAAGGTCATCGATCACTACAACCACCCGCGCAACGTGGGCCAACTGGACAAGACCGCGGCCGAGGTGGGCACGGGCCTGGTGGGCGCGCCGGAGTGCGGCGACGTGATGCGCCTGCAAATCCGCGTGAACCCTGAGACACAGGTGATCGAAGAGGCCAAATTCAAGACCTTTGGCTGCGGCTCGGCCATAGCCAGCTCCTCGCTGGCCACGGAATGGATCAAAGGCCGCACCGTACACGACGCATTGAGCATCAAAAATACAGACATTGTGAAGGAACTGTCACTGCCGCCGGTGAAGATTCACTGCTCGGTGCTGGCGGAGGATGCCATTCGCGCCGCCATCGACGACTGGAAAAAGAAAAACGGCGTAGCGGAGCTGCCACCACCGGCGCCGGCGAAGTAGGCAGGCGCAACCAGGATAGAAGGATGGAAATGATGCCGGACATCGTCACACTCGATTCGAAGCCTTCGCAGAACCCGGCCGCGACTGAGCCGCAATCGGCCGCGCCCCAGACTCAAGGCGTCCACGTCACTCCCAACGCCGTCAAGCGCATCCGGGTGATCCTGGCCAAGGAAGGCATTTCGCCGGAGGAAGGCGGACTGCGACTGGGCGTGAAAGGCGGGGGCTGTTCGGGCCTGTCGTACGCGATTGCATTTGACGCCCATCCCCGCGAGCGCGACCGCATCTTTACGTTCGACGGCGTGCGCGTGTTCGTCGATCCCAAGAGCTTCGTTTATCTGAATGGAATGACGCTGGACTACGAAGAGACGCTGATGCGCCAGGGATTCAACTTCATCAACCCCAACTCCGCGCGCTCCTGCGGCTGCGGCACATCGTTTTCTGTGTAGTGCGAGGTGCGCGGAAGGACGCTCTCATGCTGAAAGTCCTCGAGAATGCGGTCCCGGTTGCCTGCTGGTCCTGTTCCGTTGCCCACAATGAATCCACGCTCTTTTGTCCGGATTGCAGCAAGATTCAGCCTCCTTCCAGCGGCGATTATTTTTCTGTGTTTGGACTGACGCCGCGGCTGAACATCGATCTGTCCGCGCTGGAGCAGGAGTTTCATCGCCTCAGCCGCAGGCTGCATCCCGACCGCTTTGCCCGCGCCAGCGAAAACGAAAAAGAGTGGAGCCTTGCTGACACCGCGCTGCTCAACAACGCGTATCGCACGCTCAAGGACCCGCTGCGCCGCACCGAGTATCTGCTCAAGCTCGAGGGAGCGGAGTTGGGCGCACCCGCTGCGTCCCCGAGTCCCGCAACATTCCGCCAAAACCAGGAAAAGAATCTGCTGGAAGAGGTCTTCGACCTGAACATGCAGCTTGAAGAGACGCGTAGGTCGAAGAAGTTGGGCCAGGAAGACCCGGAGCTGAAGGAGAGCCTGCGCAAGGCCAAGGAAAAATTCGCGGGATTGGTGGACGCGGTGGACCGCGATTTGCGCGCACAGTGGGCGATTTGGGATGCCGGCGATGCGGCCGCGCGCCAGCCCGCGCAACGCGCCATGGTGGCGCTGCTCGACCGGAGACGTTACTTGAGCAACCTGGTCCGCGACGTAACCGAAGTCCTGGGAGATTAAGCAGCAGAGATGGCGGAAACGGAGAGAGCGATTGTCGTCGGCATCGACCTGGGAACCACCAATTCCCTCGTCGCCTACATGGAGGGCGACAGGCCGGTGGTCATTCCCGGCGTCGACGGCTCAAATCTTGTGCCCTCGGTGGTTGCCCTCGATCCCATGACCGCGAAGGGCGGCCGGCCCACGGTCACGGTCGGCAACAGCGCGCGCAAGGCGCTCATTGAAACGCCGGAGCGCGTGATCTATTCCGTCAAGCGTTTGATGGGCCGAGGCCTCGAAGAGGTCCGCGCGGAGCTGAAGTTTTTTCCCTTCCGTCTTGCCGGCGACATCGAAGCAGGAGAAGTCCCGCGCATCCAGTTGGGCGAGCTTCGTTTTACGCCGCCCGAAATTTCCGCGTACATTCTGCGGCAGCTCAAGCGCAATGCCGAGCGCTTCTTCGGGAGCCCGGTCAAGCAAGCGGTGATCACCGTGCCCGCCTACTTCAACGATGCGCAGCGGCAGGCCACCAAAGACGCGGGCCGCATGGCGGCCCTCGACGTGTTGCGGCTGGTGAACGAACCCACCGCAGCGGCGCTGGCCTACGGGCTCGATCGCGCCAACGAGGGCACCATCGCCGTCTACGATCTCGGCGGAGGCACCTTCGACATCTCCATCCTCAAGCTGCGCGACGGCATCTTCGAGGTGCAATCGACCAACGGCGACACGCACCTGGGCGGCGACGATATCGACAACCTTCTGCTGGCCATCGCGCTCGACGAGATTCACGCTGAGCACGGAGTCGATCTACGCGCGCATCCCGGAGCGGTGCAGGCTCTGCGCAAGGCCGCCATCGACGCCAAGGTTCGGCTCTCGACGGATCAGGCCGCGCATTTCGATATTGAACTGCCCAACGGCGACCGCTACCAGCGCGAGATTTCGCGCGCGGTCTTTGAACTCTTGATCGAGCCGGTGCTGGCGCGCACCGCCGCGCCGTGCAAGCAGGCGATGGCCGACGCCGGTATCACTCCGGAACAGATCGATGAAGTGGTGCTGGTGGGAGGGTCGACGCGCATTCCCGCCGTCCGCGCACTGGTCGATGATCTTTTCCGGCTTGGCGCGCGCGGGAAAAAGCCGCACACTGAGCTCAATCCCGATGAAGTCGTCGCGCTGGGCGCGGCGGTGCAGGCCGGCATTCTGGCCGGCGCCTCAAATACTACCGACGACATGCTGCTGCTCGATGTAACGCCGCTTTCGCTCGGCATTGAGGCGCTGGGCGGAACGGTGGCGCGCATCATCCAGCGCAATTCCACCATCCCCGCCTCGGCAACCGAGCACTTCACCACCGGGGTCGACGGCCAGACCAACGTGGCTATTCACGTATTACAGGGCGAGCGCGAACTCGCCGCCGATTGCCGGTCGTTGGCGCGATTCGACCTGAAAGGCATTCCGCCCATGGCGGCGGGGCTGCCGCGCATTGAGGTTCGCTTCCTGATCGATGCCGACGGCATTCTGCACGTCACCGCGCGCGAGCAGCGCAGCGGAAAGGCCGCGCAGATTGAAGTGAAACCGACCTACGGCCTGACCGACGAGCAGGTCGAGAACATGATTCTCGATTCTTTCGACCACGCGGAAGAGGATTTTTCTCGACGTCTTCTCATCGAGGCGCGCAACGAAGCGGATACGATTCTTGCCGCCGTCGGGCGGGCTCCGCAAAATCCTGCGTGGAACGAATTGAGCGCGGAGGAGCAGGCGGCCATCGCCGTGGCGCGCGACCGGCTGGTTTTGGTCAAGCAGGGCAGCGATTTGAACGCGATCAGCCAGGCCATGGTTGCGCTCGACAAGGCCACGCGCCGCTTTGCGGAATTGATGATGGATGCTGCAGTTTCAAGCGCGATTCGCGGAAAAACCATGAACGAGGCCGGCAAAGAGGTGGATGAAACCGTCACCGCGCCCCACGCCATGGCGCCGGCGGAGTTTAAGTAGCAGCGAGTCAGCAGGTCAGCGAGTGAGCGCCGGGAGCAAGAGAACGATGAGCGAAGCATCAAAGAAGGAAATCTCCGCAGACAAGCTCGTCCGCGTCACTTTTCTCCCTGAAGGCCGCACCGTCGAGTTTGAGTTCGGCGCCATGCCCTACGATCACCACGGCAAGCCCATGTCGTTCCTCGATGTTGCGGAGAACTTCGGCGTCTTTCTCGACCACGCGTGCGGCGGATCGTGCGCCTGCACTACCTGCCACGTGTGGATCAAGGAAGGCGCGGCGGGCCTGAGCGAAGCGGAGGACGATGAACTCGACCGGCTCGACATGGCCGCCGATCAGCAGTTGAATTCGCGGTTGAGCTGCCAGGCCGTGATCACTCGCCCCGGAGAATACATCGTCGAGATCCCCAGTTGGAACCGCAACTACGTCTCCGAGGGCAAGCCTCTGGCGCTGGCCGAGCCAAAGTAAACAAGAATCTGGGTGCCCCGTCCCAAACGCGTTTTTTGCGTTTAGGGTGGGAGGACACGCCGTAAGGAGCGACTGATGCCTCGCGAAATCTACTGGACCGACGCCGAAGAGATCGGCATTAAGCTGGCAGAGAAGTTTCCCTCGCTCGATCCGCTCACGGTGCGATTCACCGATCTTCATCGTTACGTCACAGAGTTGGCCGGCTTCGCTGACGATCCGAAGATGTCCAACGAGCCGCGCCTGGAGGCGATCCAGATGGCGTGGCACGAAGAGTACCAGGACGCGCAGAAATAGTCTGCTTCGAGTGCATGGCCCCAATTCCCGGTGCCTCGAAGAGCGAAGCGCAAGAGATGCTTGAGTCCCTATTCCCTACTTACTACTCTCTGTCTTCAGCGCCTTCTCAATTCCCGCTTCCGCCAGCGGCGTCATGACTGCAAAACCAGCCGGTAGCGGGTGCACCCCGTCCCCGCTCAGCGTCGCGGGCAGTCCTCCGCGGTCGTCCTTCATCACGGAGTAGAAGTCGACATACACGTAACCTTTTTGCGCGGCATACTCCTTGATCCACTCATTCAACTGCGCGATCTTCGGCGCGGGAGTGAGTCCCGGAGCCCACCCGTAGTCAAATGCCGGCAGCACCGAACACAGCACCACGCGAATCCCGTTCGCCGCCGCCAACTCAGCCATTGACGCAAGATTCCCCTCCGTCTGCTCCAGCGTAGTCGGGCCCGTGTTGCCGGCAATGTCGTTGGTCCCGGCGAGAATGACAACGACCTTAGGTTTCAGATCGATCACGTCCTGGCGGAAGCGGACCAGCATCTGCGGCGTAGTCTGGCCGCTGATGCCGCGGTTGACATACGGCTTGCCGGGAAATGCCTCGTCAAGCTTCCAGCCCTGCGTAATCGAGTCGCCCATGAAGACCACGCGGTCCTCGCCGGTTTTCGCGGCTCCAAGCATCGTATCGGCCTCCTTGAAATGCGCCAGCCCGCCAAAATCCACCAGCAATTGCCGGTCGTGCTCGCTCCAATGCGCATCGTTGGGATGCCCGGAGGGCGACGTTTGCGCAGGCGCAGCAGTTTGCGCCGGGGCCGCTGGCGCCGGAGCAGTTGGCGCGGCCGGAGCTTTGGTTTCGGGCAGGGATGCGGGCTCCTGGGCCTGCAGCGAGGCCACGGCGAACAGCCCCGCCAGCGATGCGGCGAGCAACATGGTCTTGCAAAAGTTCTCTTGATCCACCTCGGGACTCCATTCTGAACGAAGTTGGATTGCCATTCTGAATCAAATTAGGACGGCAATTTGCTGCATTCGGACGCGCTTCGATTGTAGGCAATTCCGCCTTTGGCCGGCTACCCGACGCGCCGCGACCGGCGTCTGCGCGCCCCGCGCTAAAATTCAATTATGCCTGCCGCAGCAATCTCTCCTAACGTTCTGGCGAAATACGAGCCCATGATCGGCCTCGAAGTGCACGTCCAGTTGCTTACGGCGACCAAGGCGTTTTGCGGTTGCGCCAACCGCTTTGGCGCGGATCCGAACACCAACATCTGCCCGGTGTGCCTGGGGCTGCCGGGGGCGTTGCCGGTCCTGAACCAGAAGGCCGTGGAGTTTGCCGCGCTGGCCTCGTTGGCGCTCAACTGCCAGGTGCGCGAGCGCTCGATCTTCGCGCGCAAAAACTACTTTTATCCCGATCTGCCCAAGGGCTACCAGATTTCGCAGTACGACAAGCCCCTGGCCGAGCATGGCTGGATCGAAGTGTCCACGGCGGACGGCGGCAAGAAACGCATCGGCATCACGCGCCTGCACATGGAAGAGGATGCGGGCAAGAGCCTGCACGAAGGTTTCTCCGATTCCGCCACGCGCACCTATCTCGACCTGAACCGTTGCGGCACGCCGCTGGCCGAAATTGTGAGCGAGCCCGATATCCGCACGCCCGACGAAGCCTTCGAGTACCTCACGCGCTTGAAGGAGATCCTGCTTTACACCGGCGTCTCCGACTGCAACATGGAGGAGGGATCGCTGCGCTGTGACGCGAATGTAAGCGTCCGTCCAAGGGGACAAGAAAAATTCGGCACCAAGGCCGAAGTCAAGAACGTCAACAGCTTCAAGTTCATTCGCTCGGCGCTCGAATACGAAATCGAGCGCCAGATCGAAGTGCTCGAGTCCGGCGGGCGCGTGATGCAGGAGACGCGGCTCTGGAACGCCGGCGAGGGCCGCACGTATTCCATGCGCTCCAAGGAGCAGGCGCATGATTACCGCTATTTTCCCGAGCCCGACCTGCCGCCGTTGATCGTCTCCGCAGAGTTTTTATCCGAGACCCGAAAAAAACTCCCGGAGCTGCCCGAGGCGCGGCGCGCGCGCATGATTGCGGAGTACGAATTGTCGGTGCAGGACGCGCACACGCTTACGGCATCGCGGGAATTTGCCGGCCGCTTCGAGGCTGCGGCCCGCACCGCCCGCAATCCGCGGCGCGTGGCCAATGTTCTGCTGAGCGAAGTGGGCGGACGCCTCAAGGCGCTCGGCCTCGAGCAGGAGCAGTCGCCGGTATCGATGGCGGGCATCGTGCTCGCCGCCGATCTGCTCGACGAAGGCAAGATCAGTTCCCGGCAGATGAAACAGCTCTTCGACGTTTGCTTTGAGAAGGGCGAAGACTTCGCTGCCGTCTACGAGCGCGAGAAGCCGCAGCAGATCACCGATGCCTCTGCCATCGAAAAGCTGATCGACGAGGTCCTCGCCGCCAACCCCAAACAGGTGGAGCAGTATCGCGCGGGAAAGAAGACCATGGCGGGGTTCTTTGTCGGCCAGGTGATGCGCGCCTCAAAGGGCCAGGCGAATCCGGCACTGCTGAATGAACTGGTGGTGAAAAAGCTGGAGGAGTAAGCCCGTAGCGCCGGTCTCCAGACCGGCTGTAGTGCGGGCCTCCAGGCCCGCACATGCCCTCTGGCTCTGGCCTACTTGATCTTTAAGTCCAGGATAAATTCTTTGCGATCGTCCCACGAGCTCACGGTCCTGGTCGCGCTTTTCTTGCCGTCCTTCTCCGCCCACAGATCGAAGTCGACGCTCATATCGACCTGGGAGAAGCGGAAATGGCCGCCCGCGGTGGAAATGTAGCTGCGGATTGACTTGGTTTTCTCGTTCTTGAGGAAGACGGTGGCCCCGACGACCGGCTGCGAGCTCTCATCCAAAATCGTGCCCGAGACCGTGCGCTCACCCATGTTTTGACCCCATGCGGCACCGGCCGACAGCGCGCACGTCGATATTGCGGGAAGCGCGCCCAACGCCAAAAGTCCGCACGCAATCGCAGCCAGCCAGGTTGTACGGCTCATCCTTACTCCTCCTCGCCCTCTTGGAAGATATCTTCTTCCTCTTCGAGGCCCTCTTCCACGCGTGCCAACTCCAGCGGGTCCACGCCCACCACCTCGAACTCAGTGCCGCACTCATCGCAGGCTATCACGTCGCCCTCTTCCACCTCGTCGACTTCAATGTTCAGATCGGTTTCGCATTCAGGGCAACCGGGCATAGCAGCCTCCTCACTTTCCCATCTAATTCGCATTGCGGGATAGAACCGCATCTGCAGCCATCGCTAGTTTTAGTGAGAACCCGGCCTCAGGTCAAGAGGCCCGCGGCGCTCTGCATACCGGGATTCTCTTTACGGAATCCGGGCCGGTGAATTCCCTTAAGACCTGCATCTATCCGCGACTTGTTCGCGTTGCCGCATTCCCGGTGCAGACCGCTGCGTGCCTGTTGCGTGTCCGTTGCGCGGATTGGGGGGTGCCCCACCCTCGCCGCGTTTTTGTCTTTGCGGCCAGGGTGGGATAGCGAAGCTCCCCGCTCGGCCGCAGGCATCATGACACCGGCCCGCTCCAGCGTTTAACCTGATGATTGCGATGCCAAGAATTGGCTCCAGCCCGTTCGCTTTCCCCGACTTCCGCGGGGCCACCCGCAGGTTGATCCTCATCAACCTGGCGGCTTACTTTGTGCTGTTGATCGTCGGATTTGCGTCGCCAATTCAGCAGGCCCTCATTGGCTTCCGCCTCGCGTTCGATCCATTCTCGTTTGTCCACGGCTGGCTGTGGCAGCCGTTGACTTACAGCTTTGTGCATCCTGGCCTGTGGGGGACGCTCTTTGAGTTGCTCTCGCTGTGGTTTCTGGCGGGATTTCTTGAGAGCTATCATAACGCAAACTGGGTGACGAGCCTCTACGCCGTCTCAGTACTGGGAACCGCCGCTGCCGCGCTGGCCCTCTATGCCATGTGCGCGCCTCTGGCTCCTTCGCTGCTCGTCGACGCCAAGCCGCTTTACGGCTGCTTTGGCGGCATCTTTGGACTGCTCGCCGCCATCGGTCTCCTCTACGGCGATGTGCAATTCATGCTGTTTCCCTTGCCCATCGGCATCAAGGCGCGCTACCTGGTGGTGATCTACGCGCTCATCTCCGTCGCCATGCTCTTTGGCCAGCAGCGGATGTACGCCTTCTCCCAACTGGGCGGAGCGCTGGCGGGCCTGCTGTTTGTGCGCACGGCGCCGCGGCATGGCATCTCCTTCCTGCTCAGCGAACGCTGGTACGGCATGCGCAACCGCTATTACCGCTGGAAGCGCCGCCGCGCCGCCCGCAAGTTCGAGGTCTATATGAAGCGGCAGGGCCGGACGGTCAAGTTCGACGGCCAGGGCCACCTCATCGAAGACGATCCCAACGACAAGAAACGCTGGAACTGAGAGACAGGGATCAGGTGTCAGGTTTCAGGGATCAGAAAAAGCGAAGCCGGGCACGATAAAATTTCATTGCAATGTCCACAAAAATTGCTTTTCTCTTTCCGGGGCAGGGTTCGCAGGCCGTTGGCATGGGCCGCGAGCTGGCCGCGCGATTTCCCGTAGCCGCTGAAACCTTTGCCGAGGCCGACGCGGCGCTCGGATTTCCGCTTTCCCAGCTCTGTTTCGAGGGGCCCGAAGAAGATCTGCGCCTGACCGAGAACACGCAGCCGGCCATCATGGCGGTGAGCGTGGCGGCGGCGCGCGCGCTCGCTGAGCGCGGCATTGCTCCGGCGCTGGCCGCAGGTCACTCCCTCGGCGAATGGAGCGCGCACGTGACTGCCGGAACGCTCTCGTTTGCCGACGCGGTGCGCGCGGTGAAGGCGCGCGGCGCGGCCATGCAAAAAGCGGTTCCGGCCGGCGAGGGCGCCATGGCGGCAATCCTGCAACTCGATGCCGCGCAGGTGGCCGAAGCTTGCGCGGAGGCCGCGCGCGAAACCGGCCTCGTTGTGCAGGCCGCCAATCTGAACTCACCCAACCAGACAGTCATCTCCGGCGCTGCTGCCGCCGTGGAGAAGGCCGCGGCGCTATGCAAGGCCAAAGGCGCGCGCCGGACCGTCATGCTTCCCGTCAGCGCTCCCTTCCATTGCGCGCTCATGCAGCCGGCGCAGGAAGAAGTGGCGCGCGTGCTCGCTGGGCTCACGATTCATGATCCGAGCATTCCCGTCGCCGCCAACGTCACCGGCAGTCTCGTTACGACCGCAGACGCCGCGCGCGATGCGCTCATCCGCCAAGTAACGGGCGCGGTGCGCTGGGTCGATTGCATGACGGCGCTGAAAGCCGCCGACGCAAACCTCTTCATCGAAGCCGGCCCTGGCAAGGTGCTCTGCGGCCTGCTCAAGCAGATTGATCCCGAACTGAAATCGCTGAACGTGGAAGACGCGGCGAGTTTGGAGAAGACGCTGGCGGAGTTGAAGAGCGTTTAGGCAGATCGCGTTGCTCTGGGAAGATCGTTCGGTCGGCTGTCGGAACGCAAAGAATGCTCAGTCAATAGAGATGGAAGTCCACTTGGATGTGTAAACGCATGGCCACTGGCTTGCCATCCTTGCTCGCCGGAGCGAATACGTACTTCTGGGCCGCTTCCGCTGCTTTGGCATCGAGACCATAACCTGCCGATTGCATTAGGCAGACGCTTTGAGGCTGCCCATCGACACCTAAGACGAAGCTGACTATAACTTGGCCATTGCGTTTTTTCCGCCTCGCCTCATCTGAGAATTCGGCGTTGACCATATGTTTCGCTTTTGGCGGCGTCACGCCTTCCGTGTCCTTGCCTACGATGCCGTCCGTTGCAAGGCTGTCATTGAACGTTGCCGGACACAGCGGCACGGCAAAATCTGCCTTGGAAGAGTGTGGATCCCGAACAACCGGGGCCGGTGCAGGCTGATCCGGCTTGGGCGGCGGGGCCTGTTGCGACCAAACGGCAGTGGCAGCAGCAAAGATCAGATAGGATGCAAACTTAAGCTTACGCATAGCGCTCCTGCTTTCTCGGAACGGCAAACGCCACCAATCTATCACACAATCCCCAGCTCCCTCAGCACAAACGCATAGTCCAGCGCTATCTCCTTCAGGTAGTCGTAGCGGCCGCTGGCGCCGCCGTGCCCTGCTTGCATATTCGTCACCAGTAACAGTGGATAGTTATCGGTTTTGAGCGTGCGCAGCTTCGCCACGTACTTAGCCGGCTCCCAGTACATTACCTGGCTGTCGTGCAGGCTGGTCTTCACTAACATCGCCGGATAACTCGCCGCGCGTAAGTTATCGTACGGCGAATAACTCAGCATGTACCGGAAATACTCCTCCTGATTGGGGTCGCCCCACTCCTCGTACTCGGGAACGGTGAGGGGCAGCCCAGCGTCGAGCATTGTATTTATCACGTCGACAAACGGCACGTGCGAAAGCACGGCGCGAAATTTGTCTGGGGCCATGTTCGCCACTGCGCCCATAAGCAATCCACCGGCGGACCCACCTTCGATGGCAACGCGGTTGGGGTCGCCGTAGCCCGCCGCGGTTAAGTGCTCCACGCAGGCAATGAAATCGGTAAACGTGTTGCGCTTCACGAGCATCTTGCCGGCGTCGTGCCATGGTTTGCCCAGGTCGCCGCCGCCGCGAATGTGCGCATAGGCCATCACTACGCCGCGATCGAGCAAACTCAGCCGGTTCGAGCTGAACCCCAGCGGCAAGGAGTAGCCATAGGAGCCGTAGCCGTAGACGTAGAGGGGATTGAGTGCGGGACTGGAGTCCCGCACGACAGCCGGTCTGGAGAACGGCGCTACAGTTGAACTGGAGTCCGGCGCTGCAGGTCGCTTGTCTTTGCGGTAGACAATCGAGATCGGCACCGGCACGCCGTCCGGCGCCGTGGCATGAATGCGCTCGCTCGCGTAGAGCGTACGGTCGAATCCGCCGGGAATCTCCAATTGTTTGAGCAGCGTCGATGTGCCCGATGCCGTGTCGTACTCATACACCGAACTCGGCGTCACCAGCGACTGGTAGCCGTAGCGAAACGTTGTCGTGTCGAAGATGCGATTCACGTGTGGGTGCGCGCTATACGCGGGCTCGGGGAAGGCGATCTCGCCGGAGAGTGCGGCTTCAGATCCAAATCCGGACTTGGCGCCTGCGAACTTCCACAGTCGCAGCCGCGGCAATCCGTCCTCGCGCTCGCAGGCAATGAAGAACCCCGCGAAGAGATCCACGTCCTCGAGCATGATTGCCTCGCGATGCGCAATCAACTCCGTCCAGTGTTCGCGCTCCGGTGTCTCCACCGGCGCGGTCACCAGCCGGAAGTTGCGCCCGCGATCGTTGGTGCGGATGAACCACAGCCCGTTGCGATGGTCGAGCGAATATTCGTGTTCATCCTCGCGGGGGACAATGATGCGGAATGCGTCGGTGGGGTCGTCCGCCTTGAGAACCCGCGCCTCGCTGGTGGTGTGGCTGGACGACTCGATCACGATAAACTTGCCGTCGCGTGTGCGCCCAACGGCAATGTTGAAGCGCTCGTCGTCTTCCTGAAACGCCAGCGTGTCATGAGCGAACTTCTTGTCCAGCGCATGTCTCCATAGCTGGTATTGCCGCTTCTGCAGCTCGTCCTCCACGGTGTAAAACAGCGTCCGATTGTCGGCGGCCCATACCACCGAACCCACGCGCTCCACTTCGTCCGCAAGCGTCTCGCCGGTCTCCAGATCCTTAATCCGCAGCGTGTACTGGCGGAAGCCCCTGGTGTCGGTCGAGTAGGCCAGCCAGCGCCCGTCGTCTGTAATGCTGGTGTCGCCGATCGCGAAAAACGCGTGGCCCTTCGCCAGTTCGTTTCCATCGAGCAAGATTTCTTCGACCGCATTGGCGTCCGGCCCGTCCGGCCCACCCCGCTTGCGGCAGAAGATGCCGTACTGCAGGCCTTCCTCAGTGCGCGAGTAATACCACCAATCGCCGTCGCGGTACGATACGGAGATGTCCGTCTGCTTCACGTGGCTCAGCATCTCCTGGTAAAGCTCTTCGCGGAGCCCGGCGAGAGGCGCCATCACCGCATCGGCATAGGCATTTTCCGCCTCGAGGTAAGCCGTCACGTCGGGATTCTCTTTATCGCGCAGCCAGGCGTAGTCGTCGGCCAGCAACACTCCGTGCTTCCGGGTTTCGGTGCGGTGCTTGCGGGCGGTTGGCGGCGCGGGAAACGTCGATTCGGTCATTTCTCTCAGTGTAACGGTTGACTATGCTTGCGCCAAACTGTACAGTTCAATTCATCAGACTGGAGAGTTGTCAATGGGAACTTCCGGAGTCGCTGGTAACGCAAATGTTGTCTCCGCCTTGAGAGCGCGAGCCAATTTCGGCAAGATGCTCGATCGAGTCGAGAGTGAGGGGAAATCCCTGGTAATCGAAAAGCGGGGCACGCCGCGAGCCGTACTGCTCAGCGTTCGCGACTACGTGAAACTCGCCGCTCCGGAGCCGGAAATTCTAAAAATCGTTGGAGAAGAGTCGCGCCGTAACGGAACCGATAAGCTTAGTTCGCGCCAAATCGATCAACTCATCAAGTCCACGCGCGCCCGCAAGAAACAGCGCTGATGCTCAATCTTCGGCTCGTCATCGACACAAATGTCGTGGTTTCTGCGGCGCTCAAGCCGCAAGGGTTAGAGCGCGTGGCGCTCATCATAGCGGTCACAAAGCCGGCGAGGCTTTATGTCTCTGATCCAATCCTTGACGAGTATTCGGAGGTGCTGGCCCGGAGTATTCTGTACATTCGGAAAGGCATCCGCGCGCAGATTTTTCAGATGATCCGCAATCGCAGCTTCCTGGTTTCGCCCCAGCGAACTCTCGACGTAACCTCCGATCCCGGCGACAATGTATTCCTGGAATGCGCAGAGGCAGCTCGTTCCGACTATCTGATTACGGGCAATCGGAGGCATTTTCCAAGGTTCTGGCGGAGCACCAAGGTCGTTTCCTCTCGCGAATTCATCGAAATCGCGGCTCCTCATTTCCTGCCGCAATAAGGGGCAGCCATAGCGCCGGCGCGGGAACCGCCGCCGCCCCTTCAACGTACAATGAAAGAGAAATGAGAGGCCCTGGCCGCGCGCGTTTCGCCCTGATTCCACCATTGCTGGCGGCCCTTTTCGCATTTCTTACGGTTCCCGCGCATGCCGAAAAGGTGGCCGACCTGCCGCAGCCCACCGACTACGTGAGCGATTACGCCCACGTGCTCTCGCCCGAGGCCGTTGCGCGGCTCGACAACCTCTGCTCGCAACTCGACAACTCCGCGGCCAGCGCGAAGATTGCCGTGGTCACGGTGCACGACCTGGATGGCGACGATGCGGCCGACTACGCCACGCAGCTTGAAGACCACTGGAAGATGGGGGACAAGGATAAGGCAAAGGCCCAGAACCGTTACGCCATGGTTCTTTTGGCCGTCGCCGATCATAAGTACCGCATTGAGGTCGGCTACGGCCTCGAAGGCATTCTGCCCGACGGCAAGACGGGCGACATCGGCCGCGACATGGTTCCCGACCTGAAGGCCGGCGACTATGACGGCGCGGTCACGACGGCAGTAGGCGAAGTGGCGCAGGTCATCGCCGATGACGCCCATGTCACGCTGGACAACGCGCCCGTTCCGGCGAAAGAGCCGGTGCAGCAATCGCAGCCGTCCGTAGGGAATGTCTTTGGAGGCATCATCGTCACGATCTTTGTGCTCATTTTTGTATTCCGCGTTCTGGGTAGTCTTGGCCTCTTTGGCCTGTGGGGTCTGAGCCTCTTCTCAGGCGGGGGCCGTGGCCGCGGCGGTTTTGGCGGCGGCTTCGGCGGCGGTGGTTTTGGCGGAGGAGGCGGCGGTGGTTTCGGCGGCTTTGGCGGCGGTGGTGGAGGATTTGGCGGCGGTGGCGCCGGAGGAAGCTGGTAGCTTTTTTGAAGCGGAGGAGAAACAAACTGTATGAGCAAAGGACTTGGAATTACCCTGGCCGTTGTGGCCGTTCTGCTGTTGGTGGTCTTCATGGTTTTTGGCAGCTACATCAGCGCCAGAAATCAGATGGTGTCCCTGGATCAGGTGGTCAAAACAAATTGGTCCGATGTGGACGTGCAACTGGAGCGCCGCGCCGACCTGATTCCCAACCTGGTGGCGACCGTGAAGGGTTTCACCAAAGAGGAAAGCAGCGTGTTCACTGAGATCGCGCAGGCTCGGGACGGACTGATGAATGCCCAGACCCCGGCGGACAAGATCGCTGCGAACGGCCAGCTCGATAACGCCCTCGCCAAGGTTCTCGTGCTGACTGAGAACTACCCGACACTGCGCTCGAGCGATCAGTTCATGCGCTTGCAGGATGAGCTGTCAGGCACGGAGAACCGGATTGCGGTGGCGCGCAATCGATACAATCAGGCTCTGCAGGATTACAACACGTACATCCAGCAATTTCCGAACAACATTTGGGCACGCTACGCCGGCTTCCAGGTGAATAACGCCCGCTTCCAGGCCAGCCAAGCCGCCCAAACTACGCCTGCGGTGCAGTTCTAAAGCTCGCGCCGCTTGCCGCAGGCGCAAAAAGGCCAGTCCGCTTGCGCGGAATGGCCCTTTGGGCTCAAAAGCTCTGCCTGAATGGTTTACTTGAAGGATGCGATGGCGCTGGCCTCGTCGTCGTAGATGTCGAAGACGGTGTAGAGCTTGGTCAGCTGCAGCAGGTCGTGGACCTTCTTGGTCAGTTTGAGCAGTTTAAGGGTCGCGCCCTGGTTCCTGGCTGTGGTGTAGGCGCTCACCAACTCACCCAGGCCCGAGCTATCGATATAGTTCACATCACCCAGATCCAGCAGGATGCCCTTCTGTCCCTTGCCGATCAGGTCGCGAATGGCGTCGCGCAGCTGCACGCTGCCCTCGCCGAGTGTGATCCGCCCGCTGAGACCCAGAACGGTGACGCCATCCACTTCACGGGAAGCTATTGCAAGTGCCACGGAAAATTCCTCCTTGTCAGTAATTCGGTTATAGCATCTTTCGGCAAGACCAGAGAAGGTGCATCCATTTTATCTCTATTCCAGATCGCCGCTCCCTGGGGTCGCGGCGACTTGAGCTTCGAGGCTTCGGGATACGTCCTCTCTGGTCTTGCGGTAGCGGCCGCCAGGCTCAAGGAAAATTCCTCGGCCGGTGCGGTCGCGGGAGAAAAAGGTTAATATCGCACGTCGGCCCTGTTACTAAGTTTTTCCCGCGGCGGGCGCCAAATGTTTCACCAGCGTCAACTCAGTCCCAGGGTGCAGTTGTCGAAAGTGTACCTCATCCATAAGCGACCGGATGAGAAAGATGCCGCGGCCAGTGCCGCGGAGAAGGTTTTCTTGAGCCAGCGGATCGGGTACTTTGCCGGGATCGAAGCCCCGGCCCTGGTCGGCGATGGTAATCATCAGGTCCTTGCCGGTATTCTCCAGCGAAACCTCGATCTGGCGGGCGGGATCGTACTCGTTGCCGTGCAGCACGGCGTTAATAGCGGCTTCGCGCACGGCCATGGCGATATGAAAGCGCTGGTCCTCGTCGAGACCTGCTTCGGTGGCCAGTTGATCTGCGGCCGACTCCACCTCGCCCACGCTTTCCATGGTGGAGTTGAGCCGGAAACTCCGCCTTCCTCTGCTGATTGCGCTCACCGGGCCGCTTTCCGCCGCCGCCGGAGTGGGTCGGGAAACGCCACTCCTGGCCAATCGACCTTGCTGGCAGTTTCAGGTCTGGATGTGATCGTGTCAAGCCCGGAGC
>JBEKAS010000039.1:0-22460 GCA_050015795.1 Occallatibacter sp. | reverse complement strand
ATTTGGCTCTTAGGTGATCCAGTAGATGCGATGTTCACCTTGTTCACGAGCAAGGACGATGGCGAGAACTGGTATAGGTGGTTCAATGAAGGCGTGCGAGTGCAACCGGGCACTCAAGCCGCGTTTGCCGCGAGTAATTCATCGTTGGAAGTTTTTGATGGGCCGATCTTTGGAGCCGGTGGCGTCGGGGGTTCTTCCGTCTTTAAGTTGACGGAATCCTGGATGTGCTTTGACTGCTCTCTACAAGACGAGAACCCTCATGGAGTTAAGGACACATGGAAGCGGTACCCTGTCCCGCTGGGAGGGAGATCAGCGACATCGGGCGTTTTCGCGATTGCCGGCGCAGGCCGATTTCCGGGAATGCCTATCGAGTATCTGACGCTGATTGCTGTTGGCGGAGACTACACCAAACCAAACGGATCAATCGGTACAGCCGCCTACTCGACTGATGCTGCCCGGCATTGGCGCGCGGCGACGCCGCCGCCGCACGGCTACCGTTCCGCCGTAGCTCACGACGCCGCGAGCAAGACCTGGATCACGGTGGGGCCGAATGGGACGGACATTTCGACGGATGATGGAAAAAACTGGCGCGCGCTGCATCCCGATCCGGCGATGCATGAAGCACCTGACGCGGACCGCGATTGGAATGCGCTGTCGTTGCCGTTTGTCGTGGGACCGCATGGGCGGATTGGGAAGCTTCGGGCTGGCGTATTGAGCGCTGCGGGCAAATGACCGGGCGTGGGTCTGGAGACCCACGCTACAGCCGGCTAGGAAGCCGGCGCTACAAGGCCGAGGCCGGCGCTACATCAGAACAAATCCGGAATGCTGTGGAAGGCGATGCGGGTGGGCGCGGCTTTCCAGGCGGTAAGCATTGCGGCGGGGGCGAGCGTGCTCATGCCGTACTTGTCGTTGATCTGGTCCATGGTGGCGAGGAGGCGGGTGCGGCTCTGCTCTTCTTCGAGGCCGTCAAAGAGGGCGAGCGTGTGCAGGCGGTCGGGGACGAGGTTGTTGAGTTGCACGCCGATGAAGTAGGGGTGCTGGTACTGCTCGCCGGAGGGTTGCGAATCCCAGAGGCGACGCAGAGCGGCGATGAGGGTCTGATTGTCCTGGCACTCGTGGAGCTTGATTTCACTGCGCCAGCCGCGCGCGGGCACGCCAAATCGCGATACGGGCGTGTTCTGAGAGCGCGGCACGGCGAAGCCAATCGCGAGGCCGATGTTCGAGGCCCACAGATCCTGAGAGCGCAGGCGCATGGCGGCTTTGTGGAGCAGCTTGTGGGCCACGGCCCAGGCTTTTTCCGGGGTGCGCATCTCCGGCGCGAGCACGTGGGAGTGGCTGATTGACTTTTGATGTTCGAACTCGGCCATCTCGAAGTCTTCGCCGCGCAGCCAGTGCCATAGCCGCTGGCCCCAGACCGATCCCCAGATCTCGCCGGACTCTTCACAATTAAGGGCGAGCAACTGGTCCATGGTGTGAAGGCCTTTTTCGTTGAGCCGCTTTTCGGTGCGCGCGCCGATGCCGGGCAGGTCGCGGAGAGTGAGCTGGCGGAGCGCTTCAGGGAGCAGATCGAGGGGGAGGGCCACAAGACCGTCGGGTTTTTCCATGTCGCTGGCGATTTTGGCGAGGTAGCGATTGGTGGCCAGGCCTACGGAGCTGCGCAGCATGGGACCGACGCGCTCGCGGATGGTGGTTTTCACGCGCATGCCGAGATCAATGGCGGCGAGGAGGGGTCGCTCGCGACCAATGAGGCGGCAGGCCATCTCGTCGATGGAGCAGACGGCTGTGATGGGCACACAGCTTTCCACGGCTTCGACGACGCGGTGGTGGTATGCGGTGTAGAGCTCGTGCCGCGCCTCGACGAGAACGATGTCGGGACAAAGGCGCTTGGCGTCGGCCACGATGGTTCCGGTGCGCACGCCAAAGGCCTTGGCCTCGTAGCTGGCCGCAATGCAGCAGGTGGTGTCGGCCATCATGGGCACCACGCCCACGGGACGGCCGCGCAGCTCCGGCCGCGCCTCCTGCTCGCACGAGGCGAAGTAGGAGTTGAGGTCGACGAAGAGCCAGTTGAGCGAGGAATCCTGTGGGGATTCCACGGCTGCAGCTTCCTCTGGCTCGCGCCGTGGGCTTTCCGCGCCAATATCCGCGTCAATTCCCGCTTTGGGGCCCAGGTTCACAAGTTCTTCGGGCCACTCCTCGGGAGCTGGCGAAAGGGCCGGCTTGGGCGCGGAGGCCATGTGCGCACTATTTTCGCTTTTTATTCTCTATTTTGCAAGTGAAAATCCCGTGTCTTTAGTCACTGACATACCCTAACTGTTGTATGAGATAAGCTGAAGAGAGTGAATATCGTCCAAATCATCAACCAGACATAGGGTTGAACAGCTCGAACCTCCGCAAAGGACCGAATCGACCTGAGAAGGGTGACCGAAGATGCAGACCATAACGCATTGGCTTACGGCGAACGAAAGCATTCTTGCCTTGCTGGTCACGGTGGGCGTGGCGGTGTTGCTGGTGTGCTGCCTGGCGTGCACCAAGTGCGGCAGCCGCGAGAAGGATGACCTCTTCGATCGTCACGAAGGGTGAACTCAGCCAGCTCTCAAAATTCATAATTTCGCATTCGCCCTGTGATTGGTGCGGGCGTGGACGCTCGCACGACAGCCGGTCTGGAGACCGGCGCTACTTCTCCGGCTTCAAGTACAGCTCAAATTGCGCCAGAATCCGGTTGTAGAGACTGGTGCGCACATCAGCTCCACTGATGGAGTGCGTCTTGCGCGGATAAATCTGCAGATCGTAGGGGACGCCGGCCTCAATGAGCTTCTGCACGAACTGCACGGTGTTTTCCATGTGCACATTGTCGTCGCCGGTTCCATGCGCAATGAGCAGCCGCCCTTTCAAGTGCGCCACGGAGTTGACCACGGAAAAGTCGCGGTAACCGTCGGCATCCTCCGAGGGCAGGCCGAGATAGCGCTCGGTGTAGATGGAATCGTAGTTGCGCCAGTCGGTGACGGGCGCCACGGCGACGCCGGCGCGGAAACGGTCGGAGTGCGTCATTGCGTAGAGCGTGAAGGTGCCGCCCCAACTCCAGCCCCACCAGCCCAGGCGCCGCGGATCGAGCTGCGGAACCTGGTCGAGCGCGGCATCGACCACGGTCAACTGATCTTCAAGCTGCACCGGACCGAAGTTGCGGTAGGCCGCCTGCGCGAAGGCGCGGCTGCGGAAGCCCATACCGCGATTATCTGCGCGGAGCACGGCGAATCCGTGTTGCGCGAGCACATTGTCGAAGAGCAGGTTGTCGTGCCACTGGTTCACGACTTCCTGGGCGTGGGGTCCGCCGTAGGGATTGACGATGAGCGGAACGGTGGCGGGATTGGATGAGCCGGAGGGCATCAACAGCGTGGCGTAGAGCGTGGTTCCGTCGTGGGCTTTGACCTCAAGGGTCTGCGGCAATCTCAGCTGGTAGGAGCCGAGCGTATGAGTCTCCCAGAAGACGCGGCAATTCTGGGCCGAAGCAGGACTCTCGTGGGCAATATCCGCCTCGGCAATATCCGCCAAGTGGCAGATCCGAATCGCCGGAGTCGCAGCCCTCGTGGAGTGCTTGTCGGTGAAGGTTCTTCCGTCCGGCGCGAAGGTGGCGTCGTGAAATCCAGCGCCCGCGCTCAACTGCCTGCGCTCGCCGCTGAAGTTGACCTCCCAGATCTGCTGCTCCAGAGGATTGCCCTCGTTCGATGCGTAGGTGACAACCTTGCGCGCGGGGTCGACGCTGTATACGTCGCCCACTTCGAAATCGCCCTGGGTGAGTTGACCCTCGAGTTTGGCGTCCGTGGCAAGCGGAGTGGCCTGGTTGTAGCTATAGAGATAGAGGTGGGTGTGTCCGTCGCTCCAGCTGGTGAGAACCACGGCTCCATCGCCCACAGCCACGTCGTAGTCTTCGTCGAGGAACTTCTCGTCGCCGATCTCCAGCATCTTGCGCACGCCTGCAACTTCGACGCCGGCGAAAAACAATGCGCGATGCTTGTGATCGCGGCTGACGGTCTCGATCCACAGGGTGTTGCGATTGACCCAGCCAAAGCGGGGGATATAGTCGCCGGTGTGGATGGGAATGTTCATCCACGTGGTCTTGCCGCCCTTGGCGCTCACCACGCCCACCTGGACCCCGGGGTTAGCATCGCCGGGCTGGGGATAACGCTGCCACTCCACCAGCGCGTGGGTGGGAATCCAGTCGGTGATCGGATACTGCGGCACGGCAGTCTCGTTCATCTCGAGATAGGCGAGGTTCTTTGAGTCCGGCGACCAGAAGTAGTTGCTGCGCGTGTCGAGCTCTTCCTCGTAGACCCAGTCCACCTCGCCGTTCAATATCGATTGCCCTTTGCTGGCCGAGGAGCTGGGCACGGGCGCCACGGCGACGGCGGGTGTGCCGGGGTTGCGAAGATGGATGACGGAAATCGAGTGATCGCGAATGAAGGAGACGCACGAGCCGTCGGGCGAGAACTTGGGGTCGTCGCCGGATGCGGCTCCCGTAAAGCCGACCTGCACACCCGTGCCGTTGCGCAGGTCGTAGAGCCAGAGGCGGCCATTGGCGTCGAAGAGGAGGTGGGCGGAGTCGGGCGCCCAAAGGTAACCGGCCATGTTGTAGCGCTCGCGATGATCGCGGTCCCGCTCGGAGCCGTCCCTGCCTTCGAGCGAAGCCATTTTGGCGGCGCTCACCATCACGTGTGCCTTGCCGGTGACGGGATCCACATCCATCAACTCGCCGCCCTCGAGATAGGTCAGATGCTTTCCGTCGGGAGACCAGGCAAGGGTCTCGGGCGACTTGGGAACCAGCGGGCCGTGCGCGAAGATGTCTTCAACCGTGAGCTGCTTCTGCGGCGCCTGTGCGGCGGCGGAGTGAGAAGCAAGAGCGAGGACAATAAGAACGGCGGACAAAAGAGCAGCGGCTCGCGTCAAAGAGAGATCCTCCTGAGGCGGAAAGCCTGGAGAGTAGCCCGGGGAGCGTTTCGAGGCCGTGACGGGAACAGGCAGGGCTTCGAGCGGTTCCAGGGTTTATGTGCCCTATTCGCCTCATCGAGGGGTGGCGTTTACTTCCACCCCACAGACGAAGGCCTGTCTGCGTGGACCCCGGATCGGAAAACGCTACTTCGCAACCCGGTTTCTGGATACAGCAACTCTGGAACCGCTGTAGA
Organism: Occallatibacter sp.; assembly: GCA_050015795.1. Classification (GTDB taxonomy): domain Bacteria; phylum Acidobacteriota; class Terriglobia; order Terriglobales; family Acidobacteriaceae; genus Telmatobacter. Next base: position 17,283 of record JBEKAS010000039.1, on the reverse strand, counting down.
GAAAAGTGTAAATCACTGGCTCTGACAGGAAATGCACCGTTCCCTTCCGGCATTTTCCGATGGAGAGCGTCGCGCTTTTTCCGCGATTCGTCAGGTCTGCAGGTTCCGCGAGGAGCAAATAGAGACGTCGCCGGTTGTTGCCGTGTGGGTCGACGGTGTATGTTCCGCAATATGCAGTGGGCAACTCCGGAAGAACGCCGCGCACTGGGTCAGGCGCGGCGCAAGCAGGTGGGACGCCACCAGCACGAAGTCCTGCAAGCCAAGGCGCGGCCGGTTCCGGCGCCGGTGCTTGTGGAGCGATCGATGCGGGGCCGCGTGCCCGCGTTGATTGCGTTGAAATACGAGTTGATGGCCGAGTCGCCGTTCGGGTATTTTCGCGGCGCGGCGCCGGTGATGGCGGCGGACCTGGCACAACTGCCATCGACCGGGATCATGAGCCAACTGTGCGGCGACGCGCATGTGCGCAACCTGGGCGCCTATGCCGCGCCCGATGGCCGGCTGGTCTTCGACATCAACGATTTCGATGAGACGATTCTCGGCCCCTTCGAGTGGGACCTGAAGCGCATGGCCGCTTCACTGATACTGGCGGGGCGCGCCGCGGGACACAGGGATGGCTCGGCGCGCAAGGCTGTCGTGGCGTGCGTGGAGCGTTATGCCGCGCAGATGCGCGCTTTTGCCCTCATGCCGCACCTTGAGGTGGCCCGATTCCAGGTACATCGCCTGGGCCTGGCAAAGGCGGTGCACATGGCGCTGGCCAAAGCCGAGCGCGCCACGCCGCAGCATACGCTGCAGCGGCTCACGGCGCCGGCCTCGACGCGGCCGGGCGCGCCGCGCCGCTTCAGGGAATCGAAGCCCATGCTGACGCGCGTTTCGGGAGCCCGCGCCGCCGCGGTGCTGGCCGCGCTCGGTCCTTATCGGGAAATGCTGCAGCCGGAGCGGCGGCACCTGCTCTCGTTTTACCGGCCGGTGGACGTGGCCTTCAAAGTGGTAGGCACGGGATCGGTGGGCCTGCGCGACTATTGCATCTACTTTGAGGGCAACGGTCCCGCCGATCCGCTGTTTTTGCAAATCAAGGAAGAAGCCGCATCGGCCTACGCCCCGTATTTGCCCGACGCTCACCCTGCGCCGCACAACGGGCAACGCACGGCTGAAGGACAACGCGCCATGCAGATCCAGACCGATCCGTTTCTGGGCTGGACGCACATCGGCGGGCGGCAGTATCTGGTGCGCCAGCTGAATGATCACAAGGGAAGCATTGTGATCGAAGACTTGGCAGGCGCGAACCTGAAGGCCTACGGCGAGGTGTGTGGCGAACTGCTGGCGCGCGGCCATGGCCGGTCGGGCGACCCGCAGGTAATTGCCGGCTACCTCGGGTCGGGCACCGCTTGCGCTGAAGCGATCGCCGCATTTGGCGTGGCCTACGCCGATCAGACGGTTAAGGACTGGGAGCAGTTGAAACGGTCTGGAAAAGCGACGCGAAAAGCATAGGCCGGTTGCGCTAGCGGCGGTACACCTCGTAGCCGCGCAAATGCGCCGCGGGTGTGAACTCCTGCGTCAGCAACTGCAGCAATTCCGCGCGATCGGGCGTGGGGTCTTCTTTGGTCTGCACATCGCTCTTCACAATCAGCCAGCGAATGTTGTGCGTTTGCACGAGCGAGACGATCTCTGCAGGCGAATAGGGGTCGATGGTGGGATCGAAAAACGGTACGGGGAAGCGCGGACTGCGGCCGGTGGCGAAATAGAACGGTTCTTCTCCTGGAATTAAAACGATTCCGTCGTCGAAGGGAATGTTGGCCTGGGCGTAGCGCAGCAATTCGTCAATTTCCGGCAGGTACGGCCCCGGTGTGGCGAGGCCCGCGAGCGCGGGAAACGCGGAGTGCGCGGGAGGGCCATCGGGAAGGTGGGCGTAGGAGAGCCGCTCTTCGCTGGCGGTATAAAAGCCTCCGCAGACCAGAAGCGTGATGGAGATGATTGCGGCAAGCGTGGGCGTGAACCAGCGATGAACGTGGGCGCGCGCGGTGAAAGCGCCGAGAAACGCCAGCAGGTCAGCGAGGAGCAGAATGAGCAGCGGCCAAATGCCGTAGGTCGAGCCCCAAAGCTGTTGCGACAGAAATGTGCCGTGGATGGCGGCGAGCAGCAGGACAGGCAGGAAAATGCGCAGGGAGGGCCTGCGACGCAATGCGAAGAGATTAACGAGGGCCAAAGCGGCGGCTAGCACGAGCAGGAGCGGCCAAAGCGATAGCAGACTGTCGCCGCGCTCGTCCGCGTCGCCGTAAAGCAGCAGCGAGGCGAGTGTGAAGAGAAACGGTGCGGCGAGCAGCGCGATCGCGGCGATGCGCGCCCAGCGGGATTGCGACCCCACCCTAGCCGCAAAAACAAAGGCACGGCGAGCGTCCACCCCACGGACGAGGACCTGTCCGTGGGGGCCCCGGTGGTGGGGCACCCGATTGCGCGAAGGATGGGCCACCCACAAAAGCAGCAAGGCGACGACGACGCAGGGCAGCGTCCACGCAAGCGTGGGATCGCGATAGATGTCGAGCATGAGGCTGAGTTCCGGGAGGCGGCGTTGGCCAGCGTATTGAATGGTCCAGTGAAGGTAGTTGCCGAGACCGGCGGTGCAGAGCAAGACCAGTGCGGCCAGCGAGAATGCGACTGCGGCCCCGGCCAACACGGAGAGCAGCAGACGCGCCTCAGGCTCGCCGGAACTCACCTTTCCGCGCCGCAGCCCATTGAGCGCGAGCAGCAACAGGAGCGCTGCGAGCGCCGTAACCAGAAATGGCAGGCCCATGTTTTGCTTGAAGAAAAGCGGGATGACCAGCGCCGCACCGGCCGCAAATCCACGAGCAAACGGGCGCGGTCGCCGCAGCCTTCCGAAGAGCAACCGTAGATCCTTCGACTCGTCGCGGCACGCCGGGACTCGCTCAGGATGACACCCAGCTTTTGATTGCTCAGGTTTACAGTCGACTTCTGATTGCTCGAGGTGATACTCAGCTTTTGATTGTTCGGGATGACAGTGCTCGTTCTGGGCGGAGGTCGTGATTGCAGGGAATATTGAATCTAGTTGAAGTAAAGACCAAATCGCGACCAGCAGCCAGAAGCCGCAGTCGCAATCGTACTCAGGATTGGGCACGATGCAGTAGATGCCCAGGAAAATGAGCGGCGCGGCGAGGACGAGAGCGAGCGTCCACGCGGCGGTTACGCGCCCGCGCAACGAGGTGAGCGCGATCCTCCACGCCAGCACCGTTCCCAGCCCGCCGGTGATTGCGACATAGAGAACGTGGTGAAAAAAGACGCGGCCCGTGAGGCGGATGATCGCTGCTTGGATGAGAAACGTGAGCGGCGCGTGCGCCAGGGGAAAGTCGCGGTAGGGCACCTGGCCGAGTGCAATGCGCTCTGCGGTGTTGAGGATGTAGCTGAGATCGAAGAGAACCGCGATGTGCGCGTTCTGCCAAAGCACCACGGCGGCGGTAGCGGCAAAAAGCGCTGCAGCCGCAAGCCAGTCGCGCAGCGCCCAGAGCGGGGCGAACTCCGGCGGATTCGATTCTGTTGGTTCGGGCGCTCTTCTTACCATCCGCGATGATAGTAATAGGCGCAGCAGGGCGCGGAACATAGCGCCATGAGAAGAGCAACGAACCAGCCCACGACGGTCCAGCCAAGGAAGATGTTCAGAAGCAGAATTCCCGTGGCGTTATGGGTGTGCCGTGCGGCCGCAATGATGGCGGGGAGGAAATAGAGGACGCCCAAAAAGATCAGGAAATGCATAGAAGCCCCCACAGTGGTTCCAGGAGTGTTACGCAGAGTGTACCGCCGGAGTTCCCTGTTTCCTTGAGTTTTCGGTCAAGTCCGGCGCGGGGCGGGATGCCGCCACCGCAAGAGACGATGAGCCGCGAGCGGTCGACCATCGGGTTCTGAAGCGGCTGAAGCACCTCGCGCACGGCCCGCGACCCATCGGCCGGCGTGCCTTCCGCCAGCACATCGCGCAGTCCCCCGGAATCCGCTCCGAAATTCAGTATTGCGCACCCCGATGTGCGTGGGTATACTCCCGTCGTCCCCCAAAACCCGATCAAGGAGGTGTCATGGGCAAGATCAATATCGGCCGTGTGATTCTCGGTGGCATTGTTGCCGGGATTGTCGGAGATCTTCTGGATTATCCGGTGGATGGCCTCTGGCTGAAACCGCTTTGGGACTACGACATGGGTTTACTTGGGCGTACATCGTTCTCGTCGAGCATGTGGATCGGGTTCGATCTGCTGGGAATCGTCACCGGGATCGTCGCCATCTGGATCTACGCGGCGATTCGACCCCGCCTCGGCGCGGGATTGAAGACGGCGATCTATGCTGGGGTGGTCGTCTGGATCCTTGGGACGCTCGTGCCTAATGCCTCCTTCATGTACGTTGGCGGCTTGTTTTCGAAGCACCTCACGCTCTACACGACGCTTGGAGGTTTGGTAGAAGTGGTCGTGGGAACGATTGCCGGAGCATGGATTTACAAGGAAGCCTAGAACTCAGCAGTTGCAGCGGCTGTTCTCCGGGAAGATCTCCTAGAAGCCACGCGAGGGCGGCGCAACAAACGCACGTGTGGTTTGTGTCGGGCCATGCGCTTTGTGCCGCGGCGTGAAGACAGGAAGTGTATCTGTGCCCGCGACTGCCTGATATAACAGGCTGGGGCCTGTCTGCCGCTAGAGCATTTTCGATTCACTTGTTCACATCGCCAGTACCGTGCGAGGGATCAATTCGCTAACCCTTGGCATTTCGCGTTCTGTTAAGAGCGGAATCGAAAACGCTGTAGCCGGCCCTCTACAATGAACCAGTATGCCGACGGCGGTTCGATCGCACGCGAAGATCAATTTGGGGCTTTATCTGGGGGCGCCGCGCCCGGATGGATTTCACTCCCTGACCACCGTCTATCAGACGCTGGAAATTCATGACATCGTTACAGTTAGTGCCGTACGTTCGGCGCAGACCACGCTGCGGGTGATCTCCAATGACGCCGGCGTGCCTACGGACGAGCGCAACACAGCGTGGAGGATGGTTGCGCTGGCGCTCGAAGCGTTGGGGCTTTCCGCCGAGGTAGAGATCCATATCGATAAGCGGCTGCCGGTGCAGGGTGGATTGGGCGCGGGCTCGGGAAATGCGGTTGCCGCGCTGGTGGGGCTGGAAAAAGAGCTGGAAAGGCAGGGAACAGGGAACAGGGATCAGGGATCAGAGCGAGCAGATGCCGCTTGTGCGGGGCGATGGATGGAAATCGCCGCGAAGGTGGGTTCCGATGTGCCGCTCTTTCTGATAGGCGGAACGGTGCTGGGACAGGATCGCGGGCAGGAGGTTTCTCCCCTTCCCGATCTCGAGCCCACCTGGTGCGTGGTGGTGGTTCCGGAGGAGGGTGTTTCCACGCCACAAGCTTTTCGCGACTGGGACGCGCTGTGCGCTGCGGAAGGTTTGACCCCGGAGGCAAGTGCCGATAGACTAAAGGAGTCGAGCCGCGCCTATGCCAGCGCCTTTCGGGGAGCGATTCCCGAGGGTGGGCCTGGAGCAGGCTCCTCCGGTGTCTTCTCCATGGGAGAAGACCTGGCCGGACCGCAAGAATCGAAACAGGGGTCTGGGCTTGTCCGCACCGGGATCACGAGCTGGATCGAGAACGACTTCGAACGCGTAGTCTTTCCCCAGCATCCCTCCCTTGCTGAGATCAAGCGTCTTCTTGCGGGTGCCGGCACACCGGAGGCAGCCGTTTATGCCTCGCTGTCGGGATCCGGTTCGGCGCTCTTCGGGTTGTACCTGGCCCGGGGAGATGCAGAAGCGGCACAAGATCGGATCGAACGAGAGTCTCAAGCGCTCGAAGTGCGGAACACGGTGATAACACGCACCTTGCCCCGTAAAGCGTATTGGGACCAGATGTTAAAAGACAGCTTCTAGCCGCTAGCTCCTAGCCTCTAGCTTCATTTTGCTGGAGCCCGTGTCCTTCACCATGGCACGACAGAGCTTGAGGCTAGGAGCTAGCGGCTGCTTTTAGCCGTTGACAGTCGCTTGTTGGGCAAGCGAAACTCGCCCACGGCTGACCGTATTGCTGGGCGATCGTTCAATGGCAGGACAATGCCCTTTGGAGGCATTTATCCAGGTTCGAATCCTGGTCGCCCAGCCAGGAAAACAAGCTACTAGCTTTTAGCTTCTAGCTCCTAGCTTTTCCACGGGCGAACCCGCTGTTGTCGCTTCCGGCAGGAAAGAGCTAGAAGCTAGGAGCTAGCAGCTAGAAGCTGGCATTTAAGAAACGCAGCCATAGCCAACCAGCATGGAGGTGCTTCAAATGGAAACGGGAACATTGGCCGGAGGCAAGCAACAGGAAACCCAGCCCGCCGTGGCGCGTGATGGCTCGCAAAAAGAGCTGGCGGCGCAGGACGCGGCGAAAGCGAAAGACGGCAAGATGAATCCGGCGCCAGAGCGCAAGAAGACCACGAAGCTGAGCGAAGACAAGCGCTTCAAGCTGTTCAGCGGGACGGCCAACCCCAAGCTGGCGGACGCCATTGGCAAGCACATCGGGGTTCCGGTAGGCGAGGCCAAGCTGCAGCGGTTCGCCGACGGCGAGGTCTACTTTCAGCTGCTCGAAAACGTGCGCGGCGTGGATGTTTTTGTGGTGCAGCCTACCTGCTATCCGGTGGACCAGCACCTGGTGGAGCTTTTGGTGATGATCGATGCGCTGAAGCGTGCCTCGGCGGCCCGGATCACGGTGGTGGTGCCCTACTACGGGTACGCGCGCCAGGATCGCAAAGACCGCCCCCGCGTAGCCATCAGCGCCAAACTCATCGCCGACCTGCTGACCACCGCGGGCGCCAACCGCGCCTTATTCGTCGATCTGCATGCCGCACAGATCCAAGGCTTCTTCAACATTCCCGTCGATCATCTGTTTGCCAGCCCGGTGCTGGTGAGCTACTTCCGCGAGCTGAATCTGCCCAACCTGACGGTGGTTTCGCCGGATGCGGGCGGCGTGGAGCGCACGCGATTCTTCGCGCAGAAGATGGGCGCTCCGCTGGCCATTGTGGACAAGCGCCGCACCGACCTCAACGTTGCCGAAGTGATGCACGTGGTAGGCGACGTGGAAGGCCAGACCTGCCTGATCATCGACGACATTGTCGACACCGCGGGCACGCTGGTGAAAACCGTAGATGCGTTGTACGCCAATGGCGCGGCGGCGGTGTATGCCTGCGCGAGCCACGCCGTGCTTTCGGGCCCGGCCATCGACCGCATCGCCAACTCGCGGCTGGAGCAGCTGGTGGTGACAGACACCATTCCGCTGCGCGATGCGGCGCAAAAGCTAACCGTGCCGGGAAACGATCCGGCGCAAAAGTTGCCCAAGATCAAGGTGCTCACGGTTGCCGGCCTGCTGGGCGCGGCCATCGAGAGCATTCACATGGAGACGAGCGTTAGTACTCTGTTTAGCTGAGCTTCTAGCTACTAGCTTCTAGCTCCTAGCTAGTGCAGTTCGGAATCTAAGCTTCGCGTCTCAGCGAAGGGATGAAAAGATGAGCGGCGAATAAGTTGATTCGTCGCGCGACAGCAACAAGCAGCTAGAGGCTAGTAGCTAGAAGCTGCTTTTACAAAGGGAGCGGAGCAGTTCAGCTCGCAGCAGAATGATCTAGCTGGAAGCTAGAGGCTAGAAGCTAGAAGCTGTTTTTCCCCGTGCCCGATTTTTAAAGAAACGAGAAAAGGGAACATGCCAGAAGTCGTCGTAGCGACGCCCCGCAAGGGCAAGTTCAACAAGAATGCCGCACGCCGCGTACGCGTTGCAGGCAAAATTCCGGCTGTGCTGTATGGCTCCGGGCACGAAGCGGTTGCCGTGGAAGTGGACCCCAAGCAGATTTTGCGGATCCTTTATTCCGAGAGCGGCCACAACACAATTTTTGATGTGGAAGTTGCCGGCCAGTCCCCAGCCAAAGCCATGATCGTGGACTGGCAGAGAGAGCCGATCAAGGACAGGCTGATTCATATCGATTTAAAGCGCATTGCGCTGGACAAGATTCTGCGCGTGCACGTGCGCGTGAAGCTGCTGGGCATTCCGATTGGCGTAAAGGCCGAGGGCGGCATTCTGGACCAGGTGCTGCGCGAGGTGGAAATCGCGTGCCTGCCCGCGGACATTCCCAGCCACATCGACGTGGACGTGAGCGAATTGGGCATGCACCAGGTGGTGCGTGTGAACGGTTTGCCCCACTCCGACAAGATCAAGTACCTGACCCCGGAAGATGCCACCGTGGCCCACGTCGTGCACATCCGTGAGGAAGTGGTTGCGACGCCCGAGGTGGTGGAGGGAGCAGTGGCAGCAGGAACAGAAGCAGCGCCGGGTGCGGCGGCAACACCGGCTGAACCTGAGGTTGCCAAGAAGGGCAAGACCGAGGCCGAGCCTGCAGCGGCGAAGAAGCCTGAGGCGAAGAAGTAAGCCTTGACGGAAGCAAGCGAGATCGGTAGCTCGGGCACAGGCGGCCGGGGCGGCCCCTTCCTGATTGTGGGGCTTGGCAATCCCGGTCTCGAGTATGTGTGGACCCCGCACAACGCGGGATTCATGGCCATCGACCGCATCGCCCAGCAGGAGGGCGTTGTGGTTGGGAACCGGCGCTGCCGGGCCACCACGGCGACCTGCCGAATCGCAGGGCGACCGGTGGTTCTGGCGAAGCCGGAGACGTTTATGAACCTGAGCGGCGCAGCAGTGGCCGCTTTGGTTGAGGAGTTTGAAGCCGACCCGGCGCGGGATCTGCTCGTGATCCAAGACGAGCTCGATCTGGTGCTGGGGACCTTCAAGATCAGGGAGCGCGGTTCGCCGGCGGGGCACAACGGAGCCCGCAGCGTAACCGGCGCTCTGGGCACGGAAGAGTGGCTGCGGTTGCGCATCGGCGTGGGGCCGGAATTACCTCCTGAAGCGATTGCGGCGGGCGGCGGAAAGCGGCCGGGCAGGGATTATCTGCTCTCGCCCATGCGCAAGGCGGATCTGGCGGTGCTGGACGAGGTGCTGGACCGGGTGGCAACGGCCACGCGGCGCATTCTCGAAGTGGGAGCGGCAGCCGCGATGAACGAATTCAATAGAAGGGATCAGGGATCAGGGACCAGGGATCAGGATTAAGAATCGCCGCGAGCGGCAAACTGTTCACTGTCCACTGTTCACTGTCCACTGAGAGGAAACCTGATGTCGCGTTTGTATGAAGTGATGTTTATCGTCCGTCCCGATGTGGAGGACGAAGAAGCCGACAAGCTGATCGAAAGCCTTGGCAATACGGTGAAGACCGGCGGCGGCGTGGTCAGGTCGGCGGAGAAGCTGGGACGGCGCAAGCTCGCCTACCAGGTGCGCAAGTTTAACGACGGCAATTACATTCTGCTCACCATTGAAGCCAACGGCGCGGTGGTGCTGGAACTGGAGCGCCGTCTGCGCGTGACCGAGCAGGTGATCAAGTTCATCACCGTGCGCATGGACGAGGAAGAGAAGCGCCTGGCCAAGGTGAAGGCGCTGCGCGGCGTGCGCCGCAAGGTGAGCGGCGAACCCGCGCCTGCCGCAGTTGCGCCTGCTGCCGCTGCGCCTGTCGCCGCAAGTACAACTGCGGCCGAGCCGGCAGAGCCGGTGCAGGCGTAAAGACAGGGAACAAGGGAACAAGGAGACCGAAATTCGCAGATCGCTGCGGCCGCTTTTCTGATCCCTGAAATCTGACCCCTCAAAAAAATTCTCCGGCGGTGCCGGAACAAAGAGAGCAAAGAGGAAACACGATGTCTGAAGAAACCGAAGCAAAGGCGCCCGCTATGGCGGACGCACCTCAAACTCCACAAGCCCCATCCGAACGGGGTCCTGGTTCGGGCTCCGGTCCGAGCTCGGGCCCGCGCGGTGCAGGACGGCCCGGCGGCGGGCCGGGCGGGCGTGGCAAGTTCTTCCGCCGCAAGAAGGTTTGCAAGTTCTGCACCGAGAAGATCGACGCGATTCCTTACCGCGACGTGAAGCTGCTGGGTCAGTTCGTGGCCGAGCGCGGCAAGATTGTGCCGCGGCGGCTGACCGGTGTTTGCACCACGCATCAGCGCCGACTGACCCGCGCCATCAAACAGGCGCGGAACATTGCGCTGCTGCCGTTTGCAACCAGGCACTAATTCCGGCTCCGAGAGCGGAACGAAGAGCCGATTGAGACTTTTGGCGGCACGTGGCCGGCGAGTTGAGCCTCTTGCCAGAACGGCAAGAGCCCTTTCGGCGCCGCTGACCGACGCCGCACGACGAAAGATTTGGAGAATTTCCCATGGAAGTAATTCTGAAGGAAGACGTAGCCAACGTTGGCTTTCGCGGCGAAGTGGTGAAGGTTGCCGACGGCTACGCGCGCAACTATCTACTGCCGCGCAAGCTGGCCATGCAGGCCACCGCGGCCAACAAGGCCGTGATCGAGCAGATGAAGGCCGCGGCCGCGCGGCGCTCTGCCAGCGAAAAGGCGCAGGCCGAGGAGTTCATGGCCAAGCTCGAGCCCGTGGTGCTGAGCTTTACCCGCAAGGCCGGCGAACATGGCCATCTCTTTGGCTCGGTTACATCGGCAGACATCGCCGCCGCGCTGGCGGCGCAGGGCTTCGAGGTGGATCGCCGCAAGATCCAACAGGGCGACGCGATCAAGAGCCTGGGCGAGGTCAAGGTAGCCATCCGGCTGCACCGAGAAGTGACCGCGCGCGTGACCGTGAAGGTCGAGGCCGAAGTGACAGAGGAAGAGAAAGCTGCGGCCGCACAAGCTGCAGCCGAGCCGGCAGCCGCCGAGCCGGTTGCGGAAGAGCCGGCTGCCGAAGAAGCCGCGGCGGAATAATTCGTCTTGCATGGCCGCCGCTTCGCGCCGCGGCCTTGCAGCGATGGCACTGGAACCCGGGGCGCGGCTTCTGTTGTCGAGAGTCTACGTCGGAAACAGCGATCCGGTAGCGGGCGCAATGGCGGCGAGCCGGTTGCGGCGGCGTGGCGGCTGCGGCGCCGGAGAGGCCAGCAGGTTGATGATTTCGCGCAACTCGGCGCGAGCATGGCCGATGACAGCAGCCGTTGCATCGAACGATTTGTTCTGATCGGCAGGCGACGGCGCGGCGGCCTCGGGATCAGGATTGCCGCCGGGGCGTTTACCGGGGCGGCGCTGCTCAGCATCGAGAACCGCACGCGCACCGGACAGAGTGTAGCCATCGGCGTGGACCAGGCGCTTGATCGCCAGCGCCATTTCCACGTCGCGACGGCGATAGAGCCGCTGGCCGGTTCCGCTCTTGTTGGGCTTGAGTTGAGGAAACTGCGACTCCCAGAAGCGCAGAACGTACGACTCCACGCCGCATAGGCGCGCGACATCGCCAATCTTGAAATAAAGACGGTCCGGGATGGGCGGTGGTGAGTAGGCGCGCTTCCTGTTGAATTGAGTTGCCATAGAATTCGGCGAGGGAACCAACACGTCCGGGGAAATCCCTCGCACTACACGCAGTATAGGACAGGTCTTTCACAGTTTGGGAAGCGAAAGAGCCGCATGAACCACGCTTGGCAGAGGAAAACCGGTCCCATTCTCGCTCGGGCACGCCGGATTCGCAGATTATTTGCTGTCGACTGCGGTGCGCGCAGTCGAACCTTGAGGCGCGGCGCGCAAGTATTGTTTGGGCCAGCTCACGGTTTCACCCAGAGCAACCGCGGCGTGCAACGGCCAGTTGGGATCGCGCAATTCGGCTCGCGCCAGAAACACGAAATCCGCCTGGCCCTCGGCGACGACCGCGTTGGCCTGAGCGGGCTCGGTGATGAGCCCCACCGCGGCCGTGGCGATGCCGGCTTCACGGCGGATCCTGGCGGCAAAGCCGACCTGATAACCGGGCGCGAGAGGAATTTTTGCATCCGCCACGTTGCCACCCGAGGAACAATCCACCAGATCGACGCCGCGATCGCGCAAGCGGCGCGCAAGCTCCACGGATTCGTCGGGATTCCAACCGCCTTCGGCCCAGTCGGTGGCGGAGATGCGCACAAACAGCGGTAAACGCTCCGGCCACACGCTGCGCACGGCGTCGACCACATCGAGCACCAGGCGGATGCGATTCAAGAAGCTGCCACCGTAGTTGTCGGTGCGGAGATTCGAAAGCGGCGAGAAAAACTCGTGGAGCAGATAGCCGTGCGCGGCGTGAACCTCAACGAAATCGAAGCCGGCGTCGAAGGCACGGCGCGCCGCGTTGCGAAAGGCCTCGACAACGGCCGCAATGCCGGCGAGATCGAGCGCGGTTGGTAGAGCGTAGTCGGTTGGCGCAAAAGCGATGGCGCTGGGCGCGACCGGTTGCCAGCCGCCATCGGCGGGCAACACCAGACCGTGGCCATGGAAGGGCGAGGAGGTGCTGGCCTTGCGCCCGGCGTGCGCCAGCTGCATGCCGGCGCGAGCTCCCTGAGAGTGCACGAATTCCGCAATGCGGCGAAGGCTGGGAATGTGCTCGTCTTTCCAGATGCCCAGATCGCCCGGCGAGATGCGGCCCTCAGGGGTGACGGCCGCGGCTTCAAGCGTGACCAGGCCCGCGCCGCCCTGCGCCCGGCTGCCGAGATGGACGAGGTGCCAATCGGTGGCGAAGCCGTCCTGGCTGGAGTACTGGCACATGGGCGAAACGCCGATGCGATTGGAGAATTCAACGGAGCGAAGCTGGAATGGAGAAAAAAGCGGAACTGTCATACTGTGTTCGATGATAGCTGCGCGGAAGGGATGCAGGCAGCAAGGGCCACTGCGCCTCTTCGCGTGTCTTATGCCGGTTCCAGGTTTGGTGTATCCGGTGATTTTGCGTTCCCACCCATTTCGCAAAGAACGCGAAAAGGATGGGGCACGCTCGAACGCGGACGGGGACGTCCGCGTTACAGCCGGCCGGGAGGCCGGCGCTACATCGGTCTCCGCGGCCGGCTACTGTTTCTTGAGCACGGCCGTGCCCTTCTCGTCGGAGAGGATGGCGGATTCGAGTTTGCGAAAATCGGCGGCCCGGTCCGCGGGAATCTCCACCTGGCGCACGACGTACACCATCTCGTAATGAAGGACGTTGCCTTGGGCCGTCGCCGAGGCATGGTAGCTGGCGAAATCCATGTCGACATCCACGGGATCGGGGGTCTCGTCGACCACGTAGCCGGCGGGCAGCGTGATGTCGTAACTGGAGCGCCAGAGGCCAGGGTGACCTATTTCGATGGGATACTTGCGGGTTTTGCTCTCCATCACATCGGGCGGTGTGCGCGCATTCGTGCCCATAACGCGAGGCCGCAACAGCAGCAATGGACCGGCGGAATGCGCGTAGCCGGTAGCGCTTACGTGCAGATCGAGTCCGACGGACTTTTCAAGTTCTCCGCTATCGTGAAATTCGTATCCCTTGAAGTTGAGACCGGGAAGCTCAGCGCTCAGGCTTTCTTCCAGAGAGTTGTGAACCTCCTTTGCATCTCTTTCCTTGAGGAAGCTACGCTCGTGTGCCGCATCCACCCCGTTGAAAACATCGTCAATGTCACCGGCGAGGGAGCCGTCGGCCGCCAACGTAAACGAGCCTTTGCGGCGCAGGCCGCCGGACTCGGGCGGAAGCACGGGCATGCGCAGTACCTGGCTATCGGCTCCGTTGGCAAGGTTGCCGTATTCGCCCTGCAGCTCTCCGCGGATCAGGCCCACCGGCGTCACTTCATCCGTCGGGTCGAAGATCAGAAGAGTTCTGCCGCTCACTGCCTTTACGCGCGCCAACAGGCGCGGATCGTTCTCGCCATCCGGAAGTTCAATAGCAGTGATGACATGGTTGCTGAAATGCGCTGGAGCATCGGGATTGACAGCGCCGTGCAATTCTCCCACGGCGACGACCAGGTAGTGGGCGCGGATGCCAATTGCCTGGAGCATTGAGATAAGCAGCGTGGTCTTGTCCTTGCAGTCTCCATATCGGTTGCGGTAGATGTCCGCGGCGTAATGCGCCTGCCAGCCGCCAATGCCCTTCATGATGATGAAGTAGCGGATGTTTTTCTGGATGTAAGTTGTAATACGGCTCAGTTTTGTGTAGAGGTCAGGCGCTCCGGCAGTCAGTTCCTGGGCTTTGGCGGTGATTTCCGGCGTAGGATCGGGCCGATGCGCTTCGAGTTGGTCCTCCCACATGCCAAAGGCTCTCCACTGGTTCTCGGTACCTTTGACGGCCTCATCCCCCCACATGACCGTCATGCGTGCCGCCAGCGCCTCCCTTGTCGGGGTGGCGTGCACATTTTCGAGATCAAGCCCCGGCATGTCTCTGATCTCCCAGCGGAGATGGTTGTCTGCGGTTTCGATGGGCTTGACCGGGTTGTACCGGCTCCATGAATCGGCATAATGGCCGCCTGGAGGCAGCGCCAGTTCCAGAGACTCGTCCACAAAGGGAATTGAGGCCTGAATCTCCCAATTCTCGGCGTTCATGTAAGGCCGTAGATGCACCTGGGTTTCGCAGGTGACCACGGCACCCGGATCGCTCGCCGGCGGATTCACCATGCGAAAGCGATCAGTGGCCTGAAGGTCCGCGTCCCCATAGGCTCCCTGGTCTTTGAAGTCCGTATCCATGGCCTGAAATTGTCGGCCATCGGCTGCGATGGTCCAGGAATGGAAATAATCGAGCTTTTCGTCCGTGTCGTATTCGGCTTCGCAATGGGAGTATTTGCGTCCCTGCGGCTTGAGGATGCGCACTGCGTAGCGCTCCCGCTCAATCGCGTGATTTTGATCATCGACCGCGATAAAGTATTCGTCGAAGAGAATCACTGCGGAGGCATCACCGACGTTCGCAGGGGTGGGCGTTTTGGCGGCGTCAAGCGCCCATTGCGGTGCGGGCTGCTGTTTCTCCTTTGCCATGGCCACGGAGACTAGGAAAATGGCGCAGCAACATACCATAGCGACAAAACAGCCCGGACGGAAAAGAGGCGCGCGCATCAGTTTCCCTTCCCCGCGGGCGTCGAAGCCGCTGGCGCCGGAGCGATGGTCAATACCAGCTGCGCCTGTTCAGCCGCGGCCACTTTCTGGTAAAAGCCGCGCAGATCCTGGTATTCCTCCGGTTTGGCGATTGTGAATCCTCTGGCAAGGGAGTTGGCGATTTCAATCTGATTGGGACCGGCCTTGCTTTTGATGATGAACACGGCATGGCCCTGCCAGGACACGGAAGCATCCTGCGGAGCAGCTTCCACGGCCAGCCCGGGAGGCAGATGAAGGGTGACATCGTCGGTGATGCGATCGGCATAGTGCATGTCGACCGGTTCGAGCCGCTTCTCCTCATTGACAAACGGAACACGCGCGCGGGTTGCAAAGAAAAGGCCCGGAAGCAGGATGCGTTTTGAGGTCGCGGTGCCCAGGGATCCTGTGACTTTGACCATCGCCATCAGGTTTGCGTCCGGTTGATCCACCGCAAGGAAGTGATCGACGTGCGCCTCGACGCCTTCGGGCACGAGGTTCTCGAGATCACGATCGAACTGCTTCTTCAGCTCGGCGTCGTCATTGCGCAGGGCGCCCTGACGCCAGTGCAGCGCCTCCTGTCCGGCCATGATGATCTGGATGAACCCGGTGATGCCGCCGTGCGCATCGAGCGTCAAGTCGGCTACGCGATTGACCGAGTTCTGCTTATAGACTTGCTCCGGTGTGGTTGGGATGCCCACGCCCTGGCTGCTCTGGCCGAGGCCTTTGGCGCCGGAGTGACGCCAGTTCAGCGTTCCAAACGGACACATCTTTTCGCCGGGATCGAGAACGATTTGCTGGCCGCCCGTGCTGAGCACAACCACGGTCGTATCCAGTTGATCCAGACTCATGTAAGCCGGATCGAAAACTGCCCGGTTGCGATCCACAACCTTGACCGCATAGGCGGTGAGCCCCGCGGCGCGCAGCATGGCCAGATAAAGCATGGCGATGTCTTCGCTTGATCCGCTCTTCTGCGCCCAGGTGTCTTCAGCGTGCTTGGCTTCTTTGATTTTGAGCTGCTTCATCTCGGTCGCGGTCTTCTGGCGCGAGTAATCGGTGTTGTCGAGGGCCAGCACCGCGGCGTAGAGCTTCTTTGCCTTGTCCAGGTCGCTGTCGCCGGGAGCGATCAGACCGTCAACAGCCGCCTTAATGGCCTTTGTCGGCTCGGCGAACTTATCCACATCCTTCGACCAGAGCTTGCTCTCGCTCAACCAGAACGCGGCCGCGTCGCTAGTGTAGTTGTAGTAAAAATTGACCCTGTAAAAGAAATTCCGGATAGGTGGCATCCATTCTTCGTCGGGGATGGCGGGAACGTCGGTAACGTCGATGCTATAGGAGCCGTTTAAGCTGGTCTTCATGGTGACGCCGGGAGGCAGACGATACCACCACGTCAGGCTATGCATCCCCCGTCCGCGTGAATCCTCCAAAACCATGGAAGTTTCTCTGCCGGGAGTTCCGTCGGGCATGAATTCCTTGAAGGGTGTAAACGAGTAGTGCGCCGCGTGAATAAAGTAAGGCCGCTGAATCTCCCAGAGCGGCGATGAGAATTCATTGTCGTCGTAGCGCAAGTCGTAGCTGTACTCCAGAATGCTCCCGACCTCCACGCTGGGCAGCGTAAAGACGACACGCCCAAACTGCATTTCGCCGCTCTTCGCGCTCAGCAAGTCTTCCGGCTTGACGGTGAGCGGGATGACGGTTCCGTCCGCGTGGATGGTACGGCCTTTGATGTCAGTAACCTTCTTATTGCCCTTCAGGTAAGGAATCGTGACCGTGGCCAGTTCCTTGCCCTTCTCGGTAAGCACCTTGATCCGCGCATAGTAGCTCTGATAATGCATCGGATCGTTGGCGATTTCCTCGATGTTGAAGTAGACGGCATCGGCCCCGGGAGCCTTGGGGTCGGAGGTCATCTTCAGTTCTTCGGGGGTTGGCGGTTGGAATTGCGCGTGAACCACGGTTGGTGACACTGCCGCAAGAAACAAAACTGCACTGTGCAGGAAGAATGATTTCCGCATAAGATTTGATCCTGTTCTGGATTTGCGACCATTCTACGCCGGAAAGGGTTTGCCGGAGGGGAGAATCTTCGAAATAGCAGAAGGCGCAGCGCCGGGCGCGTTCAATAGGCACAGGATTCGAGCAGGGAGCAGACCAGGGCCAGCGGCAGGCCCATCACGTTGAAATAACAGCCCTCGATGCGGGGAATCCAGCGGGCGGCGCGGCCCTGGATGGCATAGGCGCCGGCCTTGTCCATGGGCTCGCCGGTGGCAACATACGCGGCGATCTCCTCGTCAGAAAGCGTGAGGAAGCGAACCGCCGTGGCTTCGGCGGCAACCTCAGAGCCCTTTGCGGTGACGAGGGCCACGCCGGTAATCACGCGATGCGTGCGGCCCGA
>JBEKAS010000038.1:0-22521 GCA_050015795.1 Occallatibacter sp. | reverse complement strand
GACGGCTGCGCAACCCGCGCCACCGGGAGACGGTCTTCAGTTTTTACGGGCCACTCTCGCTGATCCTGCTCCTGGTGGTGTGGGCCAGCGCAATGGTCGTTGGTTTTGGGCTGATCTACTTCGCACTCGGCAGCCCCTTTGTCGACGTAGCGCACCGGCCGGGCTTTCAATCGGACCTCTACGTCAGCGGGACCACCATTTTCACGCTGGGTCTCGGAGACGTGACGCCGCAGAATCCCTTGGCGCGCGCGCTCGTGATTTTGGAGGCTGGCACCGGGCTGGGTTTTCTGGCCGTCGTAATGGGGTATTTCCCTGTCCTCTACGGCGCCTTTTCGCGCCGCGAGGTCAGCATCTCATTGCTGGACGCGCGGGCCGGATCTCCGCCGACCGCTGCGGAGCTTTTGCGCCGCCACTCCTACCGGGGCGCAGAACTGCCGCTCTCGGTGCTGCTCACAGAGTGGGAGCGCTGGTCGGCGGAATTGCTGGAGAGCCATATCTCGTATCCGCAGCTCTGCTATTTCCGCTCGCAACACAGCAACCAGAGCTGGCTTGCAGCGCTCACCGCCATTCTGGATACGTCGGCGCTCATGGTCGCGGGAATTCAGGGTTACGAGGCGCGTCAGGCACAACTCACCTTCGCCATGGCCCGTCACGCCATGGTGGACCTATCGCAGATTCTCTCGCAGCGGCCGCTCACCGACGTACCCGACCGGCTTCCGGCGGAGCGCTACGAAAAACTTTACGAGTTGCTCTCTGAAAGCGGCGTCAAGGTCTGCCGCGACGGTCAATCCATTGAGAGGCTCCGCGAAATGCGCGTCCTGTACGAGGGCCACGCCGAAGCGTTGAGCCGCTTCCTTCACATGTCTCTGCCGCCGTGGCTGGCCGATCATCCCTTCAAGGACAACTGGCTCACCGTGGCCAAGGTGCGAGCCAGGACCGATGCGGCCAACCCGCCGTCTTCCGATCGCGGAACTGCCGCCGAAGACGCACCGAGCACAATCTCTACGTTCGTGGACCATCCCCACGACTTCTGAAAAGCATCGCTCGCACGGAAGGCGGGCGAGCAATTCAACGCGGTTCTTATTGCTCCGGCCCATAAACAGTGGCATGTTTTTCCACCCTTTTCCGCAAAAGACACGGAAAAGGATGGGGCACGGCGGCGGAATTTATGGGCCGGAGCAACGGCGATGAGTCCCGGGATGAATCGAGCCGCAAAAGGATGAGGCCAGCCGTAGGATGACGGCTGGCCTCAGTTTTTCTGCGGAAGACAAGTTATAAGTTGATCCCTGCGAACCCTTCCTTTTACCGGGAAGGGTTCGCAGAATCATCGGGTGGTTTGTTCAGACGCGCCGATTACTTCGCCGCGGCCTTTTTCTTCATCGGGTGCCTCTCCGTCAGCGGCTTGCGCTCCTGCGGTTTCACCGCAGTCTCGTCCACCGGCGTAGTTCCCGTCACGTCGTTCGAGAACGTCGCGCCCGAAGGCACGAGATAGTTCTCGACCGTCTGGCCGTCGGTCGTTCCCGTGGCCACGCTGATGCGCGAAGCGTCGATGCCCTGCTCCGTCACCAGGTAGTCCTTGGCGTTCACGGCGCGTTGCGCAGCAAACATATCCACCTTGGCGTGCTTGTTCTTGAGCGCTCTCTTCTGCTCCTTGGCCGTCGTGGCTGCCTCGTCCGTGCTCTGCTCGCCGACCAGAACCGCCTTGGCGTCAGCCTGCTGCTTCAGGTCCAGAGCCACCTGGTCCAGGCAGGCCTTGGCCTCGTTGTCGACGCGCATGGGCCGCTTCTTGTCGGTGGAGAAGCTCATGGTGCAAAGCGCCTGCGTCTTCGGCGGAGGCGGAATAATCGGAGCCACAATGGTCAGGCCGGTGTTGGCGCTCGCCGAGTGGCCCTTGTTGTCCTGCACGTTGCAAGTAATGCCTACGGCTCCGGTTGCCGCGCCCGCCGACGAGTACTCCGCCGTCGTTCCGCTTCCCGTTACCGTACCCGCCGTGGCCGTGTAGCTGTAGGTCAGCGGCAGGTTCTGCGGGCTCACGCCCACTGAGGTCACCGTTGCCGAGCCTCCCGGCGCAATCGTGTTGGGGCTGACCGAGCAGCTGATCGTCGGCGGCTCGAACGCCTTCACTGTAAGGCCCGCGGTGCAGGTCGCCGTCTCCCAGGGCTTCAGGCCTTCCTTGCCCGGCTTGCCTTCTTTCACCGTGCCCGTCACTGTGTACTCGCCCGGCGCCAGAGCGCTGGTGTCTACCTTGACCGTCTCGCCGCTGCCGGTCACTCCCGTGCCCGACCAGCTGTAGATCACGTGATCCTTCGGATTCAGACCGCCCGCCGTCGCCGTCACCGTAACCGGGTCGCCCGGGAAGACCGATTCAGCAGGACCCGCCGAGCAGGCCAGCGTGATCGGTGGAGGTGGAGCGATCGAGCCTGCATGAATCACAACACCCGCGCTCAGGCGCGCCGCGTTGATGTTGGCGCGGCCGCCGTAGGGCATCAGGCCCCAATCGACGTGCATATACTCGTAGTCCGCCTGGAACAAGCGGATCCCCAGACGATGATTGAACCACGGCGTGTCATAATCCATGCCGCCGCCAACGGTCAAACCAGGACCCCACCTGAAGGGCTCAAAATACGGTCCGCCGATGTAGTCCGCATTCACCAGCGCATGGGCGAAGGCGGTGAAATTTTCTTCAGGATAGCGGAAGATTACGCCCCCACCCAGCGTCGTGAATCCATCGTCGTTTTCACGAGTGCCAACATTGCTGTTGCAGCACTGCACGCCCCACTGATGGACGCCAACCTCGACTTGGACGCCCGCGTAACGGTTGAAGTAATACGCACCGCTAAAGAGACCGCCCGCGGTGACTGCGTCGAAAGAGGCCGACACCGGCGTCTGTTGGGCGTTCGGCTGGACCGTATTTACTGTCCCCTTGGGCGACAGATAGCTGTAGCCCATGAAAATATCCCATCTCGAGGGCTGACCACTGCTGCTACCTTTTCCTATTCCCGAGGGCGTCGTTTGAGCCGCCATGGCTACCGGTAAAGCAGCCAAAGTCAGCAAAGCTACAACCCGGCCCACAGATTTCAAAACACGAATTTGCATGCGTTCATCCTCCGCAGATTGGCTAATGTAACCCCATAAAAAGTCAGTTTGTGAGCACCCTTCCGGGGCTCGAGCGCAGCCGGACTGACATCGGATGCGATGCGCCGCGGCATTTTTACAGCACAAATAAACGTAACACAGGACCAGTGCCTGGGGCATGTTTTTCTCAATAAGTTGCCTGATTAGAAAGCAGTCCGCCGACGCATTCCCACCCACGATTACTTTGGTAATCTAATGGGAACTCTTCTTCGTACGGGCCTCTCGGTAGACTCACGGCCCATGACCATTGAGATGCGGTTACGCTCTTTTTGGTCGTGCGGCTGAGGTGAGTTCTCGTGCCGCAACGATTGCACGGACGCGCACGTGCGTGCGCGTTCGACGAAGATGCAGAGCGCGTCTCAGGCTGGCGGCTTTCCGCTCTGGCGCCAAATGTTCTTTTTCTGAATCATCAGCTGTTGTGCGAGATTATGTTCTTTTTCCGAGGCTTCCCGGTGTGCCACTTCCGTAACCCGGGAAGTTTAGTACTTGCTTCATTTATCGGCCTTTATGATTTAGACTAGGCCGCAGTGAAAGTAGCACTCGGCTGCCTCCGGAAGAGTTCGGGCCGCGGCTCGGGTGCAGGATCAAAAACCGCCTCGAAAATACGGGTGTCTCGCTTTTTCTGTAACGCCTCGGTTCGTGCAGTGCGTCTTATGGATTATGAATGTAGATCCCGCGCAGAAATCCCTGCTCTTGTCTCGTTGTCTTGGTTTCCCGCTCTTGCTCTGGCGGAAGTCTTCCAGCCGGGTGAGGGCATGCGCGTGTGAAGGAGATACAGAATGCGTTTCAAGCTGGCCGCTTTCCCACTGCTGGCGGTGAGTTTCTTGACGATCGCGGTTTCCGCATTTTCCCAGGTTGTTCCGTCTTATGAACGGAAGAGCGGATGGCCGTTTACAATTGGCGTTGGGCCCGTAAGTTACGACGTCGATCTTGGCCATGGCCGCATGTACGGATTTGCGGGCTGGTTCGACATTTACCCCGGAAAGCTCCCCTCCATTTTGCACGGGCATCTGGGCGCGGAAGGAGAGGTTCGGGACATCAGCCTCGGTGCATCCTCCTCGCAGCCGAACGTGCGCTACGATACCGCGGCCATGGGACTTATCTACATTTGGCACCGCTTGAAAAACGTCCGTCCCTACGCCAAATGTATGATCGGCGACGGTAGCGTCGACTTCCCTCGGTTAAGCCCCACGTACGCGCACGATACGCGAACCTTCACGGCTCCGGGCGGCGGACTCGAGTTTCGTGTCAAACAGGATATCTGGGTACGCGCCGACTACGAATACCAGAGATGGCAGAGTTTGGCGGTATACGGAAACCTCAAGCCCCAGGGGTTCACACTCGGTGTCAGTTATGATTTCACGCGCCCGTTTCTCCTCAAGAACAGACAGTGATGGCGTGTCCGGCTTGGGCGGAGTATCGGGATCGCCCTCAAAGGTGCGCGGGCGAATGCGGCACTCGGCGGCTTCGCTCTCAGGGGTCTGCGCGCAAGATGTTAGTCTAGCGAATGTATGGATCGCCCGAGGCTCTTGAACCTTACTTTCGTATTCGCGGCAACGGCAATTCTTGGCTCTCCGATTCTTGGCTCTCCAATTCTTGGCTCCATTTGCTCAGCGCAAACCGTCCAGGTTCCTCCCGGTACACCCTATCCGGTAACGCCCATTCCGTCAGAACCCGCTGCCATGCCGTACGCTGCCAGGCCCGTACCGCAGGCGAAGACCCTCACGCCGTTCTCGACGAACGCCTCGTCCTCTGGGATTGGGCAGTTCATCGTGTACCGTCCGCTAGAGCAGATGAGCCAAAGCGATCGCGATCTGGCCGCGAAGACACAGCCCGCGATCCGGGATGCTGCCGCGTTTGCCGGGATCGATTTCGACAAGGAAAAATGGCGCTACCGGCAGCTGGAGTGCCAGGCCCTTCCGGGCCACTTGTTCCTGCTCTTCGCGGGAGATAGCGGCGTCGGCGATGCGAGTCTTTTTTCCGCCGCGATTCCACGCACCGGCAAGGGCCGTGTCCGCGTCATTCCCGTCGCGCGGCGCGGCTTTTCTCTTTTCTCGCCGGCTCCCGTTAACGCACTCGCCATGGCGGCGTTCAACCGCATTCGCGCGCAGGAACCGGCAAGCCCGCCCGCCGATTGGCTTTCTACCAGCCTGTGCTACGCCGCGCTGACCGAGCCACGTCTTGAGGTTTCCACCTCGCCGAGTCCATTACCCGAAGCAAATATCGCTTTGTCGTTCCCGCCTACGTTAGAAGTCGGGGCAGACGGCGAGTCGACGGTCCGCTTCGTTAACGTTGCGGAACCACGCCAGCCGATGCAATGGGTATTGACCTTCGATCCCAAGGGCCAACTGCTCAGGGTTCTGCACTTCCCCACGCCGGCCTACGCCACGACCATCGTGCCTAAAAGCTGACCTTGCGCTGCGGATACCACGTGAGCTGAATGTTGGTGGTGGTCACGGTCTGTTCGCCCGTCACATAAATCGGCGCCTTATAGTGCTCCACGGCAAAGTTGCCGTTGATCTCGAAGTCCTTGCCGATGCGCTTCACGGCCTGAAAGCTGATGTCGTTTAACGTGGTGCCGTTGGGAATGAAATTATTCACCGCTTTCTGGTTGCGCGCGCTCACCCGCAGCCACTCGTTGCCGCTCAGGTGATAAGTGATCCAGGCCTGACCGCCCTTGTCTTCACGGCCGATCCAGTCGCCGAAGAGCTGCCCCTGGTTGGTGTAGCCTTGCTTCTCAATGGTCTCCCAGTACATGAACTCTCCATCCACGCTGCGTGTGGTGGGGGGATCGGTGGAGGCTCCTTCTACACGCAGGTCGAGCTTGGGGATGCCGGGAACATGGGAGAGATAAATTCCCGGACGTACGGCGGCGCGGCGCGGAGCATCGATGGGCGATAAATCGTCGTGCACTTCGGAGTCGCTGTAGAGCGTGAGCCAGTTGCGCACGAAAGGCAGCCGCCAGGAAAAGTCGAAGGCGCCAAAACGCGCGCCGGGGTCGGTCGTATTGCCCTTCTGGGTGTCGGTTCCCGCGCTGAGACTGAAGAAGCTGCGCAGAAACGAGTGCAGGCTGACAGGCTGGTGGCCCTCGCCGCCAAACATGGCGGTTCGTTCAAAACCGAATTCCAGATCCTTGTAAGGGCGAAGGCTGACTTTTTCCACGTGCACCCAGGAGTCGCCGGGATTGGTGACATTATTCGCGTTGGAGGAAGGATTGAGTTCGTATAACGGATCCGGCATTTTCGTGTGGCCGCGCAGTGCGCCCACCAGAAACTCATAGCGGAAGGGCCCGGTGAGCAACGAGAGTGCCGGAACATGCAAAGGCTCGATGCGGTTGATCTCGAATGCGTAGAAGTTTTGCGCGTTGTTTGAAAACGCCATGCTCGCGCCCTGGGCTGGTCCCAGCCACTGGTCCTGCTTTCCGAACGAAACCACGTGATTCAGAATTTGATAGGAGAGATAGGCCTCCAGAAAACGTCCCTGTGTCGCTGTGGCAATGGGCCCCTGGGGAATTGTGGTCTGGTTGTACACTGCCGTGGTGTTGCCGTAAGGCGCCGTGCTCGACGGAATGTAATAGAGCGTGTTGTCGAGATTACTCAGTTGCTGTGCCAGCGCCGCGGAGTAGCCCGTAGCCGAAGGCGCACCCTGGAACTCAGCACGCAGATAGAGCGCGAATCGTCCCGCGCTGGCGTAGCCGCTGACGCCGGAATAATTGTTGAAGCCATTCTCATAGGGGCGGCCGTAGTCGTTCACGATGGTTTGCCCAAGGTGAAAGCTGTCATCGAGAGGCGTGCCGCTGATGCCCCGCATCACGCTGTACACCGACTCGATGCGCGTGCCGCCCTGGTGCGGTCCGCAGGGGCCTTCCATGTCGTAATGCAGCTCGTGGTTGAGCGCGTCGTAGATCGCGCGCGCCTCGTCGGCGGCAGGATCGCCTTGTCCTTCTGCGTCCTCAATCAGGTTCCCGGCATTTTCGAGCATATGCATCACGCTCGCGCGGGTCCACGGCCGCAGTCCGATAAACACGTTATCGACGTATCCCAGTGAGTACAGCCGCAGCATGGCCGGGTACACCCAACTATCGACAGGGATATACGGCGAGCCCAATTTTGAAGGCTCGCAGGGACTGGCCACGACTGCACTGCTCACCTGTGCCGCACCATCCGGCGCACCGGGCTGCTCCGCCAGCAATTGAAAAGTTCCGGCGTACATCAGCAGCGCCATTCCGAACACGTAGGTCATGAAGACGGTCACAAACCATGGCTGGTTCTTGTGCATCATTTCCCTCACTTGATTGTCCTGTTGATTTTATCGCGATGCGATCGTTGGGGATGAGAGAAGAACCGGCGTCGGCTCTGCCGGATGACTCCGCAATGCGCAGGTTTTTCGCGCTTTCGCAAGATTTGCGGGGTTGAAATCCCGTTGCGCAGGGTACCGGGAGATTCGCCTTATTTCTCGCCGCCGAGGACGCCCCTTACGCGTGTCTTCACACCGACCGCCGGCACTCCGCTGTAAACCGTCCACGGCTCCAGGTCGCGGTTGGCCACCGATCCCAGCCCCAGAACGGCTCCCTCTCCCACGTTCACGCCCGGCGACACCGATGCCCGCGCGCAGATCCATGAATATGCGCCCAGTCGCATGCTGTACGAGATCATGGGAAAGTCAGGATGGTTGTAATCGTGGGTCGCCCCGCAGATGTAGGCGTCCTGCGAGACGATGCAGTGGGACTCTAAATAGATCGGGGAAGGATTGTAAATCTCAGCATGATCAGCCAGCGTGCAGCAGTCTTCGCAGATCAGGTTCCAGGGCGCCCATACTTTTCCACTGGGATAAAAGTGGCAACCCGGGCCCATCTTCGCGCCGAAGAGTCGCAACAGCATCGACCGCCAGGCATGCATAGGAGGCGGCGACATGCGATAGAAGAGCACATACACCATCCGCCACAACTGACGCAGCAGTCGGTACCTCAAACTGAAGGATGGACGGAGATAGGGATTCTCCTCAGCGTTGCCAGCAATGTGATGTACCGTTCGCCCGCGTTCCGGAGTGGTTGTGCTCATACCTGTTCAACATTATTTCGCAAAGACCCCGCCTCGACAAATCCCCGCACGGTGCAGAGTTGTGGAACCACCTGGTCAAGCGTTTACGCCGCGCGGTCCGCGACGTTGGCCACATACCAATCGTAGGCCTGCTTGATGCCCACGTCGAAGGGCGTTTGCGCGCTCCATCCCAGGGCGCGCAAGCGGCTTACATCCATCACTTTGCGAGGCATGCCGTCAGGCTTCGAGCGGTCGAACGTAAAAGTGCCCTTCCAGCCGGCCACCCTCGCAATACTTTCCGCCAGTTCCAGGATGGTCATGTCGCGCCCGGTGCCGACATTCAGGAAAAGCTCATCGGAATAGTGCTTCATCACGAAGACGCAGGCGTCGGCCAGATCTTCAGTGAACAGGAACTCGCGTTTCGGGGTTCCGCTTCCCCACAGCTCGACCGTGGCGCTGTTCGACCTCCTGGCGGCATGGATCTTCATGATCAGCGCAGCCACGACATGACCGTTCTGCGTATCGTAGCGGTCTCCCGGCCCGAACAGATTCGTCGGCATCACGGAAATGAAATCGCATCCATATTGCCGGCGGAACGCCGCGCACAGCTTGATTCCGGCAATCTTGGCGATGGCGTACCACTCGTTGGTGGGCTCCAGTGCGCCGGTCAACAACGCCTCTTCACGCATCGGCTGCTCCGCCATGCGCGGATAAATGCACGACGATCCCAGAAACAACAGCTTCTTGACGCCGGCGCTCTTTGCCGCGTGGATCACATTGGTCTCGATGACCAGGTTCTCGTAGAGAAACTCCGCGGGGCGCGTGGCATTGGCCATGATGCCGCCCACGGTGGCGGCGGCCAGAAAGACGGCGTCGATCTTCGTGTCCGCCATCCAGGCGTGAACCTCTGACTGGCGCAGAAGATCGAGTTCGCTGCGGTCCGCGGTGACGATCTCGCAATTCTCGCGCTTGAGCCGCCGCACCATCGCCGCGCCGGCCATGCCGCGATGACCGGCCACCCAGACACGCTTTCCGGTCAGGTCGAAACTACTCATGGCCATGCTCTCGGTGCGATTCCTGTGCAATGACCTTCAGATCCGACTCCACCATGTCAGCGACCAGTTCCGGGAAGCTGACCTTGTGCTGCCATCCCAGAACGCGGTGCGCTTTGGAGGGATCGCCCAGAAGCATGTCCACTTCTGTCGGCCTGAAGTACCGGCTGTCGATCTTCACCAGCGTCTCTCCCGTGACGGTGTCGATTCCCATCTCGTCAACGCCTTTGCCGCGCCACTCGATCTTGCGCCCGACCTTGGAAAATGCCAGCTCCACGAACTCGCGCACACTGTGCGCTTCGCCCGTGGCGAGGACGTAATCGTCCGCCTCCGGCTGCTGCACGATCCTCCACATGCCTTCCACGTAGTCCCGTGCATGACCCCAGTCGCGCCTGGCATCGAGATTGCCGATGTACAGCGTCTTCTGCACGCCCAGGTGAATCGCGGCCACGGCGCGCGTAATTTTGCGGGTGACAAAGGTCTCGCCGCGGATCGGGCTCTCGTGGTTGAACAGGATTCCGTTCGACGCGTGGATGCCGTACGCCTCGCGGTAGTTCACAGTGATCCAGAAGGCGTACAGCTTGGCCACTCCGTAGGGGCTCCGTGGATAAAAGGGCGTGGTTTCTTTTTGCGGTACTTCCTGCGCCTTTCCGTACAGCTCCGAGGTCGACGCCTGATAGAACCGTGTCTTTTTCGTGAGGCCGAGAATCCGGATCGCCTCCAGAACGCGCAACGCGCCGGTCGCGTCGGCATTCGCAGTGTATTCGGGCGTCTCAAAGCTCACCTGCACGTGACTTTGCGCGGCCAGATTGTAAATCTCGTCTGGCTGCACCGACTGAATGATGCGGATCAGATTCGTAGAGTCGGTCATATCTCCGTAATGAATCTGAAAATGTACGCCGGGAACGTGCGGATCCTGGTACATATGATCGATGCGCGC
Organism: Occallatibacter sp.; assembly: GCA_050015795.1. Lineage (GTDB taxonomy): Bacteria > Acidobacteriota > Terriglobia > Terriglobales > Acidobacteriaceae > Telmatobacter. The sequence continues at coordinate 12,355 of JBEKAS010000038.1, read as the reverse complement.
CGAGTTAAACGAAGACGATCGGCGCTTGATGCCGTGCACAACGTAGCCCTTACTCAACAGGAGTTCAGACAGATAGGCGCCGTCCTGTCCGGTAACACCTGTCACTAACGCAACTTTCGGCATAAATCAACCCTTCATCGAGTAGGAATTGCCTGCCTGGATGGGTAGCGGCAGTTGTCAGTTTATCGCGACAGACAATGTCTCTACGACATTACTAATGTTTGCGATTCTTAGGGGGAATCCACTGGCGACAACCGCAGCGCATAGTGGAGATTAAGCCTCCGCATGCGCGGGGCTTGGCACCTTGCGGTCCTTCCAGCGCAGAATGCGCGATTCCATGCCGTACCACAGCCCGTAGGCAACCGCAAAGCTCAGCGCGAGACCCAGAAGGGCCTCACTGACGGCATTGACGCGCCGCGGCAAATGCAGCTTGGTCACAACCTCCTCGCTCACAATCGCCAGGGGGTAGTGGAACAGATAGAGGCTATAGCTGACCATCCCGATCGAGCGCAGCCATTTGGCGCGAAAGATGCGTACCCATAGCTGGTTCCCGCCGGCATGCCGGATCAGCGCATATGTAATCAGGGCAAAGCTCACGTTCGCGAGCACCAATCCAAGCGAGGCCACGATACGTTTATCGGGCGATCCTCCGGTAATTAGCCAGAAAACCGCTGAACACGGGACAACGATGATCGCCAGCAGGTCAAAGAGCCGGTCGCTCCGCGACCACGTACGGGGCGAGACGTGGCGATGACGGATGATCAATGCAATCAATGAGCCGTATGCCAAACCGTCCATCTGGCAATAAAAGGTGAGGAGTTCAAATTGACCAGGAAAACGCCACGCCCAGCGTAGGATAGGAGCCGCGATGATCATGGCGAAGAGGGCGGCAGCAAATGCACGCTCTTTCATGAAACGAACAATGGGCGCCCAGACTGTATAGTAGATTTCTTCAACAGAGAGAGACCACAAAATAGCTAGCCCGAAGCACACGGCCAACGGCAGGTTTTGCGTGATCCCGTCTTGCATCGTGTTATGCGCGTACAGGCTCGTGTAGTAAAAAAGGTACTGCGACCACAGTCGGAAATCGCCCGCCCTTCCCAGTGCAGCGCACACCGCAATGTAGACAGCAAGTCCCAGAAGATAGGGCGGGAAGATACGCAAGGCGCGGCGGGAGTAAAAGATCGCAAAATAGTGTTCATCTTCGCGCAGTTCAAGCAGGATGCTGGTGATGAGAAACCCTGACAGAACAAAGAATAGATTGACGCCCAGCCAGCCATACGCTGAACCGGTAATCGGAAGCCATGGGAAATAGTGGCAGTTGATGACCGCCAGCACTGCAACACCCCTGAGTCCATCCAGCTCTTTGATGCGCACGATGCAGTCATCCCTTCAGGGGTTCGATACCCCGATTCAACCTGGTCTTCACCTATCTGTACGAGCTGCATCTCACGATCCAGATAGTCTCGCGTCGTCAACCTTTGACGCGACAATCGTGCGGCAGGTCAGCTACAACCTTTATGGCTTCCTGAAATGAATCACCGGATCACGCTGACACGCTTCAACATCAGGTTCCACAATTTGAAAGCCTCTACGCGTCATGGCTTCACAAGCCCTTTCGGTGCCCCAGTGATACCAGCCAAAATTGCCATCGTCCGTCCAAAGATTCTTTTCGCTCGACTTCGATACTGGTTCTATGTCCATCTTTCCGCGGAAAAAGCGCCAAGGTAGCATGTAGCCGAGCTTCGCGGGCATCCAAACCTTCCTGTCTTGCTCCATAAAGAAGCGCCCAATCGAAAGCAGGTCTGCCTGAGCGCGGCACGATTCATACTTATCGAAGTCGGCGATCATCAGAAACCCGCGGCTGCCATGCTTCATAGTGCGAAAGATTGATTGTAAATACTCCTCGCACATTTCCGGTCTCAAATGACAAAACACTCCGAAGGAAAAGAAGAAGTCAATTGCATCATCGGGAACGCCAGGAAGGCTCAAATCGTCGACAACGATATACTCGACGCGCCGATCTTCTCCAATGTAGTCCCAAAAGTGAGTGTGCTCCGCATCAGCCACCTCTATCGCGTAGAGCTTTCGGCAGTTACGGCGAAGAAAGGTCTTTGACCAGGCTCCTCTTCCCGGTCCAACCTCCAGCACGACGGTATCCGACGTAATGTAGGGGCGGATGCAAGCCGAGTAAATGGTATAGAGTACACTGTTGTACCCATAAACTCCGTACGTTGACGGCGCCATCGGATCGAGGGGATCTCCCTCGAAGTATCCTCCCCGAAATGCGCGCTTGAACCCCTGCAAAAATCCCATTTGCCTCACCTCCACGAGATGACATTCTTGGAGCGTGCTTCATAAACGGCCTGGCTGTCAGTCCGAATCCCTGAAAGGTTGAAACCCCTCACTTTTACTGCCCTTTTCGACACGACTCAAACCGTACCCTTTCGCAAAGCCATTTATGAAACACGCCCTACGGCTTTTGATAAAAGCGCCCGATGAATGTGGCCGCAGTGCACGCGCGGCCTGCCGCCGGAAGCCAGGCCAAGTAGTGGCAATCGATCACTGCCAGAATAGCAATGCCTCTGAGTCCGTCCAACTCTTTGATTCGCACGATGCAGTCATCCCTTCCGAACCGTACTCAGCTGTGCATGCCGCTGCACCTCGCATGAGTCACCTGCTTCCCGCGAGTCCAGGTCACTCCCGCTGCGCCTGCTCTCGCGCTTTTCCATTGTGCCGATGTTGAACGTATTCTGGGCGACGGGAATTGCTAACTTGTCGCCGGCCTGTCCGGTGACGCCTGTCACTAACGCAACGTTCGGCATAAATCGTTCCTCAATCAGTTGGTGATTCCCTGGATGGATGGGTGGCAGCAGGCCCTAAGCTCCCCCGCTCCGCTCAAAAAGCCAAAACCAGGTTGGATTCAATGCAAATTTCTGAACTCCTGGGTCGGAGTACTTCGGCTCCTTCACTACCAGCCGGTAACCGCTCCGTTCGATGAGAGGCTGCATGTCCTCGCCGTCGATATTACGCAACAACTCACCGTCGTGGCCGCAGGCGTTGGGGACAATCATAAAGTGCTTCACGCCGTGCGCCGCGAGCCGGTTCAGCCACCACTCGACTGCGCTCAGCGAACACTCGGAAAAGCTGTGAATATTCATGGCCAGGTCTGCGCGCGTCAAGTTCAGCGCCCAGTCGATTTCGGTCGCCGGAACCACTGTGAATCTGCCCTCAAGGCCGCGGAACCTGAGGTAATATTCACAGACAAAGCTGGATTCCGGGATCGCGTCCGCGCAAAGGTAATTGCCCAGCGATGGAATTGCCGTCAGCATGCGGTGCGCAAGCCGCCCATAGCCCGCTCCGATGTCGAGGACCGAGAGCGGGGGACACGTGGCGATGTTCAGATGCCGATCGAGAAAGCCGATCTCCAGGATCGAATCCAGGAGATCCCTCGAAACCCAGTGTCCGGCTATATCGTAGGCAAGGGCTCCAAACGTTCCGTCTTCGCTGAGTTTCTCCATCAGCCCCAGCTGATCGTGGGCCAGAACATAATAGGCCGCGAGATGATACGCCAACTCGTCGAGGCCCGGGTTTCTCCATTGCCAGACCCAGCCGTTATGGCCGCGGAAATTCAAAATGTCGGTCCGAGACACGAATTCTTCGGTCCACAGCAACGGCGTCTTCAGGGCCGGGTCGAGACCCGCGTAGAGCGTGCGAAGTTCCAGCAGGCGCGGATTGTCGCGTCGCAAATAGACGGCGGCACCTGCGATAGACCCCATCTCAAGTCGTTTCGTTTCGAGACTGATTTCGCTCTCGATCTGGTAAAGATCGAGAAGGGACTGAGGTACTAAACGATAGCCGAAGCGTCTGGTGACGCGATCGGCGAGCTTGCGCACCAACGAAGTCAGTTTCATTCGGACCGAACCTCGCTCGATTGATCGAGTAGTGGTGAATGTTCCTGTCTTTTCATGGACGTGCAATATCCCAGCACGCCGCTCGATGCTGTTTACGTGCGGCGATAAAAGCGGCCGATGAATGCCGAGATGGCACACGCCAGGCGTTTAGCACGCAAATGCATAGGAGAGTAAGCGCGAATCGGCGAAACGACCTGAGTAAGGAAGAACTTCATCGCCCCGGAAGGCGGCATGCCTCTAAGCGCGCGCAGCAGGAACGATCCTCTCCATGGCTTCTGGCCTACGGCATGGTACATCATCATGGATGCGCCATAGATGAAGCCCATGCCTTGCGGGCCGAGAGTGGTGAGTGGAAACTTCGTGTACATGATAGCGATGTTCAGCGCGTCCTGGTCGCTCATGTTAAAGGGCATTTCCCGGCTTCCGAGCCCCTGGTATCTCAGGTCGTAACCCAGGGATCCAGCCAGATTGATCAGTCGTTTCCATGCCTCTAAGAATTCCGCGTTAGCCGACGAAACGCCGACCATGCCTCCGTTGTAATAGTGATTCACCGGACGCGGATCAGTAAAGCCGATACCTGCAGCGAGCTTCATCCATTGCTGGCGCAGCGGAGCGTCCGCGGGAAATATGTTGTCCACAATCTCCTGGCACAACGCAATTCCGTAGCTCTGCCAGTCAGCGAAGATCGACCAGGGGGCTTGAACGAAGATATCCGGATCAAAATACCAGAGATATTTGCAATCGCGGGCTTCATTTGCCAGCAGGTTCAGCATGAACTCCGGTTTGTAATTCGTGAGATGCATGCCCGTGCTAAGTTTCATGAACACAATCCGAACCTGATCCGTAACCCGGAACTCATCCGCCCGGCTCTTGTCCCCGCGCTTGAGTTGGTTTACCCAGGGAGGCAGCGCGCCGCGATATCCCGCCCAAACTGTCCCTGCATAGCCTGCGCGCACAAGAGAATTCACCAACGCAGCCAGGCCTAGATGGTAATCTCCTTCAAACAGGGTGCAGATTGCCGTATCACGACCAGCTGGCGGAGCTGACTCACTGGGTTCTTTCATTTTCACGATCCTTCAGAGCTTTCACTTCGCGCGCTCAGGCTTTCTCGGCTCTGGCGCAATATCAACGGCATGCCCTTTCCGTACATTACGTGCCGGACAGTGCCGGTAAAGTGCCGCGCCGCAATGGTCCTATAGTCCACATCCCGTTCCCAATAAAACTGCCGGCAGATACTGATCACATATCGATCCGGTGGAAGCGCCTCAGCATTCACATCCCGCAGCATGACGCTGAGGACTGATTGGTCGGCAAACCACGAACCCCCTGGTGGGCGCCATGTCGCCAGGATCTCCGCGGCCGCATGCATCGGCAGAGCGCCCCTAGGGATATACAGAAACCCGGAATTGAAATTCGGTATGTAATCCATGCCGAGGCTCTTCGCCCTTTCCACAATGATCGGATCGCGTGTTCCGTCCGTCTCCTCCGCAAAGTAGCAGGCCGCGTTTCTCTCGATAGACGCAAGCAATTCGCGCGGCGGATTGAAGGCAAGCACGTCGTAATCGGAATAGAGAAGCGGACCCTGGTCGGAAAGCGCGAGGATCAAGGCCAGCTTTCTACCCGTTGGATGACCGTAAAGAAAGGTCTCGAGCGCAGGTTCTCTCTGGCATACGTAATTGCAAGCCGATTCTGCTGGATAAATCGCGATGCCCGGAAACAACTCGGCGGCGGCGGCCGACTGGGCAGCAGACACTACACCGTCCACTGCGATTTCCAGTTCACAATCCACCTGGCGGAGGTAGCGATACCAGCTCCACGCAGTCCAAAGCGCATCGTCTAGCGTATCGGGCGTCGTAAGCACCACAAAGCGCACACGCCCTTTCTTGACACCGAGCGGAGGCAGCAGATGAAAACGAGAACGAATCGGGTAAGGGCGCTTCCGCTCCCACCACCAAATCGGCCTAGTGAGCAACTTCCTCAGCATCGTGCCTCACGGAATCAGGGACTCTCTCATTTCATTGCCCGGCGAGATAGAGGACGTGGGTTACACCTGAACTCCGGCGGAAACTCCCCGCCTGCCTGGTGGCCGATGGATTACTTCGAGCGGTGAGGCCGCACCAGGCTTAAACCTGCCATCGCTACAGCGCATATCAGTGGCAGCAGGCGGGCCCTACCCAGGGTCCATGCCTTGTAGAAGGCGCGGCTCGCGGCCATGGGATCTTTCCGCCAGTGCAAACGACCTGCGGAGATGAAACAACTCCTCGCATTGGCGAGGATCTCCTTCTCCGGCAGGATCCCACAGCGCCTGTGCCTCAAAAAGACCATCCCAAGGCCTTCTGAATCTTCAGCGAATGCAGCGGACAAGCTGTCGGCCGATTTCCGATAGTAATAGGTCTGTTTACCCGTCGTAGCGATGACAAAACCCAACGCGGCGGCGCGAATCCAGTAGTCCAGATCCTCCACGCGCCGGGGGCTGAAGTCGCCAACCTTCTCCATCAATTGCCGTGTGATGGCTGCTCCCGATGGGTTGATGAAGTTGCGCCGGAAGAGGTCCGCTGGCGGGTTTGTCACTTCAATCGTGTCAATCGGAAGCAGCTCGATTTCTCCCCAAGGCGTATCCCGAAAGACAATTCCGTCCGAATACGCCAGGCCGGCTCTTCCCGGCGCCAATACCGCGCACACACTCTCAAGATGATCCGGCAGCCAGAAATCGTCCGCGTCGAGAAAAGCAATGTATTCGCCTTTGGCGGCCCTCATGGCGGTATTTCTGGCCGCCCACGGGCCCTGGCTCTGTGCATGTTCGAGGAGCATTACATTGCGGGGCGTCTGCTGCGCAAACTCGGCGACAATTCGCGAGGTGCCGTCCGTGCCTCCATCGTTGGTGACGACGATCTCCCAGTTCCGATAGGTTTGCGAGGCGACGCTTTCCAGCGCCTTGCCGATACAGCGCTCCGCATTGAAGGCGGGCATGATGACGCTGACGAGTTTATCAGGCATGGTAATGGTTGGACCAATAATAAACCAAAACGGAATGCTCGGCCTTGCACCCAGACTCACCCAGAAGGGAGATCGGAACGCTTACGTGGACGGCTCCGATGCGCTGGACTGGAAGGTGGAGCGCGTGATGGCCGAGGTGCGCAAGCGCGGGCTGCTGACCGCGGCGGCGTAGAAATCAGAGATCCCATTCTTCGTGGAAGACGAACGCACGGCGATTCCTGAACGAGAAATCCGGAGCGCACGCATGGACCTTCCGCGACTTGATGGATGGAAGCTGCGGACCCAGGCGGAGCCCAAGGCTCCGCAACCTTCCGCATCTGCTTTACAGGGCCGCACGCGCTCCAGGCTCGTGCTTCGGCCGCATCCAATACCACGACATTCTGCAGGGTCGGCCTTCGGAAACAGCAATCTCCATGTAGCTGGGGAAACAACGCGTGTAGAACGATCGATAGGGAAAATCGCTGCTGCTCCGGTCTTCCTGCCAAATGCGTTCGATCTCGTGCGTGGCCTGGAACCTGCTGTGCATCACATCGCTTACGCCGCCAAGAACACAATCATGCAGTTCGACCAGAATGTGCATGGACACCAGCGCGGGAACCCTGAGCGGATCGAGCAGGTATGCTTCAGCGCCCTCCGCGTCGCAAATCAGCAGAGTGGGCACGGATGCATCCAGTACGGAGTTCATCTCTTCCATGGTGCAAAGGCCCCTGATCTCCAGTTGATCGCTCACGTGATTCAGGCTGGCCATCTCCTTCATCAACCGGCGGCCCGCTTCGTCCATTTCGTAAGCGAAGACTCTTGTTTGAGGTATGCTCCGCGCCAATCCAACGCAGTAATATCCCTCGGCCGCACCGATATCGACAATGACCTGAAAGGGATGGGAGATCGCATATTCGAGCACCGGATGCAGCTCGCGCTCGTAGATTCCCAGCAACTTGGGGATCAGCACGCTGCCCGCGGACTTGCTGGTATATTTCATCCCCTGAAATGGGCCGGAGCGCACCATGCAATTCGTCTCCCGCATCACCCATTTCGACATATACGGCTCAAGTCGCAGGGACTTGGGGATGGCGCGCCGCAGGAGTTTTCGCGCAGATGTTCGCAGCAGATTTTTCCTCAACCCTCACCTCTTGACGGCCTGATAAGGAGGCTGCTTTATGAGCAGGTAAACGGCTTCATTGTACATTGCCTATCGAGTTGCAGCCCGATGATGCCGGCAAGCCGGCGCGCGAATGCGGGCTGCTGACCGGTGCGGCCTAACAAGCCTTCGAACTGAGCCAAAGGCCTGCCCGCATCACGTAGCAACGATGCGAAGGGTGGTTTGGCGTTTGAAGAAGTCCTTCCTTACGCGCTTCAAACCGGTATCGTGAATGACATATCCGGCATCCTCAAGATACTCCGCTATGGCAAGACCGGAGGTTCCCCGGCGGGCAAGGAGATCGGGATGCAACTCGACGCACAATAAGGGCTTTTTCGCAAGCAGCAGCTTTCTCGCCCCCAGCAGTACATCAAACTCGTGTCCTTCCACGTCAATCTTGATGATGTCGGGGGGGGCGAAATTTCTCTCGATCAATTCGTCAATCGACCTGGTTTTGATGGCCACGATTTCTTTTTGAGCTGAATCCTTTTCGCCTGGCCGAGCGGGCGATTCCGTGACCGCCGTGTAATGAAACCCGCGCTCAAACTCCACCACTTTGTCGGGCAATCCTACAGCGAAATCGAAGACCTCGACCTTCGCAGTTGGATTGAGATGGAGACACTCTTCAAGCTTCGCCCGCGAGCTTGGATTGGGCTCGAAGGCCAATGCCCGGCGATCTGCGCCCTTGAGTGCGAATGCCAAAGAGAAGAAACCAAATAACGCGCCAACGTCCCACAAGATCTTGGCCTTTGCAGCCACATTCATGAACCCCAGGGATTCGTTCACCGCCGCCGGGTCCTTCCATCCAAAATACTCAAAAGCTTCGCGGACTTCGGCGTCAGCGGGGATTTGAATGCGGCAACCCACCGGTAAAACGATGGTCGAATCCGGCACTGTTGCGTTGGCTTTGGCAAATTGCGTCCGATATTTCTTGAGCTTCAAACGATAATTGATGTGTGCCAGGCAGCCCCGGTACCTGCATCCGCTTATAAAGGCGACTATATTTTGGGGCAATATCGCTTTCGCTGCAATCTTTGCCTTGGTCTGCAGGTCCGACAGAAGTGTCAACTTGCCTCCTAACCTCGCTCAAGCTGGAATCTCGATCTTGAAAACAATCTTTCTCAAATAGTGCGCGCGTTGACGCAAATTACAAGATTAACGAGGCACTTGCGAGGATAAAGTCGGGCGATACGCCGCCGTCCTCGCCTCGTCCACCTCGTGCAGTGCGCGGCGAGTGGCTCAATTTCCTTCAAGGGAATAGTCAATTCCTGCCACCCTGCGTCCGCCTTTGGCATAACCGTAGAACGCCGTGAGAATGCCTATCGCGAAGGTCGGCAGCGAAGAAGCAATGCCAAACCACAGCACTGCTTTCACAGTACTCAAATCCATCTTCCAGATGCAAATGGCCTGCACAATCAGGGTGAGGATATTGTCGGTAATCACGAACGAGTAGTAGTTAAACCGGCGCGAGCTATTAATGGAGGCGATGACGCCGCCCACAAGTGAAATGGCGCCTGCCACGATGACCAGGACAACTTCCGTGCGCAGGCCGGCGTATTTTGGACCCAGCACCCAGAGAAAGAGACCCGGGAAGACGCGCGCCAGCGCAACCGCACCGGCCCCGCAGGCGCCCGCGGCGAAAACCGCGAGCAGGTAATGCGATTTAAGTCGCTCCCTGGGCAACCTTGCAAAGTAGGGCTCCACAAGGATTGCATTCATCGGCGACAGAAGCGCGAAAATCTGCCCCAGCCGGCTGAGTGCGCCTACGGATGCCACCGCGGCAGTGCGGCCGAATATCGTGATCAAAAACACCGAGATCTGGCCTCCCAATGCGTAGTAAACGACGCTGGGAACGGCCGGCAGAGTGAGTTGAACGATGGCCGTACGCTTCTCTTTTGAAGGCGTGCCCTTCACGCCGAGCAGTTGATGCGCGCGCCAGTAATAAACAGCGGCAACCCCAACGATTTTGGCCACGCCGATGAGGATTGCCGTGAACGCGCCGAACCTGTGAAAGGCGAAGAAGATGCCGAGCAACGCCAAACCGCCGAGGCTGGAAATGATTTGCGCCTGGTACCAGTGATAGCGATCGCGCCGCAGAATCAGCACCGAGCCATAGGACGCTCCGACGCGCGAAAACCACGCCGAGACGAGCACAATGGCGACCATCGCCGCCACGACCTGCCAGCTCCAATGGCGCTTGCGCACCAGGAGTGGGTAGGCAACAACGGTGATGGGGGCGGCGATGGCAAAGAGCCAATGCGCGATTTGCCTGATGGAGGCAAGGTAGTCGGCAATCAACTGCCGGTCTTCAATCCGCCCACCGACCAGAGGGATGAAGGCTCCCGAGATGCCTACATCCGAAAGGACCATGAGAGATCCCTGGATGGCAAAAACCACGACAAACTTTGCGTACTCTCCGATTGGGAGCAATCGGATGCATAGCAATCCAAAGAGAAGATTGCACGAAATCGAGATTCCCTGAGAAACCAGGAATTCCGCAACGCGATGCAGCTTGGGAAGAAAAAATGCTCTTGCCGCCTGTATGTGACCCATGAGCCGAATGACTCTTCCTCCTTGACCGGCGCCGGTCACTTTGAGCGGTTCTTGAGCCGCTTGATCTTGTGCTTCACGCGGCCATACTGGCGTTCTATTGCACGGAGCCCCGATGCCTGCCACAACAGCGCCCGCAACAACTGGCGGTTGCGTTCCTTCACCGGCAAACTGGTCAAAAGCAATTCGCCGATCGGCTCCGTGCCGGTTGCGATCCCTCCCGAGTAGTGCAGGTGGCTGATGGGCCGCCGCTCCACCTGAATGGTGCGGATCAGATCCAGAACATTCTTGTAATCGCCTGCCCACGAGGAGGCCCAGCCGTGCGGCTGCTTGCAAAGGTTCAGCACACGCCATTGCGCCAAAACCAGCGTCACGTGCAAAAGCGCTTGGTCGTGCCAGGTCGGCACTTCCGGGTGCGCTTCCATCCATGCCATCCCCGCCAGCAGATCGGCGGGGTGCCGCGACGACCTGCGGCACAGAAAATGTCCCGCCGTCATCGCAGCCTGCAAAGCCCCTGCGCCCATCAGTTCCTCGAAGCGATCCGGCCGTTTCATATTGAACTTGCCGCCAGTCGTAAACTCTTTATCGGCGTGCACAATTTCATAGTCTTCAAGATAGGGGAATAACTCCTCCCAGTTCATCAACGCGACGACGTCATTATCGGAATAGAGAAATTCGTCAAACTCCCCAAACCAGCAGAGAAATCTCCGCAGATGGCCGGGATTGCATTGCCGGATGCGTCCCTCGAGCTCTGCCAAAAACGTCAGCCCCTCCGCGGGGAAGTCCGAGAGCGACAGGAGCTTGACTCCATCCCAGCGCGGATCGAGAACCATCGGGCTTCCGCCATAGGGAATTACGCGAATAGGCAGATGACAACCGCAGCGGCGGATGGAGGCGATCAGATTGTTGCACTCCGCGCCGCTGTGCCGGTTCGCAACCAGAAAGATTCCCCGCTTGCGGGCTTGATTTTGAGTTTCTTCCATACGCTCACATGAGGCGCCGCTTGCGATTCTCGCCTCCCGGCCGGGAGTGCTCAGGCGCGCCTCAGATCCGATTTCAGGTTTGTCTCGAGCTCCAATGAAAAGCCTTTGGGTCGGCGCATCATTTACCGGTTCATCTGGTACGGGTTTTTGAGGCGAAGCGATTTCAGCGCTTTCAACACGGTTGACCGCAACGCGGCGCGGGCTTTTCGCTTCCATTCAAAGCGGCGAATCATGGCGGCTTGCCGTTTGCGGAAATGCTCTTCCGGCGGGGGCGCATGCCGCAACGATAGCGCAGCTAATTCGACGATGCGGTCAAATTCGCGTTCGATGGAAAAGTATTCGTCGAAAGCCTGGCGAGCCAGTCGCCCGCGTTCGGCAGCGCTTGCGAGATACGGCTCCAGGATCTCGGGTAGTTTGGCGATATCCCTTTCGCGCACCCGGATGAGAAACCTGTCCCAGGCCGGCCCGGGCGGCAAGGCAAAGTCGTCAGACAAGAGCACCGGCGTAACGCCCGCCGCCATCACCTCAAAGAAACGGCTGCTGCCCACACCGGCTCCGCGCGGGCAAAGCACAAAGTGCGATGCCGCAAGCGTCTCCGCATAACGGCGCTGCCGTTCCAGACGGCCGGGCTGGGAATTGTCCCAATGCCAGTATTCCGAAGTGTTCTCGATCAGCACATCGCTGCGGTTGAATTTCAGATTATAAATACGCTTCCGCAGGATGGAGGTCGATCCGCCCTGAAACGTGAAGAAGTAGCGCTTTTCCGCCTTCAT
>JBEKAS010000037.1:0-22541 GCA_050015795.1 Occallatibacter sp. | reverse complement strand
CCGCACGCCGCGTCGAACTGGTTGGTCGAATTCACCCACACCACGCCCGCCTTCACCTGCGAAGCCAGGTCCAGCGCCACGTTGATGTTCTCGCTCCAGACGCTCGCGGCCAGTCCATACACGGTGTTATTCGCCAGCTCCGCGGCCTCGGCCGGCGTGCGGAACGTCATCGCCACCAGCACCGGTCCGAAAATCTCCTCCTGCACCACCGTCGCCGCCGGATGCACATCCGTCAGCAGCGTCGGCGGATAGAAGCTGCCCTTCTCCGGCAGCGCATAAGTCGGTTGCCAGCACTTCGCCCCTTCGGCCACGCCTGCGTCCACCATCTTGCGAATCGACTCCAGTTGCACCGGCGAAACAATCGCTCCAATGTCGATCGCCTTGTCGAGCGGCGCACCGACGCGCAGCGTTTCCATGCGCGCACGCACCTTGGCATAGAGCGTTTCGGCCACGCGCTCCTGCACCAGCAGCCGCGATCCCGCGCAGCAAACCTGCCCCTGGTTGAACCAGATCGCATCCACCAATCCCTCAACGGCCGAGTCGAGGTCGGCGTCATCGAAGACCACGAAGGGCGATTTTCCGCCCAGCTCCAGAGACAGCTTCTTCGCTGAATTTGCCGTCGCCTTGCGAATCGTGCGCCCCACATCGGTCGATCCCGTGAACGCAACCTTGTCGATCCCGGGATGCTCGACCAGCGCCTGACCCGTCTTTGCGTCGCAGGTCAGCACGTTAAGCACGCCCGGCGGCAAACCCACTTCCATCGCCAGCTCGGCAAACGCCAACGCGGTCAGCGGCGTATATTTTGCCGGCTTGATCACCACAGTGTTGCCCGCAGCCAGCGCCGGAGCTACCTTCCACGCAAACATCAGCAGCGGAAAGTTCCACGGAATCACCTGGCCCACTACGCCGCACGCCGTGTACTGCGGAAACTCCTGCTCCAGCAGTTGCGCCCAGCCCGCGTGGTGATAAAAATGCCGCGCGACGAGAGGAATGTCGATGTCGCGGCTCTCCCGGATGGGCTTGCCGTTGTCCATCGTCTCCAGCACCGCCAGCCGCCGCGAATGTTTTTGCACCTGCCGCGCCAGCGCGTACAAATACCGCGCCCGCTCGTAGCCGCTCAGCGCCTGCCATCCGGGCTGCGCCTTGCGCGCCGCCGTCACCGCGGCCTCCACGTCGTCCGTGTTGCCCTTGGCCACTTCGGCCAACACTTCGCCTGTCGAAGGATCGCTGGTCGTCTGGTATTCGCCGCTCTTGGGCGCAACCCACGCGCCGCCGATGAACTCCTCAAAACGGCGATGGTGCCGCTCCAGCCACGCAACCGCTTCCTTCGGATCCTCCGGCGCGACTCCGTACTCCATGGTGTAGAACTTTTCCGCAATGCTCACAGCGTCTCCTTCCGATCGTCACAGCCAAAATGTAGCGCCGGTCTCCAGACCGGCTGTCGTGCGGGCGTCCTCGCCCGCACCTGCTGTCTACGCAATGGGGTGTCTGTACGTCGCCGAGTAATGCCCCGTTAAATGATGCTCCAACTGCCGCTCGATATCGCCCAGCATTCCACTGGCCCCAATCCGAAACAGCGACGGCTCCAGCCACGGCCGTCCCAGTTCATCCTTCATCAACGCCAACCAATCCGTTGCTTGCTTCGCCGTGCGAATGCCGCCCGCCGGCTTGAATCCCACCGCCATGCCCGTCCGCTCAGCATAATCGCGAATGCACCGCACCATCACCAGCGAAACCGGCAGCGTCGCGTTCACGCCTTCCTTGCCCGTCGACGTCTTGATAAAGCCCGCCCCCGCCATCATCGCCACCCAACTGGCCCGCGCCACGTTGCGCAGCGTCATCAGGTCGCCGGTACCCAGAATCGCTTTCAGATGCGCCGGTCCCGCAGCCTCACGAAACGCCGCAACTTCGTCGTAGAGCGCCTGCCATTCGCCGTTGAAAACGTGCGCGCGCGTGATCACAATGTCAATCTCCTGCGCGCCCGCCTCCACCGAGCGGTGAATCTCTTCCACGCGTTCGGCCAGCGGATTCAGCCCGGCCGGAAACCCGGCAGAAACCGCGGCCACTGGAATGCCCGATCCTTCCAGCGCCTTCACCGCCGTCTCCACAAACACGTGATACACGCACACCGCGCCCACCGTCAGGTGCAGGTCCGCAATGCCGAGTCCCTCCACAATGTGCCGCTGCAGCGGGTTCCGCGCCTTGGCGCACAGCCTCTTCACGCGCTCGGCCGAGTCGTCGCCGCTCAGCGTAGTCAGGTCCATGCACGCAATCGCGCGCAGCAGCCATGCCGCCTGAGTATCTTTTTTCACCGTGCGCCGCGCCACCTGCGTTGCGGTGCGCCGCTCCACCGCGCTGGTGTTCACCCGCACCTGGTCGACCCAGTCCTGATTGAGCGCCATGCGCCGGATAGCTTCAAGCGAGCGCCCGTTCAGCACCACCGGAATGGGCTGCACGGTATGTGCGCCGCTATGTCCTGCGTCGTTTTTTATTGAAGTGATCGGTTGGAGGGCCATAGTCCTGTCTCCGCAAGGGAACTGAGATTTCGCCGCGAAAAAATACTGGCCCCTCCGCCTCGCAGAGGAGCCTCACATAGGAACGATCAGAACAAGAAGGATAAATCCGCAGCAGCCGCAAGGCAACTGTGCAGCCACCATGCATTTGCGCTCTCGGACAGCCCCCTTGGCGCCGCTTACGGCTTGAGCACCGTCAGTCCCGGAAACCCTGCAAAGCGCCGCGCATTGAACGTCACCACGGCCGCGCCGCATTCCAGGGCCGTTGCCGCAAGCATCAAATCGTGCGGGCTCACTCTCTGGCCCGTGGCTTCCATGTCTGCCCACAGGCGCGCGTGCTGCACCGCCGCCATTTCAGAGTAAGGAACAATCTCAAAGGCGAGCAGCGCCTTTTGCAGAAACTTCTGTCGCCGCGCTCGGTGCACCCCCGTGGCGCGCTCTACGCTACGCCACAGTTCGGCCACCGTAATGGCCGCAAGCTTGATCTCCTCATCAGGATGCGCAAGCAACCACGCATCCAGATCCAGAGCCTTGCGCTCCGCCTGAATGATCACATCGGCATCGATCAAAAACGCCATGGCTTGCCCTGCGGCGCCATTGCGCCGCGCGACTGTTCCAGATCATGTAGCCAGGAAGTCGCTTCCTCTTCTCCCGGGTGAACATCCGCGACGGCCTTGCGCAGGGCGGCGGCTACTTCATGCCCGCGCTCCGGCTTGCACACCGTCGGCACAATGCGCGCCACCGGGATGCCGTTTTTTTCCAGGATGAACGTCGTGCCCTGATAGCGCGCCCGGTTCACGCAATCGGCAAAGTTTCGTGAGGCTTCTGTGACGCTAATCGCGACAGTGTCCATAAAATCAGATTCTCATACTATCTTGATTCTGAGCCGTAAGTCAATGTCAATAAAAGATTTCTTCTTTTACTCCCCCGTGAGCCGCTCCATCAGCGCGTCAAAGTCCTCCAGGCGGGCGTACTCGATGATCACCTTGCCGCGGCCGTTGTGATCGTCGATCGTCACCTTCAATCCGAGTGCGCGTTGCAGCTGCTCCTGTGCGTCGCGCACGTTGGGATCGATCGGCGGCTCCGCCTTGGGCTCCTTCTTACTCTTGCGGCTGGGGTCGATCAGCCCTTGCACGTAGTTCTCGGTCTGGCGCACCGATAGCGAGTGCGCCGCAATGCGCTGCGCCGCCTTTTCCATCTCCTCGGCATGTTGCAGGGCCAACAACGCGCGCGCGTGGCCGAAGGTCAATTCTCCAGCCTCGACACGGTTCTGCACTGTCGATGGTAACTTCAACAAACGCAAGAAGTTAGAGACTGTAGCGCGGTCTTTTCCCGTGCGCTGCGCCATCTGCTCCTGGGTCATGTGGAACTCGCGTCCCAGGCGCTCGAAGGCCCGCGCCTGCTCCATCGGGTTCAGGTCAGCGCGTTGCAGATTTTCGACGATCGTGATCTCCATCGCCTGTTCGTCGGAGACCTGCCGCAACATCGCGGGAACGGTGGTCTTGCCGGCCAGCAGCGATGCGCGCCAGCGCCGTTCTCCCGCAATCAACTGGAAGCGTCCACTCGCCAGTGGGCGAACCAGCACCGGCTGCACCACGCCGTTGGCGGCAATGGATGCGGCCAGCTCCGCCAGCTGCTCCTGGTTCACTTGGGACCGCGTTTGAAAGGGGTTGGAGTCGATCTGATCGACGGGAATCTCGCGCGGTTTGCCGCCTTCGGCCTCGCCTGTGGGTCCAAAATGCGGGCGGGGAATCAGTGAATCGAGCCCTTTGCCGAGGGCGCGGCGTTTGGGGTCCGGAACAGCAACATTGGTCATCGACATTCCTCACTTTGATCTACGCCTGCTGCGCAGGTCGAAATTCATAAACGATCTGTGCGGGTGCCCCAGCCTCGTCCTTGTTCACGAATACGGCCAAAAGGTCATTCTGCCGTGCGTGCGCGTTGGCCCCAGGGTTTTGCGTTCCGCTGCCCGCGGACTTTCCATCTGGTTGCGGGCCAGAAACTCCCCCGTCAACTCGAAATACGCCTCGGTGCCCCGCGAACGCGGATCGTACAGCGCCACGGGCTTGCCGTGGCTTGGAGCCTCCGCAAGGCGTATATTCCGCGGAATCACTGTGCGATAAAGAATGTCGCGGAAATACTCGCGAAGCGTCTCCGTCACCTGCTGCGCAAGATTGGTGCGATCGTCGTACATGGTCAACAGCACGCCCTCGATGGTCAGGTTCGGGTTGTACGCCGCGCGCACGCGCTCCAGGGTCGAGACCAGCTCCGAGATCCCTTCCAAAGCAAAGTATTCCGCCTGCAACGGGACGATCAGCGTCTCCGCCGCGGAAAGAACGTTGAGGGTGAGCAAGTCCAGGGCCGGCGGGCAATCCAGAAAAATCAGCTCGTAGCTGCTCTGAATCGGCTCAATCGCCCGCCGCAATCGCAGCGCCCGGTCCTCCGCTCCGGCTAGCTCAATATTCGCGCCCGTCAGGTTCTTCGAGCCCGGCAGCAGCCACAGCCCATCCACCTCCGTCGGAAGAATTACCTGCTCCGCAAGGCTGTCCCCCGCAAGCACCTCGTACACGGAATGGCGGTTGTCATCGCGTTGAAAACCCAGGCCCGACGAAGCATTGGCCTGCGGATCGCAGTCAATCAGAAGCGTCTTCAGCCCCTCCAGCGCCAGGCATGCAGCCAGATTGATCGCCGTGGTGGTCTTGCCTACGCCGCCCTTCTGGTTGACGATTCCGACGATCTTTCCCATGGCATTCCAGAGTAAAGGGAGAAATCGCGGCGCGCACAGGGGCTTGCATTGTGGGAAACCGGGCGCGGTTGTGGAAACCTCTCGCGAAGCCGAGCCGCAAATGCAGAGCAAACGCTTGTCGGGAAAGAGCTTTGATCCGAAATCGTGGTCCGGGCTCCGCAAGAGGCTAAAACCGCCTCATGGTGGAAAACTACCCACTCGCCGGGACCGATTTTCTGCTTTTGCTCGAGGTGTACCATTTCGGTACTGGCCCCAAATCGGTCTCAAGAGGCCGGCTTGTTCCACGTGGAACATTTGCCGTTCCACCGAACCCTCGGCCTCGCAATCACACTCACACTCACACTCGCATTGTTCCACGTGGAACAACGTTTGGCACAGCGTCCACCTTCCCGTGAAAGCACTTGACTTGTCCAATCGATGACCTATCCGTTATGGCGCCGACAAGGCTAACACTGTGGGACTACCTGAAGCATAGGGCCCGCAGGATCGTCCAGATGTATTGGTAGAGGCTGATCAAGTATAGGGTCAACGTTGACACCGTGATTTATGTCCGGTGGTCTGGGGTCCGGATCTTGTGGCTTGCCGACTCGCTTCCGTGGTCGGATCGTCTCATCCGGCATAGCAATGAGATCCTCGAATCTCATGAGCCTATATGGGGCTGGTATCGCACTCCTCATCCTTGACCCAAGGTAAGCGCTGCGGGCGCCTAAGGAGGTTGTAATGACTAATGGCATTGGAGTTGGTTCTATACCGCTTCCAGATCGTGACTACTCATGTGGTATTGCATTCTGTGATGATCCGGCTTGCAATACACATGGGCCCAAGGATAGCAATGGTAATCTCCTCTATTGGGAGAAGCCACCTGCTGATAAGGTTTGTCCTGTTTGCGGGGGATAATGACCACTGGTGAGGATAACGCCGGTGTATGTTCGGACTGCCGGTTCAAAGCGGATCCAGATGATGTTTGACTCCTGAGGAGGCTGTACCATAAGGGGTCGCAGCGTGGTACACGCAAGAGCAATGGGAGGCCATTGTGATGTACGCGGACACTGAAGTCCAAAGTAAACTGAATGCTCGACCTGTACGCTTCACTGGCATAGATGCTTTCATGCTAGCTTTTTGGCTGGCGTTCATACTGGTATATTTACGGTGTACTCCCAATGCCATTGCCCTTGGTCAGACTATGCTCTGGGTGTTCGCCGGGGGCGCCGTCCTGATAGCTAGTCACTTCTACTCAGTTGTGTACAAAGGAGAGAAGTCACAAGGAAATCTGCAGATTGCTGCAATAACACCTCTATTCTTCCTTGTCATTTTCTTTGTTCACAACTGTGTGACCTCAGTAACCCCAGTTACCTATGACGCGCTTCTGCTGAGGTGGGACTTTGGTGTCTCGAAGTCTATAGCGGATTGGCAGGTTACCACATGGATCATTAGGCCTCTGGTTTTGGTGTATGTTTCTCTTGCCTTCCTCATGATGATCTGTGTCGGTACCTTGAGGGACAGCGCAAGGAAAAGGTTACTGCAAGCTATTGTATTAGGAGCAGTTATCTGCCCCTTCTGTTACCTGTTGTGCCCCGCCGTTGGGCCGGCCCATATAGGCGACATCCATGCGCCGAGGAATTGCATGCCGTCTATGCACTTGACTTGGATCCTCTTACTATGGGTGTATTCCAACGGTAGATGGAAATGGCTCTTTGGATTTGCTGCGTTCTTGACCGCATGGGCCACTTTAGCTACTGGAGAGCATTATGTGCTCGACCTTGTGGCCGCCGTGTTGTTTACCTGGGGCCTTACGGCCCTAGTTAAACGAGATAGGCTCCATTGGAGGCTTGTACCGTGAGTTACTACGATGAAGATCGTCAGTGCTTGGTCAAAAGCCAAGACGAGTCAAAGAGATACCATTAGGCAAACCGTTAATCATTTGCCCGCATCAACCTATAAGAGACAAAAGAAGTGTGTGTCACTGCTACTGCCCCGGCAGAGCCAGTTTTCCCGTCGGCGAAACAACAAGGTCTGCTCACACCGGAAGCAACCACACACACCTCTTCACCATGCGCGAAAGAGAATACAGAAAAAATGGATTTCCCAGCGCCTTTCCGCAAAGGGTTGCTCTCCCTTAAGCGTCGACAAACCCTCCGAGGGGCGCTTGCCCTCGCTGCTTCCTCTCTCCTGCCGGGCTGTGGAGCTTCTGTGCCTTCTTCCTCCGGATCGCCGGGCGCCCCCTACTTCCTCACCACCAGCGGCACCGAACTCACGTGTTACGTCCCCTGCCTCAGCGCGGTTTTGATTCAGACTCCGTAGATCCAGGCCGCAGGTCGCGGCGGGATCCAAACGCGACAATGCGGTGTGCACCGCCCGGCAGCTGCTTCTCGGTCGGCCAGGAGAATTCCGCTCCGGCCGCACGCTTCAGTCCTTCGATCTCGCTTGTGGTCGTCATCAGGGCCAGCCATCCCGCCGGCGCTACCAGCGGTACTGCGGCCGCCACGGCCTTCGGCATCCTGTCAACTGCCCTAAGAACGACGCAATCAAAGACGGTACGAAGTACCTCGGCCCGCTCCGCATGAACCTTCGCCTGGATCCCCAGCACCCGCACGGCCTCCTGCAAAAACGCGGCTTTCTTGCCCTGCGACTCGGCCAGGGTCACGGCAATCTCCGGCCGGCAAAGCGCAATGGGAATCCCCGGCAGTCCCGCGCCCGATCCAAAGTCGAGCAGGGTCGAGATCCCTTGCGGCAATTCGTTAACAACTGCCATAGATTCAACAACATGGCGCGACATAATACTTTCTTCGTCGCGAATTGCGCTCAGGTTGAGGCGCTCATTCCAGCGAATAAATAGCGAAAGATAACTCTCAAACCGGCTGGCCGTCTCCTCGTCCAGCGGCGTCAGACCGGTCGCCCTCAGAAGCTCTTGCAGCCGTGTCCTCGTCTCGCTTGGGTCCATCGCGCAGTTCCCGCTCCTCAGTTCCCGCTCTTCGCCCCTTCGATTTCCGGTGGCTGCCACTCCGCGGCAGCCTGCACAAACGCAGAAAAAATCGCGCGCGAAAATCCGCTCTGCCCATACGTACGCTCCGGATGCCATTGCACGCCTACGACAAAGTGATCCGCTGCATCGAGCTCCACCGCTTCAATCACGCCGTCGCCCGGCGAAACCGCGCACACCCGCAAATTGTCGCCCGGCGTGCGAATCGCCTGGTGGTGGCTCGAATTCACCTCGACCCCGTCTTCTTCGGTGTCGTCCGCTTCGGGCGCAGGCAGAATTCCGTTTAACCGCGATCCCTCCGCAATCTCCACCGGGTGCGCCTTCACCACTTCGCGTCCCGGCCGATGGTTCACCGCCGTCTTCAGATCCTGAACCAGCGCACCTCCGCGCCACACGTTCAGGTTTTGCGTGCCATGGCAGATCGCAAGGATCGGCTTGCGCAGATTGAACGCATCCTGCAGCAGCAGCTCATCGGCCGCGGTGCGCGCCGGATCGTCCTCCGCGCACTCCGGCCCACGCGCCTCGCCATAGCGTTGCGGATCCACGTCGAACTTGCTTCCCGGCAACAGAACCCCTTGCACGCTCGCCAGCAACTTCGCGACTCGCTCCTGCGTCTCGCTCAACGGCACCACCACGGGCTCCGCGCCCGCGGCCTTCAGCGCGTCAACATACTGCGGCAATGCCCGCTGGTTGTACTCCGTGTCGCTGCTGGTGGGTTCGGGGATCGCGATCCGCACGGCCATGCAACCAGTGTAAAGCCCATGCGGATGCGCCGTGCGCCATCGCCGCGCCCACCTCACCAGCGCACCTGGCCCTCGGCGTCGTCGACAAGCACGACCTCGTACTTCTCGATCATCGGCATCAGTAGTTGCTCCAGCTCGCGCTTCCACAGTTCGCCTTCGTAGAACTTCGCCTTCATCGGCTCCCGCGAAGCAAGATTGGGAAATCCCCTCATGAAGAAAAACGTGTCGGGATCCTCAAGCGAAAGCCACGGCCCGAGAATCTTCATTCCGATCTCCGCGTGTGCCGGCATCGACTTCGTCCGAAAAATCTCCAGAAACTCCGCGCGCTTGCCCGGCTTGAGCTTGTAAGTCCGCATCTCGATGATCATTTTCCTGGCCTCCGTCGGCATCTTCGCCGCCCGCTTTCGCTTTCGATGCGCGCAGCCGCGACGACGACCCGCCAAAATCCGCTCAGTCATTCACGAGACCGGCGTCGGCGTCTCGTGGTCGGTCCGCGCCGGCTCACCCATCATCTCCTCAATCGCCTCGCGCAGCCGCTCGGTCAGCTCGCCGTTCTGCCGAACCGACATGCCCTTGGTCTCGATCGGTACTCCAACCTGCACCGTCAGCTTGCCGGGATAAAAATGGTGAGTGTGAATCGGCAGCAGATCGTAAACCCCCTTCAGCGCGATCGGCACCAGCGGCACCTGCGCACGAATCGCCAGGTACGCCGCGCCCGACAGAAAGGGTCTCAGTTCGCCATCCGAAGTCCGTCCGCCCTCCGGAAACACCACCAGCGGCATACCGCCTCGTAGCGCCTTCACCGCAACGCCCAGGCTCGTGAGCGTCGCATGCGGATTCTCCGTGTCAATCCGCATCTGCCCAGAACGCTCGAGATACCAGCCGATGAACGGCCACTGCCACAGTTGCTTTCTCGCCAGGATGCGGAACTGAAAGGGCAGTGCCGCAAAAATCACCGGAATGTCCATGTAGGAGGTGTGGTTCGGGGCATACACCGCGACCCGGTGCTTGCTGAGGTTTTCCTTTCCCTCCACCTTCAAGCGCGACAGCGAGACCCGCACCGCGGCGCGCGCCCAGATCCGCGCAATCCAATGCTGAACCCGCCCCTTCCTGTCCAGCAGCGAAACCGCAAGCGCCATGAGCCCGCAGCCGGCCGTCACCAGCGCAAACACCGGCGCCTGCAGCACGTTTGTCCGCCAGCGATAGAACCGCGGCAGCGGATTGGGCCGCGCACTCATCCTTGTTCGTTCATCCTGTTTCGCTCTTTCCCGCCGCAAACTCCCCAAAAAGCACGCCGCGCGCCTCGCCTACAAGGTACACCGATCCCGACACCACCACCACGCCTCCCGCTGCGTTCTCCTGTGCCATGCGCAGCGCTTCCCGCACCGTCTCTGCCGCTGTCGCCGCTGTCCCCGTTGCCCTAGCCGCCGCCAACAAATCCTCCACTGCCGCCGCGCGCGCGGCATGAATCGGCGCCACAATCACCCTCTCGAAAAGCGGAAAAAGAATCTGCGCCATCTCCGCCACCGGCTTGTCTCTCAAGCAGCTGAAGATGAGAATCCTTGGCCCCGGCACCTCCAGAATGCTGCGCAGTCCCGCACGCAACGCCCACGCGCCGGCCGGGTTGTGCGCCACGTCCAGCACCCGCTCCACGCCTCCGCGCGCCATTCGCTCCAGGCGTCCCGGCCATTGCGTCCTGCGAATTCCCTCCTCGAGGTCCGCCGGGCTCACGGGAAATCCATGCCGCGCCGCCAGCTCTACCGCCGCCGCAATGGCCAGTGCCACATTCCTCTGCTGGTGCGCGCCCTTCAGCGGCGAATCCACCTTGACCGTTGCGCCCAAAGCCTCCACCGTGTAGGGCCCCTTGGCTTCGCTCGCCGGCATGTACGGCGCCGCGCTCACCCCGCGCACCTCCAGCTCTGCCGCCACCTCGCCCAGCACCTGGTTCGCCTCAGGATGCTGCGGCAGAGTAATCATCGTTCCGCCCTCGCGCAGTATCCCCGCCTTCTCGCGCGCAATCGCCGCAATCGTCGCGCCCAGCCACTCCATGTGGTCCAGCGAAATGTCGGTAAGGATTGAAACCAGCGGCTCCACAACATTCGTCGCATCCAGCCGCCCGCCCATCCCCACTTCCAGCACCGCAATTTCCACTTTGCTCTCGGCAAAGTACAGAAACCCGAGCGCCGTCAGCATCTCAAAGAAGCTCGGCATCTGCGGCAGCCTGCCTTGTCTGACCAGTCGATCACCCTCGTCCGAAACTAGAAAAAAGAGCCGCGCAAAATCCGCGTCCGCAATCTCGGCCCGGCCCACGCGAATCCGCTCATTCGGCCGCTCCAGATGCGGCGACGTATACAGTCCCGTGCGCAGCCCCGCTTCTGTCAGAATCGACGCCAGCGTCGCCGCCGTCGAACCCTTCCCATTCGTCCCCGCAATCAGCACCGAGGGGAAGCGCCGCTGCGGATCGCCCAGCGCGGCCAGCAGAACCCGCACCTCATCCAGAGAAAACTTCCGCCGCGGCTGGCCTGCCTTCGCATACAATTCCGGCGTCATCGCATTCAACTGGTCGATTGCCGCCGCGTAGGACATAAGAAAGTTCAGTATAAGAGCGCCGTCACGCGCCACTTGAAGACGAAACTTCCCGCGCCCCATTCTTTCGCTCGATTTTGGGCGAAAGGGCGGGATAGCAAGAACTCCACAAACACGAATCCCTCCAGTCAGAGACCCCGTTCCGCGCCTACACCGTTCCTTCTCCTGCTGTGCAAGACCCGCTCGCCGCAACTCGCTCCACCCGCGCACCTTTACCGCGGCTCCCACACAACCCACATGCCTTCCACAGCCTTTCGCGCCTCCCCTGTGGGAGCCTTGGATAATCACGGTCGCATCTCTCCCCTCGTGTACCGGTTATCCAATTCTCCTGATTCCCACAACCACGATTTAGAAAACTCTCACCTCTCTCAACCCCGCGCCCCCACGCTATTTCACCCCCATTCCCACTTTTCCTACCTCACCTACGGGTACTACTAGTTTTTCTTTATCTATATCCATCCTTATCCACCCCTCCCCGTCACCGCGCCACGCGCACCATCCACACCAAGCTCAGCGGAGTTGCCCCATCCTTTCGCCGCATCATGGCGAAAAAGGTGGGGCTGCGCTCCCTGTCTCTTAGTCCCTTAGTCCCGAGTCCCTTGGTCCCTACTCTTCACTCCCCGGTAATTCAGAGAATTCACCATGTTTTCCACGCGCCTTTTCTTCGTGACATCGCTACAATCGGGGTGATGGATCGACGCCGCTTCCGGCTGCCCGCAAGCTGTTGTACAGTGGGGGCATAGGATGCGGCTTCTGGGGCAGGGGGAAACACATGCCAAGCGTCGAAACTGAAGTTGAGAAGCCGGCCGCTCAGGGGGCAGCGATGGAAATTACCGTAAGCCGCCAGGATCTGGTCAAGGAACTCACGGCAACGCAAAGCGTGGTCGAGCGCAAGACCACGATCCCGATCCTGTCCAACTTTCTTCTCGAAGCCGAAGACGATCGCCTCAACATCACCGCGACCGATCTCGACCAGGCCATCCGCACCAGCGCCGCCGTCAAAGTCAAAAAGCCCGGGGCCTGCACCATCCCCGCGCGCAAGCTCTACGACTACATCAAGCTTCTACCCGACGGCGACATCTCCATCAAGCTGCTTGAAAATCACTGGGTGCAAATTCGCAGCGGCCGCTCCAACACCAAAATGGTCGGCATGGCGCGCGCCAACTACCCGCAGGTTCCCGATTTTCCCACCATCGCGGCCACCAGCATCTCCCTTGTTGCGCTGCGCACGCTCATCGCGCGCACCATCTTCGCCATCTCCAACGAGGAGTCGCGCTACACCCTCAACGGCGCGTTGCTCATCCTCAAGGCCGAGTCGCTCGCCATGGTCGCCACCGACGGCCATCGCCTCTCGTTTGTTGAGAAGCCCAACGAAACCCTCGAAGGCATCAGCGGCGAGAAGCGCGTGCTCATCCCGCGCAAGGCTCTCCAGGAACTATCGCTGCTGCTGGCGTCAGCAGAAGCGGAAGGGGATGCAGAACAAAAAGCTGCGCCCAAAACCACATTCCCTCCTCGCACCGTCGAATTCGCCGACGACGAGCATACGCTTTTCTTCCGCGTCGGCCATCGCACGCTGTCCAGCCGCAAGCTCACCGGCCAGTTCCCCAACTTTGAGGCGGTCATGCCGCGCGACAACACCAAGTTCGCCGTGGTCCGCTCCAGCGAGCTCTCCGCGGCCATCCAGCGCGTCGCCCAGTTCGCCGACGAGCGCTCCGGCGCCATCCGCATGAAGCTTGAAGACAACGAGCTCAAGGTCAGCGCCCAATCCTCTGAATCCGGCGAGAGCGAAGACACCATCGACACGCCCTACCAGAGCGAAGCCATCACCGTGGGCTTCAACTCCACCTACATCCTCGACTTCCTCAAGGCCCTCGACAACGCCGGCGAAGTCCGCCTCGAGTTCAAGGACTCGCAATCCGCTGGCCAGATGCGCCCCGAAGATCCCGACGCCGAGTACAAGTACCGCTACGTCCTCATGCCCATGCGCATCTGAACGCGGCAACGTTCATTACGAATGCCGAACGGGTGCTGAAGTTTGCCGATCGGAGACTGGCGATTAGCTGGCCTTGAAGCCGATTTCGACCTGAAGCGTAATCGACTGGGGGCTCTTCTTCTCAACCGTCACGCACAGAGCATCGTTGCTTAGTCCCTTGATTGAATCCCAGAGCGAGAGCTGGAGCGGCGGCGCCGGAACAGGCCTATTCGTTCGGATAGGCGATTCGAGATCGAGGACAGTGAGCTTGCGCCCCCTGTAAGTGAGTTCAATACCCCACAGTTCCATCGCTCGCCGGAGAACATCGCTCGACGGCATGTGGGCGCCCGCCAGATAAAACTGCAACGAAGCCCTGGAGACGTCCAAATCTGCTGCCGCGTGCACGCGTGTATATCGCTTCCCCTTTTTTCGCGCCAGCTCGTCCTGTCTGCGCAGTCCCTCGCGCAATTGATGCGAGATCTCGGCGAGAAATTCGTGGTTCAAAACCGAACGAGCCATCGGTCGATTCTACTTGACATTTCGCTTATATGTCTAATAATTTAGAGTGTCTAGTTTATTAGACAAATATTCCAAAACCGCGACCTGCTGACCACTCTTCACGCGGATGGTTAGGGACTCGCAGTAAGATTCTTGGGGGTCCAATGGAGCCAGCCAATCAGTTCTCTACGGAGCTCGGGGTGTTCGAAGAACACCGGCAGGAGTGGTCGCGTTCGAACCCTGGGAAGTTCGTCGCGATTCAAGGCAAGGATATAGCGGGATTCTTCGGCACCTACGCCGACGCTCTTCGCGCAGGCCTCAAGAGGTTCGGCGTTCATCATGAGTTCCTAATAAAGCAGGTATGGCAGACCGAGCCTGTCTACTACATTTCCTGATATGGGCCGCGCAACCCTCCCGTGGGACCCATCAGACCCTACAGACCCCGGCGCCCTAATTGATGTTTCAGTGATGAATTCCCAAGATGTAATTGACGCTTGGAATGCAGAGGGCTTGGCCTGTCCACCACCGGTGAAAATGAAAGCGCTGCTGGATACAGGTGCGGCCGTAACGATTATTAGCAAGACGTTTGCTCGCCACTGCAAGCTCTATCAGACGGGGCAAGGAAGCGTACGGGCCCTGGGCGCGCAGCACACCTGTGGGGAGCACGCTGGGACAATCAGTTTTCCTAATACGAGCCTCCGCCCGATCGAATCCATCCGTATTCTTTCGGGAGATTTCATCCGCGAGCCACACTTCGCGTGCCTGATCGGCCGAGATATTCTCCGTTATTGGACGATCACGTTCGAGGGGTGTGCTAAGCGCGTCTCAATTACCGACTGATTGGGGCTGTGCGTGCCGCGTGCCGCAAGCTGCTATCGGCATGGCTTTGTAACAGGGCATGAGTTCACTCATGCCGAAACCTGCCCACCTATTTTTCGCGAAATTAAGTCCGCGGCGAAGCCGCGCGCAAACCTTCGCGCCCACCACAAAGAATGGTTGCCCCATCCTTCGCTTTTTTCTGCCGAAGGGTGGGATCGCACGCAGCCTATTCAGGAAGTGTGGGGTCCGTCCTTGCCCTCGCTCGCGCCTGGTTCAGGGTCAGCAGCCGCTCCAGAATCTGCTGATCGCTAAGCTCGGCCGGCCAGCCGTATGCCGCAAAAACCGCTTGATCCAATTTGCGATGAACGTTTTCAAGCCACGCGCACTTACCCTCGGCAAGGTCGTTATAGAGGTGGGTGAGCGTTCGGCTGGCCAAAACCTCCGGCCCTGCCTTCGGCGGGTTCAGCCAATGGTCGCGCTGCTTCACCAGCTCCTTTGCCGCGCCGGCAATCGCCTTCACGACCGGAGAACTTTTCGGTTCCTTGCCCGGCGGCCAGGGAAACGGGAACGTCTCGAAGGTCGAGGTAGGGGTGTAGCGGAATCCGCTCTCGACCTCGCGGAGTTGCGTTCCCTGTGCGCGCGCCCAGACCTCGTGCGCACGAGAGTGCAGCACGCCAAAGAAGTAATCGTCATCGCGCGCGAAAACGTAAAGTTGATGGTCCGGCAATACGCTGTGATCGAGCCAGACAAAAGGCCGGTATTTGCCAGTTGTAATTGTCGCGATAAACCTGCCGAGGTTCTCGGTTGCTATACGCATCTCCGAGCCCGGCCGACGGTGCAGCCACCAACGCGTCCTGGGGGCTGCAACTCGCTTGCTTCCATCGTCTGTTCGTCGTTCCTCTTCGATGCGCTCCTTCAACCTCTCAAAGGGCGCCTGGTATTTCGCTGCCTCAGCCTCTTCCATTCCGTAGAAATCGATGATCCACTTGCCGCGCGAACGCCCAGTGATATCGTCCGCATTTACCCATCTGCGGAGCACGTCTGCGTTGGATTTTCCATTGACATTCAGCGGAGCTGAGAGCAACCGCGAAGCCTCATCGGCATCGATGTCAAAAGGTCCACCCTTTTCGTCGGCCCGGAAACAGAGACTCGCATTTTCGGCGAGTTGCGCAGCGGTGGTGGTATTGATGCCAGAGGTCAGGTCGGGATGAATCTTCTCAACCGGCGCTCCATCCAGTACTTGTCCCTGCGCTTCGCCGCCGTCGAACCCAACGATGGAGATGTGTACCGCTGCTCCTTCATTGATCCAATCGCGGTCGCTCCAGGCCATAAAAATGTTGCCGCTTTCGGCGATGCGCTTGAGAACCTCGCGGTTCGCACCTCCGCGAATGCCCTGCGTGGCGACGAGCCCAACCGCGCGCGCTTGTTCCCGCTCCACCATCTCCCGCGCCTTCTCAAACCAATAGGTCACAAGATCGGCCTCGGCGGGCACGCGGTCCTTGTAGAGCTTGAGCAACGCGTCCACATACGCATCGCCCAGGTTGCGCCTTAGCAGCTTGCCGCCGAGGAACGGCGGATTGCTGACAATGAAATCGACCTTGGGCCAAGCGGGCTCGCTCGGGTCGCCTGCGGAATCGAGCTTGGGGCCGCCGTCGGCATTCAGCTCTATGATGGCGTCGCGGTGCTGAATGTTCGTGAGCATCCGCAGGATGGGCTCTTCCGATTCGCCCATATTTCTATCCCGGCGCCATTGCAGATAACCGATCCAAACCGCTACCGATGCCATCTCGTGCGCGTAAACATTGGTCTCGATGCCGTAAAGCTGCTGAGGGCCGACTTTGGGAGGCACCGGCGTCAGGTGATGCTCGATCAGGAACAGGTGCGCCTCGTACCACAGATCAAGGAGAAGTTTCAGCGCCACATAAAGAAAATTCCCGCTGCCACAGGCCGGGTCGAGAATGCGCACCGCGGCCAACTCGTCCATCCAGCCATGCAGGTTTTTTTGGAGCTGCGCGCGCAGCTTCGCCCGCGTACCGCTTGTAGCCGTCTCCATGGCCGCTGCAATTTCTTCGGCCCCAGCTTTCACTGCGGCCCAGCGCCGCCTCAGGGGAGCCATCACCACAGGTTCCACCACCAGCAGGATGTCGTCGCGGCTGGTGTAATGCGCGCCCAGCTGTGCGCGTTTTTCCTCGTTGAGAATGCGTTCGAACAGCGTGCCGAAGATGGCCGGCTCCACGCGGCCCCAGTCCAGCTCCCCGGCCTTGCGAAGAATGCCCATGTCCGCGTGTTCCATATCCAGGACCGTGTCCTCGCCGGGGCGAAAGAGACCGCCGTTGAACTGGTGGATGGTTGCGAACCCGAAGTCCCTTTCGCCCGTAGCCATGGCGGCAAAGAGCTTCTTCAGCCGTCGCACAAAATTCTTCGGCTCCTGGCGGTCGAGCTGGATGCTCTTGCGGAAGAGATTGTCGGGCAGCAGGCCGACGCTGTCGGCAAAGAGGCAAAACAGCAACTGCATGATGAATCGCGCCACCGCCTCGTTGTCCGCGTGGCGCACCCGCAGATTGTCTTTGAGCTTGGTGAACTCCTCCGCTGCCTTCTGGGTGACGCGCACTTCCACCGCGCCCGGCTTGAGTTTGTCCGGTTCCTGGAAGACAGCGCGAAGAATGTCCAGCGCCGATAAGTCCGAGCCGGGAACCGAAGTGGTCTGAATCAAATCGTCGAGCGTGAACCGATAGACCACCGTGGGCGTATTTGTGAAATTCGTGTGGATCTCGAAGCGCACAAAGTCGCTGACCACAAGCAGCGGTGGGTTTTCGAGGTCCTCACGGTATTTGAGCAGTTGCTCGTATGCGGCCTTGAGATCCTTGTGCGGTCCTTTGTATTCCCAGCCGAAGAAACCGCGCTTCCACACATCGGCAAAGCCCTTGTCTTCGCCAATTTTCTTGACGTGTTTCTCAAACGTGTATTCGGAACCCTTGGGATCGGCATGAGCGGGGTGCGGCTCATTCAGGATGTCGCAAAGATCGTTAAAGTGAGACTGCGCGCCCGCGCGCTCGCTTAGCTCGCTATCTCTCCAGCAGCGTATGAACTCAGGCAGGCTTTGCTTCATGTTCTCCTAGAGAGTCTACCGTGTCGGCCAACGGCCCGGTGTTGGAATAATCGGCTTCGGGATAACGAAAGAGACTCCCAGTTCCATTTGCGCGCCGCGTGCTGTGGCCTGCTTCATCTTGGAACAAAAAACACGGGTTCGACGGGGCGCCACTGTTCCCCGCCTCCTGCCTTTTCGGCCGCCGCCTTTGTGATGCCGCCCCGCTAACTCGCGGACTTGCCGACTCGCCGGGTCGTATATCGTTTCCTCCAAATCTCCCGCTCGACCAGCTCCATCGCACGATCCTCCAGCGACCGCTCCCACGGGACCAGACCGTACACCAGATCGCACCCCACCGCCCGCGCCATCCGTTCCAGCCGCTCCAGCGAAATGTTCCGATTCTGTTCCGCCCGCTCCGTCTGAAACACCATCCGCGGCGTGAATCCCATTTCGTCGGCAATCTGCTCCGCCGGAATCCCCACCGCCAGCCGCATCGCCCGCAACCACCCCTCCGGCGGCCGCGGCTGTGTCCGCGCCTTCCTGTACCAACGCACCCGACGCTCCAACTCCAACCTCGCCCGCTCCCTCAACACTCTCCGCATAGCTCCCTCGCTCTCTCGTTCCCCGCTTTTCTAACCATTAACCACTCAGTAACGAATCTCCGTTCTTCAAACACCAAAAAGGGCATCTTTTTGCACGAAAATCACGCTAAAACCTGCGCAAAAACGCGCTTCGAACACCGTTTTGATGCGTTTATGCGAAATTCTCTGCCAACCGCGGCCCTTATTCGCGAAATTCTCGTTTCACACTCACTGCGAATGTGCGTAATTCTCGTTAATTTGTCTCGAAGAATCGCGAAGCCCCATACCAACGCAAACGGGCCAAACGGTCGCTCCCAAGCCAACCTTTGGCCATTTCCAGCAGCACAAAATCGAACATTTCGTCTGATTCTGCTGGACTTACAGAAACACCCCCGGTCAATTGATTTCGTCGGGCCAGTCGGGTTCGCTGGGGAGGAGTTTGGAGGCGTCGCGGTGCCCGCTCTCGTCCTCCCAGGGGCCGGTCCACTCGGGCTCGTTGGCGAGGCGCTGGATATAGAGGGACGTTTTAGTCCTCTTTTTCCGCTTGGTTTCGGGCGGTGCTTTATCCGCGCCGACGAGCTTGACGACGATACCCGCGATGGTCGCGTTGCCGTCGCAAGTCTTTTTGACTAGCTCATTTGCGATGCGGCCGGATGCCATGTCGACCGCTGTGTTGACGGCGTCGCGGAGACGGGTCGCCCCCTGGCCGGCGGGAGTTTTGCGTCCCCTGCTCGTAAGGCTTTTGCGGCCGCGCTTCAGGGGTGGTTTCTTGGACGCCTTTTTGGTTTCCGGCTGATTGGGTTTTTCAGTGAGCTCCTTCACTCGGGTCACCTCCTGCTCAATGATGGCGATTGGATGTATTAAGAGTAGCCGGAAACGGGGGAGTTATATGCAAGTGGAAGGTGTTGGAAATAGGCGAGTTAGAAGATATTTGGATTGACGGAATAAGACAGTGTGAGTGCGAGTGTGAGTGTGCCGGTGTGAGCTGGCGCGGGCGTGGACGCCCGCACGACAGCCGGTCTGGAGACCGGCGCTACTTCTAACCGCTCGCTGACTCGCTGACTTGCTGACCTGGCGCTTGCAGGAATTCCAACGCGCGAATCAAGTACGCCTTCATGTCCTTGCGGTGGACGACGGCGTCGAGGAAGCCCTTTTCGAGCAGGAACTCGGAGCGCTGAAATCCTTCGGGGAGTTTTTGGCGGATGGTTTGCTCGATGACGCGGGGGCCGGCGAAACCGATCAACGCGCCAGGCTCGGCAATGTTGAGGTCGCCCAGCATGGCGAAGCTGGCGGTGACGCCGCCGGTGGTGGGATCGGTGAGCACGGAGATGTAGGGCACGCGCGCGTCGTCCAGTTGCGCGAGGGTGGTGGCGATCTTGGCCATCTGCATGAGGCTCACCACGCCCTCCATCATGCGCGCTCCGCCCGAAGCAGCCACAATGATGAGCGGCTTGTGCGCGAGTCGCGCGCGATCGACGGCGCGGGCAATGGTCTCGCCCACCACGGCGCCCATGGAGCCGCCGATAAAGCCGTACTCCATGACGCTCAAGACAATTTCATGCGGACCCATGCGGCCGAGGGCGTTGAGAATGGCGTCGTCGAGGCCGGTCTGCTCGCGCGCCTTGCGCAGGCGCTGCTTGTAGGGCTTGACGTCGACAAAGTTCAGCGGATCGGTGGAGCGCAACCCCTGATCGACCAGCTCGTATCCCGGCTCAAGCAGCAGATCGATGCGCGCGCGCGCGTCCAGCTTGAAATGGTGCTGGCACTTGGGGCACACCTGGAGGTTGGCTTCGAGTTCGGCTTTGTAGAGAGTCTGGCGGCAGCCAGGACATTTCACCCACAGGCCCTCGGTGCGCACGGTTTTTGCGCCGGCATCGCCGTTCTCGCCAGCCGGTCCGTTCCCCGGAGCGGAATAGTCGCCGTCCTCGCGCTTGAACCACGTCATATCGAATGCAATTGTAAATGGCGGCGCCGTGATTCGTGGGTCGTGGCCGCGGATTGGCTTTGGCATTCGGGGATGATATCGCTAGTAAGAGAACCGTAGAAGGTGCACGCCGCCGCATGGCGTTCGGAATCCCGTTCAGGAAGGGAGCCGTACCTTGCTTGAGATCTCGCGAACTGTCGTTTCCATGAGCACGGCTGGGCTGATGGTGCTCGGGGCCGGAGTGATTGTCAGCCACGCAAAGCTTGCGTCGGGAGCGTTGACCGGGCGGGCAATCGCACTGGGACGGGTGTTTGTGGCGGCTCCGCTGGCGACCTTCGGCGCGCTGC
The DNA here is from genome assembly GCA_050015795.1 of Occallatibacter sp. Taxonomy (GTDB): domain Bacteria; phylum Acidobacteriota; class Terriglobia; order Terriglobales; family Acidobacteriaceae; genus Telmatobacter. The sequence continues at coordinate 1,744 of JBEKAS010000037.1, read as the reverse complement.
ACCTGGCCGCGGCCAAGGAACTGATGGGCATGGTTCCCGGGTACTTGCCATGGCCCCTGTTCTGGGTCTACCTGGTGGGTTTCGGACTGATTGCCACGGCGCTGAGCCTCATTTTCGACCGCATGGTGCTTTGGTCGGGCTTGCTGGCCGGCGGCATGTTCCTGGCGTTCGTCGCGATGATGGATTTGCCGGGAGTGATCACCGCGCAGCACGATCGCTTTGGCTTTGCGCTGCTGGCGCGCGAAACCACCTTCGGTTGCGCACTGCTGGCGCTGGCCGGCAGCGTTGCTCCGCGCGGCTCACGCTGGGCGAGGCTGGTGACACCGTGCCGCATCCTGTTTGCAGTGGTTGCGATCTTTTACGGAGTTGAGCATTTTCTGCACCCCGAGTTCCTGCCCGGCGTGCCGCTTGAGAAATTGACGCCGGCGTGGGTTCCTGTGCCGCGCGTGTGGGGCTACACGGTGGGCGCGGTGCTGCTGGTGAGTGGCGCGCTGATTCTGCTCAACCGCTGGGCGAGCGACGCGGCGGCGTGGCTCGGCATTGTGCTGGCTGGCACGGTAGCGATCATCTACGTGCCCATGTTGTGGCCGGCTCACGGCACCGCTGAAGTCGTGGAGGCGATCGACTACATCGGAGACACGCTGTTGTATGCGGGAACGGCGTTGATTGTTGCCGAGGCGTTGAGGCGCAGGGAAATCGAGAATGGTGGGCGCGCGTCCGCGAGTGAAACAGGTTAGGTGGAACCAGAGCCGGTGCGTTCTGCTCCGGTCAGCGGACCTTACTTCCGCCGCGCAGGTACGCGTCGTCGCCGTCGATCCAGTCCTGCCGCGGCGGATTGAAGATGTCGAGCGCCACGGAGTCCTCGAGCGCGACGACTTCGTGTGGGATGTGCGGCGGAATGCAGAGGATCTCGCCCGCGCGCACCGCAACCGCCTTGCCGTCGACGCGAAATTCGAGCGCGCCGTCGACCACGTGGCTGATCTGCTCGTGCATGTGGTGGTGCGTGGGTACATGCGCACCTTTTTTGAGCACGATCCGCGCCAACATGGTCTTGGTGCCGACGACGAATTGCCGCGTCACCAGCGGATTCATCTGCTCCGGTTCGATCTCGCTCCAACGATGATGCGTGCTCTCGGCCATGATTCCCTCCGGCGCCGGGATGGTTGCGCCTGCTTGCGGCTGAGCGAAGTGCAGGCTCTAGTACTCGATGCCGCGCTGCGCCAGGATGCCTTTCTGGTAGGCGTGCTTCACCTCGCGCATCTCGGTCACGGTATCGGCCAGCTCCACCAGCAGCGGGTGCGCGTTGCGTCCGGTCAGGATCACGTGCACCATCTCCGGCTTGTTGCGGAGCGCTTCGGCGACGACTTGAGGGTCCAGCATCTTGTAGCTGATGGCGTAGTTGATCTCGTCGAGAATCACCAGGTCCCACTCGCCAGAGTCGATAGCCGCGCGCGCCTCGGCCCACGCCTCTTCGACCATGCTCACGTCTTCGCGATCGGGCTCCGCGCCGCCGACCTTCACAAAGCCGCGGCCCATCTGCTTGAGCACGAAGTTCTCGCCGAAGGCTTCGGCAGCATCGAGCTCGCCGTAGTGCCACGACCCCTTGATGAACTGCAGCATCAGTACTCTCATGCCGCATCCCACGGCGCGCAGAGCGGTGCCGAGCGCCGCAGTGGTCTTGCCCTTGCCGGGCCCGGTGTTGATGAGGATGAGTCCGCGACGGGATGGTGCTTCAGAGTTCATA
>JBEKAS010000036.1:0-22655 GCA_050015795.1 Occallatibacter sp. | reverse complement strand
ACGTCGGGGTGCGCTTTTTCGATCTCGTCGAAGAGGATCACCGCGTAGGGCCGCCGATGTATGGCCTCGGTCAACTGGCCGCCCTCGTCGTAACCCACGTAGCCCGGAGGCGCGCCGATCAGCCGCGCCACGGCGTGTTTTTCCATGTACTCGCTCATGTCGATGCGCACCAGGGCCTGCTCGTCGTCGAAGAGGAATTCGGCGAGCGCGCGGGCGGTTTCGGTTTTGCCCACTCCAGTCGGGCCCAGAAAAATGAAAGAGCCGATGGGGCGCTTGGGATCGGAGAGGCCGGCGCGCGAACGGCGAATGGCGTTTGCCACCACGCTGAGCGCGGCATCCTGGCCGATCACGCGTTCGCGCAGACGGTCTTCCATCTGGACGAGCTTCTTTACCTCGCCCTCCAACATGCGACTGACGGGAATGCCGGTCCATTTGGAGACGATTTTGGCGATGTCCTCCTCGTCGACCTCTTCTTTCAACATGCGCGCGACGCCGGCCCCGTCTTTGCCTGCGCCGTCCTGTGCGGCGTTCAACTTTTTGAGCTCGGCTTCGAGCTTGGGCAGTTCGCCGTACTGGATCTGCGCGGCGCGCTCGAGCTGGCCCTTGCGGGTCTGCTCCTCGATTTCGACGCGAAGAGCCTCGATCTTCTTCTTCAGTTCACCAATGTGGCTGATGGCCTCGCGTTCTTTGGTCCAGCGCGCAGTGAGGGCAGTGATCTTCTCTGTGAGTTCGGCCACTTCGCGCTCTACGGCTTTGCGGCGCTCGGTGCTGTTGGAGTCGGTCTCGCGCTTGAGCGCGGCACGCTCGATTTCGAGCGACGTCCGCTGGCGCTCCAGCTGGTCGATTTCTGTCGGTTTTGAGCCGATCTGAATGGCGAGCGATGCGGCGGCCTCATCAACCAAATCGATTGCCTTGTCGGGCAGAAAGCGGTCGGAGATGTAGCGGTGCGAGAGCGTCGCCGCGGCCACGATGGCGGCATCCTTGATGCGCACGTTGTGGTGCTGCTCGTAACGGTCTTTGAGGCCGCGCAGAATGGCGATGGTGTCCTCGACATTGGGTTCGCCCACGTAGACGATCTGAAAACGGCGTTCGAGGGCCGCGTCTTTTTCGATGTATTTGCGGTACTCGTTGAGCGTGGTGGCGCCGATGGCGCGCAACTCGCCGCGCGCCAGAGCCGGCTTGAGCATGTTCGAGGCGTCGATAGCTCCTTCGGCCGCGCCCGCGCCGACGATCGTGTGCAACTCGTCAATAAACAGGACAATTTGCCCGTTCGATTCCTCAATTTCTTTGAGCACGGCTTTGAGCCGGTCCTCGAACTCGCCGCGGTATTTGGCGCCGGCCAGCATGGAGCCGAGGTCGAGCGCGATCACGCGCTTGTCGCGCAGGCTTTCGGGCACGTCGCCGGAGACGATGCGGCGGGCGAGGCCTTCGACAATGGCGGTTTTGCCCACGCCGGGCTCGCCAATGAGCACTGGATTGTTCTTGGTGCGGCGGCTCAGCACCTGGATCACGCGGCGAATCTCCTCGTCGCGGCCGATGACGGGATCGAGCTTGCCGCGGCGGGCAAGATCCGTCAGGTCCTTGGCGTATTTTTCCAGCGCCTGAAATTTGGCTTCGGGATTCTGGTCGGTGACGCGTTGCGAGCCGCGCACGGCGGTGAGCGCCTTGAGAATGGCGTCCTTGGTAGCACCGAGGGCGACCAGTGCGTCACGCGCGGGATCGCTCTTGAGGCCGGCGATGCCCAGCAATAAATGCTCCGTCGACACGTACTCGTCCTTGAAGTTGGTGGCTTCGCGAAAGGCCTGCTCGAGCGCTTTGTTCAGCGACTGGCTCATGCCCGGCTGCGCGGCGGCGCCCGCCACGCGAGGCAGTTTCTCCTCGATGCCGTGCAGGTCGCTTTCGAGGCGCTCCGTCGGCACACCGATCTTTTCGAGGACAGCGGGGATGACACCCTCGCGGTCCTCAATGAGCGCCAGCAACAGGTGTACGGGCTGCAGCTCGGGGTTGCCCAGCTCGGCAGCGTGCGACTGCGCCTGCTGTATCGCCTGCTGCGCTTTCACGGTGAATTTGTCCCCACGAATGGCCATAAAATACAGCTCCAAGCTGCTAGCTTCTAGCTCCTAGCTTGATCCTCCCGGGAGCCAGCGTCTAGTCGCTCTCTAAAATTCTGATTCTTGTACTTTGTTGCAAAGAAAACAAACGCGCCGAGTGGAAAAAACACTTCTCACCACCCGGCGCGTTCAAATTACGGCTGTTGCCTCGAGCGGGCCGAGCTAGCAGCTAGAAGCTAGCAGAAGCTCGGTGCTGCTCTTAGGCAGCGACATTGACTTTGATCTGCTTGGGCTGGGCTTCGGGCTTCTTCGTCAGCTCCAGCTTGAGCACGCCGGCCTCGTACTTGGCGGCAACATGCTCCGTGTCTACGGTCGTGGGCAGGGAGAAGGCGCGATAGAAGCTGCCGTAGCGGCGCTCGATGCGATGGAAGTTCTCTTCCTTCTCTTCCTTCTCGAACTTGCGCTCGCCCTTGACCGTGAGGGTGTGGTTTTCCACGCTCACGTCCAGGTCCTTCTCTTCAATGCCCGGAACTTCGAGCTTGAGGACGACCTTCTTTTCGTCTTCGTAGACGTCGACCGCGGGAACGAAGCTGGCCGTGGTCAGGGGGTTCTCGGACTCATTGTTCAGGTTGCCGAACAGCGAGTTCATGCGGTTCTGCAGGGCAACGACTTCGCGAAAGGGGTCCCAACGGGTGATAGCCATGATAATTTCCTCCATTGTTGATCGAAAATTTGTGGATGGGGCGGGAGCGTGGCTCACCGCCACTCAACCCATCTGATGAAACTATAGCACAAAAGATGCAGAAAATATTAGCGAAATACACTCATATTTATGATTCAATAATAAGTCATTTGTTTTCAATACAGTAAAGTTCATTTTATGCGCTGGCTGGCGAACTCGACCCTTTTGATCCTCGGGATTGGGCTTTCTGCCGCCCTGTCCGGCCCGAAAGAGAGGCAAAAGTGCGCTCGAACGCGCGCGAACCGCCTCCGGAAGCGGCAAACTACAATAAAAGCTCATGTCCGATCTTCCAGGCACATTGGCAACCATCAACTGGCACTGGGTGTGGCTGGTGGTGGCTGCATTTCTGGCAGGCGTGCTGAATGCGGTGGCCGGCGGCGGGTCGTTTCTGTCATTTCCGGCGCTGCTGGGCATGAACATGCTGCCGGTGCAGGCCAACGCCACGAATACGGTGGCTATCTGGCCCGGCCAGCTGACCTCGGTTGCCGCGTACCGCCAGGATGTGCGCAAAAATCTGCGCGCCGCCTTGCTGATGGCGCTGGCTGGACTGGTGGGCGGCACGGCCGGGGCGGTGGTGCTCCTGAACACGCCGCAGAAGACGTTCATGCGTCTGGTGCCGTGGCTGCTACTGTTCGCCGCGTCCACCTTTGCCGTGAGCGGGCCGGTAACGCGCGCTCTGGAGCGGTTGAAATTCAAGCGCCATGCAAGCGCCGGGAGCGGCGAGGCTCATGCGCCGCGCCGTTTGCCGCTTTTTCTCGCTACCGTTGTGGTGAGCTTTTATGTAGGCTATTTTGGCGCCGGAGCGGGCTTTCTTTTTATGACGCTGCTGGCGCTCTTCGGCTACGAGGACATCCACGTCATCAACGCGCTGAAAGTGGTGGCCAATCTGCTGGCCAACGGCATCGCTTTTGTCATTTTCATCGCCGATGGGCAGGTGGTGTGGCGCTTCTGCCTGGCAGCGATGGTGGCGGCGGCGATCGGCGGATACACTTCGGCAAGCCTGGCGCGGCGGGTTCCGCAGCCTGTACTGCGCGGGCTCGTGGTGGCGATCGGATTGTCGATGGCAGCTTGGTTCTTCGTGAGGCAGTGAGCTGCTTCAGGAGTTGAGAAACATGAGCTGTCGGACCAGGGAAGGTCCGCTTGCTGATGTCCGTCTGGCACCGGTCAATGACCATGAGCCGCTTATCGCGGTTCGGCCAGCTTCCAGACGCACCGTCCCAACGGGTAGATGGTGTTACGGCGCGGCTGATCGCGATCGTAAAGAACCGTGACTGCCGAACCTTCCGCCCCTCGCTGGCCGCGGATCGCCTTACCCTGGCACTGGCGCCCATCGGGCAGCGAGAAATCGTAGTCCAGGAAATACCTGCCGCCACCTTTCCTGCAGCGGGTCACCGTACCGCGAACAGGTTGTCCTCTCGCCAGTAGACGGCGTTTAGGGAACAGGGCCGCAAGGTGTCCAGCCGCAATGCTCAACATGAAAAACAAAATCATTCCGGCCATTGGCAAAGCTGTAGACCAATGGTTCTGAGAATCAGGTGGGTCGGCGGCCGGGCATGCTTTCGAAGGATCGGAAGGCATATAGCGGATTGTCAGGGGCGAACCCACATGGAGCGACCGCCAATGTTCCGCACTGATGAGGGCGCCTCGCTTATATTGCCGTCCGTCGATGGTGTATTCGAAACCGACGGCGTGCCCCAAGGCTGTATACAGGTGTGTGACCGTAGCCACTGTTTCCTGCCCCTCCGCAGCCAGCTGGCGCGTAAGAGATTCGTTCTCCGCCTGTCGTCGCAGCTCGTCGTTGATAACCTGCGACGCCTCGTAAACCCCAAAAGCAAGACACGCCACCGCGACCAAGCAATGCGCGATTCCGATCCCGTTCAGCCTGACCCGGCGCGGCAGGGGCTGCTCCAATTCGGGAGGAGGTCTCCAGACTTCGTTCGGATCATTGGCGGGCACAGTGGCAACATGTTAGCACTCAACTGCGCCGGCTCGATCGTCCATGGCACCCATCCCTAACTACCAAACACTTACCGCTGAAAACTGACAGCTCCCCTGATCCCTGAGCACTGAAACCTGACACCTGTAAACTGTATTCATGAGCCACGAGGGCATCCGCTTCGCGAGCAAAGACGAACAGACGCACGATGAGGCGCGCAATCAGCCGCTATCGAAGATCGCTATCACGCCCGAGAAGGTGCGGGTGCTGATGACCGAGGGCAAGGGCCTGGAGATCGACTGGGCCGACGGCCACAAGAGCGCGTGGGGTTTTGCGTGGCTGCGCGAGGCCTGCCCGTGCGCCACCTGCGTGGACGAGCGCGCCAATGAGGGCCGCAAGGTGGGCCAGCCCAAGCCGAAACCGGCCGCGTTACTGCCCATGTACACGCCGCCGCCCAAGCCGGCCAGCGTGCATCCCGTGGGCCGGTACGCCATCCAGTTCAATTGGGCTGACGGCCACTCCGGCGGCATCTATTCGTGGGATTATCTGCGCCGCGTGTGCCAGTGCCGCGAATGCACATTTGCCGCGGAAGAGACCACTGGCACGCCGAATTAGCGTCCTGTTCCTGAAATTCGCCACAAGAACACCGCTGTCCTCCTGAGCAACGGCATCAGGGTAAAGTTAAAGGAGACGCTTGAAAACAATGAAAACGGCGGAAGGGGTGTCCTCGCATCGGGTCGAAAAGTGTGCCGAAAAGCACAAATATCAACGAAGCACTCCCATCGCCAGAGAACAACCGGGGCGGATTTGAAAACAGACTGAAAGAACGATTTGCAAACCTGTGGAGCAGGAAGAAAATCACAAAGAAGGCCCACGCAGGTCGTGGGCCAGAAACCAGAGGGGAGATGTCAATAAGCGATAAGAATTTCGTCGCCAACGACCCTTTCCGCGAAAAGCGCGAGGCCGAAGGTGTCCTCGAGGCCATTTTTCAAGGCAAGAAGATTCCCATGATTTTGGGATATAAGGATGTTCGAGCCGCCGCTGCCGATTGGGAGACCTTCAGCAACGACGCGCCTTTCCGCGTTCCCATTCCGTCCGAGGAAGACGTGCGTTCCGTGCGTCAGCTGCCGATAGAAACAGACCCGCCGGACCACACCGATTACCGGAGAATCGTCGAGCCGTTTTTCCGCCAACCAAAAGAGCCGGAGATGGTCCGCAAGGTGGATGCGCTCATCACTGAACTCCTCGAGCAAGCCACGCTCAGGCCGTCCATTGAAATTGTGCGGGAATTTGCGTTGCCGTTGCAATCGCGCGCATTGACCTATCTGCTGCGCGTGCCGGAGCGAGAGGCCAGTGAGTGGATCAGTTGGGGAACTCATGTCTTCCGCGACGGCGCCAATGGCCAGGCGAAGGGTGCCGCGCTCGAACGCTACATTCAGCGGCAGTTGGACCGTAGCACCGAAAACCCCGGCGACGATTTTTTTAGCGTGTTGACGCAGACGAAATTTCGCGGCCGCCCTTTGACACGCGAAGAAATGATGGGCTTTGCCAATCTGGTCTTCGCCGGTGGACGCGATACCGTCATCCAGACGGTGGCATCCATCATCGGCTATTTCGGCGGACACCCGGAGGCATTGGACGCGTTGCGGGCAAGACCGGAATGGTTGAACATCGCGGCGGAAGAATTCTTCCGGTTTGTCTCGCCGGTGACTCACATTGGCCGGGTCTGTCCCCATGCCACTGAAGTCAAAGGGGTGGTGGTTGAGGCCAACGAGCGGGTTTCCCTCTGCTGGGCCTCAGCCAACCGCGACGCCTCCGTTTTTGAAAACCCGGACGAATTGCGCCTGGACCGGAAGACCAATCCGCACATTGCCTTCGGCAGCGGGCCTCACAACTGCATCGGAGCCATGCACTCCCGGCTGCTCACCCGCTGTTTGCTGCGCCATTTGTGCGAAGACATCGCCGTCATAACAATCCTCGAGGCCAAAGAGCACAGTGAACGCGAGTCTCAGTACGAGCGCCGTCTCGGCTACGATTCGCTTCTTGTTCAAATGACGCCGTATCGCCAACCATGATCACCTCACGCGAACGGGTCTTGACCTTGCTGGTCGGGAAACCGGTGGACCGGCCACCCGCTATGCCCATCACCATGATGTGGGCCGCCGACTTGATCGGCGCCAAATACCACGACTGCGCAGCGCGCGCCGAAATTCAAGCCGCAGCCCAATGCGCTGCCGCACGCCAGTTCAATTTCGACCATGTTTCCGTCGTCTCGGATCCCTGCTGCGAAATGGGATTGTCATCCTGAGCAGTCACGGCATGCCGGGACGAGTCGAAGGATCTGCGGTTGTCTTTTTCTCCCGAGCAGCACGATTCCCTTGCTATCGCCACAAAGGCCCACACCTTGCTGGCTGCTGTTTACTACTCTCCCTATTCCCTGTCTTTTACAATCTCCTCATGAAGATTGGATTCCTTGGACTCGGCAAGATGGGAACGCCGATGGCGATGCACCTGATTGCCGCCGGGCATGAATTGCGGGTGTGGAACCGCACCGAAGGGCGTACCGAACCGATGTTGCGCGAGGGCGCGATTGCCGCGGCCACGCCGGCTGAGGCCGAACTGGGCGCCGACGCCGTGTTCACCATGCTGTTTGACGACGCGGCGAACGAGGAAGTGCTGTTTGGTCCCAACGGACTAATGGACGCGTTGAGCCCGGGCGCGCTGCACATCTCATGCAGCACGATCAGCGTGGCGCTGAGCGAACGGCTGACAGAAGAGCACGCGCGGCGCGGGCAGGAATTTGTGGCGGCGCCGGTGTTTGGACGGCCCAACGTGGCCGAAGAGGGACGCCTTTGGATTGTGGTGGCCGGCGCGGAGAACGCAATCGCCAAAGCCCGGCCGCTGCTGGAGCCGCTCTCGCGCGGCATCTCCGTGGTGGGCGCCGAGCCGCGGCAGGCGCACGCCGTGAAGCTGGGCGGCAACTTTCTCATCACCATGATGGTGCAGTCCTTGAGCGAGTCGTTTGTGTATGCGGAGAAGCAGGGAGTTGATCCCGGGACGTTCTTCGAGGCCGTGAACAGCGCGCTCTTCCAGTCGCCGTTTTACGCGGCGTACAGCAAGGTGATGTTGCACCCGCCGGAGTGGCCGGGCGCGACGATGGAGCTGGGCGAGAAGGATTTGCGGTTGCTGCGCGAGGCCGCCGCAAGCCGCGACACACGATTGAGCCTGGCCGATTTGATGGCCGAGGTCTTTGCCGAGGCCCGCGCCGCCGGACTGGCCCGGGAAGATTGGGCTGTGGGCCAATACAAAATGGCCCGGCGAAGAAGCCTGCCTGTAAGATGAGAGCTGAGATGCGACTGAAAGGCAAGATTGCCCTCGTTACGGGGGCCAGCGCCGGCATTGGCGCAGCTACCGCCATGGCCTTTGCGGGCGAGGGAGCGCGCCTGCTGCTGGCCGCCCGGCGCGCCGGAAAACTGGCGGAAATTGCCTCGCGCGCCCTGGACCGCGGCGCCGCCGCCGTGCACTCCATTGATTTGGACGTGCGCAGCCGCCACGCCGTGCAGCGCGCCATTGACGAGCTGCCGCCGGAGTGGGCGGAGATCGACATTCTGGTGAACAATGCCGGTCTGAGCCGGGGCATGGAGAAGCTCTACACCGGCCGGATTGAAGACTGGGAAGAGATGATCGACACCAACATCAAGGGATTGCTGTACGTGGCGCGTGCCGTGGTTCCCGGGATGGTGGTGCGCGGGCGCGGCCACGTGGTGAACCTGGGATCGATGGCCGGCGAGATCGTTTATCCCAACGGCGCGGTGTATTGCGGCACCAAGGCCGCGGCGCGGGCCATCAACGATGGGCTGCGCGAGGATTTGCTGGGTACGCCGGTGCGGGTCACCAGCGTCGACCCTGGCCTCGTGGAGACGGACTTCAGCCTGGTGCGCTTCCACGGCGATGCGGGGAAGGCCGCCAAGGTCTACAAGGGCATTACGCCGCTGACCGGCGAAGACATTGCCGATGTGATTCTTTGGGCCGTGACGCGGCCCGAGCATGTGAATATTGCTCGCGTGTCGCTGACCTCAATCAATCAGGCCAATACGCTGCTCATCCATCGCGAGCCGTGAGCGGGGCGTTCCCGGCGACCTTACCCGAGAGCGTGAATCTGCGCCTCGATGTGCGCCAAAGCGGCTTCGAGGGCGGCGCGGCGGCCTGGATTTGAAGTCCTCTGCGACAGGATGCTTTCGCGTTGCAGGTTGAGCGCCTGGATTTGGCGTTCGCGTGTGGTGCGTTGAAGTTCGGCGGCACGCCGCTCTTCCTCAGTGACCATTCTGTTGCTGGAATCAGCCACGGAGACCTCCATGACACTTGCCATCTGCTCCTCCACCGATTTACTTTCCCATCCACGAGCCATATCTTCATTCTACGGGGGAGTTGACCGATTGCGTCCCGCAGAATGATGGATGGGAACCACGAAAGGATAAGATTTGCCATGCGTGCTTGGCAGGTTTCGGCTTTTGGCATTGATTCACTGGAGTTTGTGGAGCGGCCCACGCCCGCGCCGGGCCCCAGCGAGGTGTTGGTGGCGGTGCGCGCGGTTTCGTTGAACCGTCGCGACCTGATGGTGGTGAAGGGGCTGTACAACCCCAAAATGAAGCTGCCGCGCATTCCCTGTTCCGATGCGGCCGGCGAGGTGGCGGCCGTGGGCGCGGGCGTCACGACGTGGAGGCCGGGCGATCGCGTAGCCGGCATCTTTATGCAGAATTGGCAGGAAGGGCCGCTGACCGCAACCAAAGCTCGTGGCGCTCTGGGCGGCGACATCGACGGCGTGCTGGCCGATTATGTGGTGCTCAAAGAGCAGGGATTGGTGGCGATTCCCGACCACTTGAGCTTTCAGGAAGCGGCAACCCTGCCCTGCGCCGCAGTGACGGCGTGGAACGCCCTCGCCACGGTCGAGATCAAGCCGGGATCGACGGTGCTGATTCAGGGAACGGGCGGCGTGTCCATTTTTGCGCTGCAGTTCGCGCGGCTGAAGGGGGCACGGGTGCTGGGCATCAGTTCGAGCTACGAGAAGCTGGAGCGGGCCAGCGCGATGGGCCTGGATGCGGGACTGAACTACAGCGATAATCCCGACTGGCATCGCTGGGCGCACGACCAGACCGGCGGCGACGGCGTGGACCTGGTGGTGGAAGTGGGCGGCCTGGGAACGCTGGCGCGCTCCCTTCGGTCCATTCGCATGGGCGGAACGATCGCACAGATTGGCGTGCTTGCCGCGGGAACTGAAGCCATTCCTCTGGGCCTGATCCTCCACAAGTGGTCGCGGATCCACGGCATCTACGTGGGCTCGCGACGGGACTTTCAAGAGATGAACCGCGCCATCAGTCTCGCCGAGCTGCGGCCTGTGGGCGAGGAGTTCGACTGGAGCCAGGCGCGCGAAGTATTGGAGCGCATGGAAGAGGGCAGCCACTTCGGCAAGATGGTGCTGACGGTGAATTGAGTGCGAGCCGCCGAAAGTCAACTCGCAGCCAGATGGGCTTGCTAACCTGCTAGGCAGGAGTCGTTCTGTGAATCTCTACGAGAAAATGCTTGCCGTGGCTTTTGAAGAGGCCCGGCATGGTCTTGTCGAAGGCGGCATTCCCATTGGGGCGGCAATGTTTACGCGCACCGGCGAGTTGGTGAGCCGCGGCCACAATCGCCGCGTGCAGCAGGGCGATCCCGGCATGCACGCCGAGACGGATGCCTTTCGCCGGGCCGGCCGCCAACGCAGCTATAGCAACCTGGTGATGGTGACCACCCTGGCTCCCTGCTGGTATTGCAGCGGCCTGGTGCGGCAATTCCGCATTGGCACGGTGGTGGTGGGCGAAAGCCGCACCTTCTCCGGAGGGATTGACTGGCTGCGCGAAAACGGCGTGGAAGTGATCGATCTCGACAACCCCGAGTGCCGGGAGCTGCTCGCGGGTTACATCGCCGCGCATCGTGAGATTTGGAACGAAGATATTGGCGAAAGCAGCTTTTAGCTGCAAGCTGCCGGCTTTTTCGAGGCGAGCGACAGCCGTGCGACGTCGGTGGGCACGTACTCGATCTACCGCTTCGCGCGCCCCGTCTGCTATCAGGGTTTTCCGCAAGCGGCGCTGCCCGACGAGCTGAAAAACCAGAATCCGCTCGGCATTTGGCGGCTGGTTGACGGCGAGTTTACGCGGGATGCGGTGGGCGCCGGGTCGAAGGCAGGCACAACGTAATCGCTCCAGCAACGATCAGCGCCACCGACATCGAAAGGAATCCGGCTCGCGCGCTTCCGGTAAGCGCCTGCAGCCAGCCCACGAGCCAGGTGCCGGCGAATCCACCCAGAGCGCCAAAGGTGTTCACCAGCGCCATCACCTCGCCGGCAACGGTGCCAGGCAGCATCTCGGGCACGATGGCAAAGAACGGCCCGTAGGGCGCATACATGGCGCCGCCCGCAACGATCAAAGAAGAATAAGCGAGCCAGAAGTGGCTGCCGGCGGCGGCAAACGAGCCAAACAGGGCTGCGCCCGAGAGTATGAGGAATGGCCACACGAACAACTTGCGATGCTGCGCGCGATCGGAGAAATGGGCGACTGCGAGCATGAGCACGACACCAAGAAGAAACGGCGCCGCGCTCAACATTCCCACCTGCTCAATGCCGCGCGCCGATCCGGAGCGGATCATCTCCGGAATCCAGAGCACAAGGCTGTACACGCCAAAGCTCCAGCAGAAATATTGGAAGCAAAGAAGGAGCACGCCGGGCACGCGCAATGCCGCGCGTAGGTTGTTGTATGCGGGCAGGGAAGCCTGCTCGCGGGCAAGCGCCTCGGCGAGTTGGCTGCTGCTCTCTTCAGGCAGCCAGCGAACCTGGCGAGGGTGGTCGCGCGCCACGAGAATCCACACCAGGGCCCACAGCACCGAGGGAATGCCTTCGATCACGAACGTCATTTGCCAGCCCACGGCGCGGATCAGGTAGCCAGTGACGGCGGCCATCCACGTGACGGTGACGGGATTGCCGAGAATGAGAATGGCGTTGGCCCGCGAGCGCTCGGCGCGCGTGAACCAGTTGGTGAGCAGAATGAGCATCGAGGGCAGGATGAGGCCTTCCGCAACGCCGAGCAGGAGCCGGTCCGCGACCAGAAGCCAGTAATTGCGGATGATCCCGGTCAGTCCGGAGAGGATTCCCCAACTGATGAGCGCGAAAAAGACCAGCCGGGTGGCGCTGCGGCGCACCGCATACGTGGCCGCCGGAACCTGGAAGAGAAAGTAGCCAAGAAAGAAGACCGAGCCGAGAAAAGCCGCGCGGGATTCGGTAATGTGCAGCGATTGCGCCAGGCCCGCGGCTGCGCCGAAGCCGAAGTTGGAGCGGCCCAGGTAGGCGAGGCTGTAGGTGACGAAGACCACCGGCATCAGGTAAAGCCAGCGGCGTCGCAGACTCGCCTGAACTTCCGCCGCGTGAATTTGCACCGCCTGAACTTGCGCCGCCTGAATCTGGGCAGTATCGTCCGATGGGTTACGTGGCACATGAGCTTTATAGCATCCCGCTCCGCGGATGCGCCGTCAGAAGCATGGCCGCGCCCACTATACTGGTCTGCGGAAAGGGCCTCCCCATCGCAACCATTCCTCTCAGCTCGGTTTTGGAGACGGATTCCGGCACGGACGGTGCGCGTTGGCTGCGCCCCCTGTTGCGTGTGGAGACGCATGCGGCCGGTCCTGCCGGAGTGCTGCCGCTGGCTGCGGGCGACAGGATTCGCGCCATCATCGATCCCATCGGCACGCTGGAGAACGACGTGGCGCAGAGCGGGCCGCTGCCTGCCGACTAAAGCATCCCTACCGCTCGTGGAGGAAGTTTGACAGCAGAATCACTCACTGAGGCAAACCCGCATGTGCCCGGCCGGCGCTGGCGCATCGCGTGGCTGCTCGGCATCGGCATTCTGGTTAACTACTTCGACCGCGTCAATCTCTCGGTATCGCACAATGCGCTGATCGGCGCCTTCGGCATCTCCGACGTGGTTTTCGGCTATCTTTCGAGCGCGTATAACTGGACCTACGCCGCGTGCCAGCTTCCCATCGGCGTGATTCTCGACAAATTCGGCGTGCGGCGCGTGGGACGCGTGGGAACTTTTCTGTGGAGCGCGGCGTCGTTTGCGGCGGCGGCTACGCCCAACCTGGGCGGCTTCTTTGGAGCGCGCTTCCTGCTCGGCGTGGGTGAAGCGCCGGCATTTCCTTCGAACGCCAAGGCCATCGGCCTGTGGTTTCCGGCGCGCGAGCGCAGTTTTGCCACATCGCTCTTCGATGCCGCGGCAAAGTTCGCCTCAGCCATCGGGGTTCCCCTCGTCGGGATCGTGCTGATCCACTCCGGTTGGCGCTGGAGCTTCGCGTTTACCGGAGTCATAAGCTTCGCCTACTTCGTTTATTTCTCGCGTGTCTATCGCGATCCCGGCGACGATCCGAAACTGACGGCGATCGAACGCCGTTACATTGAAGACCGCAACAGCGCGCAGGGCGCGCGGGAACAGGATGAAGAAAAAGCGTCTTCGCTGGGCCAACTTATTATGCAGCGCAAGGTGCTGGGTCTCGCGCTGGGGTTTGGCGCATATAACTACGTGTTTTATCTGCTGCTCTATTGGCTGCCCACGTATTTGTCTTCGACCTTGCACATCGATCTGCTGCACTCGTTTGCTTACACCAGCGTGCCCTGGCTCTTCGCCACCGCGACCGACCTCGCGATCGGCGGCTGGCTGGTGGACTTCCTGGTGAAGCGCGGCTGCAACGCGAGCGCGGTGCGCCAGGTGGTGTTGATCGGTGGAACGGCATTCGGGCTGGGCATTCTGGGCGCGGCTCATGCGCACAATGCCACGCAGGCGCTGGTGTGGATCAGCGTTTCGCTCGGGGGGCTGGCGGCCGCTGCGCCGGTAGCCTGGTCGCTGCCCTCGCTGATCGCGGTGCGCGGCAACGTGGGGAAAGTGGGCGGAATCATCAATTTCTGCGGGCAGATTTCCGGAATTACCGCCTCGATTTTGACGGGTTACCTGGTGTCGGCTTTTCATTCCTACGCGTGGGCGTTTGCCGTCGCAGGCGCATACCTTGCCGTTGGCGTTGCAGGGTATATGTTCCTGCTGGGGAAGATCGAACTGCCATAGAGGCTCGCCTCTTGAAGTAGCGCCGGTCTCCAGACCGGGGCCCCCAAGAAACGGCCCTTGTTTCTTGGGGTGGGAGACCGGCTGTACTGGCACAGCCTGCCCTGAGCGGAGCCGAAGGGTCCACGCCGCCAGCAGCGCTCTGCGCGTCAGGATACTTCGGATTCGCGGGGCGGCGCGGGCGCCGGATTGGGCCCGGTTCCGCTGGTAATAGCACTTCTGGTGCATGCGCGGAAATTTGTTCTCCTGTAATCTTGCTTGATGCACAATGGGGAGATGGGGGAAAACCGTAGTGCCGCGTATTCACTTTCACCAGCAGTTAGCTGAACTCAAGGACAAGCTTCTGGCCATGGCCGCGCTGGCGCAGCAGGCCGTCGAGTCCGCGTTGGAAGCCTATCTGCGGCGCGACAAGGGCTTGTGCAAGTTTGTGAAGCAGAACGAAAGGGCGATCGACACCGCACAGCGCGAGCTGGACGAGATGGCCTACGAACTGCTCGCCAAGGAACAGCCCATGGCCATCGATTTGAGATTTATCCTCGCCGTAATCAAGATCAACGGCGACCTGGAGCGGATCGGCGATCAGTCCATGAGCATCACGCGGCGGACCAAGGAGATCCTGCCGCTCGACGAGGTCGAGCTGCCGGCGGATTTTGCCGCCATGGGCGAGTTTGCCGGGGAGATGATCCGCACCGCGCTGCAGGCCTTGCTGGACGGCGACGCGCGCCTGGCCGAAACGGTGCGTGGGATGGACGACGAAATCGACCGCATGAACCGCCGCGCGCACAACGATCTGCTCAGGATGATCGAAGAAAAGCCGCAGTTTACGCAGCAGGCGATGAACGGCATCCTGGTGGCGAAGAACCTGGAACGGATCGCCGATCATGCGTCGAATATCGCTACGGACGTGATTTTCTGGATTCGCGGCGCCGATCTGCGCCACGAATTAAGCTTAGTGATCGACTGACGAAAGCAGCTTCTAGCTCCTAGCTTCTAGCTATTCGAATCATTGGGGCGCGCACAGATCTCATTGCGCGCGCCGCTTGATTCTGAAGTCTTTCCGCACTGAGGCCTCATCCGTAAATTGCGTAGTCGAGTAGCGCCGGTCTCCAGACCGGCCGTACTGGCGGCGTCCACGCCGCCAGGGTTCGTGTGCGGGCCAGGAGGCCCACACGACAGCCGACCTGGAGGTCGGCGCTACAAAATCACGAATCAGCCCCTAGACCCCTATCACCGCGCAAAGCTCTTTCACGGCCGCGGCGCTCTTCTTGAGCGCGGCGTCTTCTTCCGGCGTGAGCTTGATTTCAATGATCTGCTCGAGGCCGTCGGCGCCCAGCTTGCAGGGCACGCCGATGTAATAACCGGAGATGCCGTACTCGCCATCGAGATAGGCCGCGCAGGGCAGAATCTTCTTTTTGTCTTTGAGAATGGCCTCCGCCATCTCGACGGTGGCCGCGGACGGCGCGTAGTAGGCGCTGCCGGTCTTGAGATATTTCACGATTTCGGCGCCGCCGTCGCGCGTGCGCTGGATAAGCTGCTCCAGCCGATCGGGCGCGATGAGCTCGGTGATGGGAATTCCCGCGACGGTGGAGTAGCGGGCCAAGGGCACCATGGTGTCGCCATGGCCGCCGAGGACGAATGCCGTCACGTTTTCGACGCTCACATTTAATTCTTCGGCGATGAAGGTGCGGAAGCGCGCAGAATCGAGCACGCCGGCCATGCCGATGACGCGTTCGCGATTGAATCCGGCCTGGCGGTAGGCGGCCTGGGCCATGGCGTCAAGAGGATTGGAAACGATAATGAGAATCGACTCCGGCGACTGCGCCACCACCTTCGTAACCACGTCAGACATGATCTTGAAGTTGGTGTTGAGCAGGTCGTCGCGGCTCATGCCGGGCTTGCGGGGAATGCCCGCGGTGATGATGACGATGTCGGAGTTGGCCGTGGCCGCGTAGTCGTTGGAGCCAACGATGGCCACGTCGCGCTTCTCGATGGACATGGCTTCAAGCAGGTCCAGCGCTTTGCCTTGCGGCACGCCTTCCACCACGTCGACCAGCACCACATCGGCCAATTCCTTTGCCGCAATCCAGTGCGCACAAGTGGCGCCCACATTGCCCGCGCCGACGATTGAGACTTTCTTTCGCATTTCAGATCTCCTTGAATCCCTCAGGGGCTAAAGCCCGATGCCTTTTCAGGGTTTTCTGCGGCGCGGCTGAAGCCGCGCCCTGTTACAAAACTGAACGTCTTGCTAGCAGCTAGAGGCTAGGAGCTAGAAGCTGTTTTTCACATATTCCCGATGATGCGTGTCGCAAACTCGCTCGTGCCCACTTTGGTGGCGCCGGAAAGTTGCCGCTCGAAGTCGTAGGTGACGAATTTCTGCTGGATGGTCTTCTCCATCGCGCTCTCAATCATATGCGCCGCTTCCTTCCAGCCAATGAACTCAAGCAGCATCACGCCCGACAGAATCACGGAGCCGGGATTGATGACATCCTTATCGGCGTACTTGGGCGCGGTGCCGTGCGTGGCCTCGAAGACTGCGTAGCCGTCGCCGATGTTGGCGCCGGGCGCGATGCCCAGGCCGCCCACCTGCGCCGCGGCCGCGTCGGAGATGTAATCGCCGTTCAGGTTGGGCGTGGCCAGAATGCTGTAGTCCGACGGGCGAATGATGATCTGCTGGAAGATGGAATCAGCGATGCGGTCATTGATGAGAATCTTCGACTTCCACGCGCCGTTGCCGTGGGTTTTGCCGATGGAGTCGAGGACGGATTTGATCTCCGCGTAGACCGAATCGCGGAAGGCCTGGTTGCCGAATTCGAGGCCAGGCTCGATGAGCGCGGCGTTCTGCTCGAGGGTGATGCCGGGGTTCGAGTCGACATTGCCGAGGATCCAGCTTTCGCGCTCGGTTACGGTCTGGTCGCGGAACTCCTCGATGGCCACTTCGTAGCCCCACTCGCGGAATGCGCCTTCAGTGAACTTCTGGATGTTGCCTTTGTGCACCAGCGTCACCGTCTTGCGGCCAGATTCCAATGCGTGCTTGATAGCTGCGCGCACCAGCCGCTTGGTGCCGAAGATGGAAATGGGCTTGATGCCCACGCCGGAATCGGCGCGCACTCTTTTCTTGGTCTTGGACAAGAGATCGTCATTCAGAAAGGAGATCAACCGAGCCGCGTCTTCGGAGCCCTGCTTGAACTCAATGCCCGCGTACACGTCCTCAGTGTTCTCGCGGAAGATGACGATGTCTACCTGTTCGGGGTGCTTCACCGGGCTGGGCACGCCCTGGTAGTACTTGACCGGGCGCACGCAGGAGTAGAGATCGAGAATCTGGCGCAGCGCGACATTCAGCGAACGAATGCCGCCGCCGACCGGCGTGGTGAGCGGCCCTTTGATTGAGACGCGCAGATCGCGGGCCGCGGCCACGGAGTCGTCGGGCAGCCAGTTGGAGAACTGCCGGAAGGCTTTTTCGCCGGCGAAGATCTCAAACCAGCGGATGGCGCGCTTGCCGCCGTAGGCTTTTTCCACGGCTGCGTCGAAGACCCGCTGCGATGCCTTCCAGATGTCGCGCCCTGTGCCGTCGCCCTCGATGAAGGGAATGATGGGGTGTTCGGGAACGGAAAACTGCCCGTCCTTGTAGTTGATCGGCTGGCCGTTTTTCGGCAGCTCGAGGCCGTTGTAGGTGCTTTGCATTTCGATCAGGGAAGCCCCTTTTGAGAATGGTCCAAAGTTGAGGCTAACATCAGCAATTTAGGGGTGGCAACGGCTGTCCGGAGGGCGTATGGGACAAAGGGCAAGAGGAATGGCGTCGGGCGCTGTTTGACATCATGATGTCTATTATGAGAGCATCATGATGTGCGAACCACTCTCACCCTCGACGACGACGTAGCCGCTCTGGTTCGGCAGGAGCTGCGCCGCTCCGGCGGCTCCTTCAAGACCACCGTGAACAATCTTCTCCGCAAGGGTCTGGCGAAGGGTAATGGAGAAGCGCCCAAGCGTTTCGTGGTGACGCCTCTGCCGCTTGGTACGGGGCTGGGAACTCGCTACGAAACGGTCAACGACCTCATTGAGGCGATCGAAGGGCCGAATCATCGATGATCGTTATCGATGTCAACCTGCTCATCTATGCGTACGACACCACGACGCCTTCGCATGCGGAGGCAAAAGCGTGGATCGAGGAGGTTTTCTCATCCAGCGATGCCATCGGTCTTCCTTGGCAAAATATCGCGGCATTCATCCATGTCCTCACCTATCCCGGTTTACACGGCGAGCGCTTTTCGCGTGACCAGGTGCTGTTCATTGTCGATCAGTGGTTGGCGATGCCGCACATGCGAGCTCTAGCCCCCGGCGAAAGACACTGGTCACTCTTTCGCGAGATGCTTATCAAGGGTGACGCACGCGGCAAGTTGACCAGCGACGCCGCCTTAGCCGCTCTCACCATCGAATACGGGGGCGTGTTGCACACCACCGACCGCGACTTCGCCCGCTTTCCGGGGCTGCGCTGGGTGAATCCGCTCGCATCCTAACCGCTGGAATCCGAGGGTCGCTTCTTCTCCGGCTACGGCTTCAGTGGGTCCGCGTTGGCTTCGAACTTTTAAACATCACGCGCAGCACGTCTTTGTTTTTGGCGTAGTCGGTGTGCGCCGCGCCGGGCGACTCGAAGAACCCAAACCACCGATGTGCATTGTGCACGTAGAGATTCACCACGTCCACATCACCGATTTTCGGAACACGGAAGGTGATCACGTCGCTGGGATCGCTCCACGCCACCACCTGAACTTTCTTCTGTGCCGCCTCATCGCCCGGATGCAAGGTCGTTTGAAAATCGGTCTGCATCTGCTTCCAGCGGTTGACGAGGGTCCGGAAATTCTCGGCTGGCGCCGTGGGAGCCGACGGCGCACTCAGCCCGCGCGACTGGAAGACGGGTGCGGACGGCTGCGCTGTGTTCTCCAGATTGGTGATCTCGAGCATTTGAATCTGGTTGGCGAAGAAATAAACCAGCGAGGTCCGCTGGAAGATGTATTGCACGGCGGAATCTTCGTCGGCCTTTATGGCGGCCGGCTGCGTCGATTGCGCCGGCGCGGAGGCGTCGGGGGCATCAGGATTCAGCGCGTTGAAGAAGAGATAAGAGCCGAGGCTGTGCGTGACGCCGACGAACTCCTGGTCGAGGGTCTTGGCATTGCCGAGTTGCGCCTTCCAGTTGTAGTGTTCGTTCGCCTGGTCCGTATTCGGGGACGCGGCGGCCTGGTTGGGATCGAAGGCGGCAGATCTGGCCATGAGTTGCCGAATGCCGTCGCGCAAAATGCCGTCGAGCTGGCTGGTGGCGAGCAACACATCGGCGAGTCCCCAGTCGACGAGGTTGTCCTTCAGATTCCGGTTGAGCCAGGCGCCCTGCGGCTTCAATATTTCGAGTTGCGCGGCGTCTTCAGGCGTGATCCAGGCATAAAACCGGCCCATTCCATCCGGCACCTGCGCGTTCCGTTCCGAGCAGAGTTGGAGAAGGTCGCGGTCGGGTCCGGCAAGATGCGCCTCGGGGACCATCACGCGGCGGCACTTGAGCGAAAGAAGCAGCGGCCACCAGTTGATCTCGTCCACTACCAGCGGGGAGGAGCGCCCGCGGAGATGGACAACCCAGTGCACAACAAACGGCGCGGCCGCGTGCCACTCGTCGGCGCTCTTCCACACCGGGCTGCCCAGGTAGGCGAGCGTGGGCGGATTGACGCCGTCAGCAAACTCACCGCGATCGGGAAACTCCACGCCCGCGTTTTTCCAGTCCTTTACGTCGCAGAGCTTGAGCCGGGTGCAAATCGACTCGCGAAGCAGCGAGGAATCGCCGGCGCCAATTTGATTGATGCCGTGCACGTAGAGAATGTGCACGGGGTGGTGGTCGGGCGCGTTCAGCGCATCGCCAATGCTGGTGAGGGTTGCGAGAGATCCACTCGCATCTTCAATGACCTTGGCGCGCGCCGGTGGAGCACCTCCAAACGCCGTTGTGACGAGGAGGATTGAGATCAACTTGCTAGTCGGCATCGATCGAAAACTCCGGTAGGAATCTACGCTTGACTATAGCATTTTCGTTTTGCCAGGTCTCGAATAAACCCTCGGCCGGCGGCCCGGTGCGTTGCGAATTTGGTTCTCCGTCATGAACCGCCGAAAAATTTGCGGGAAATTCTGTTCGCGCCCACCAAGATGAGATAGACTCATGCGGGAACGTTCGAGATCTTCCACAAATTTCACCCCCACGGAGGGCACATAGAAATTGGGAAAAAGCATGGTCCCGAAGAAGCTTTTCTTCACCAAAGGCGTCGGCAAACACAAGGAGCGCTTGACTTCGTTCGAGCTGGCCCTTCGGGATGCGGGCATCGCCTCGCAGAACCTGGTGCGCGTCTCTTCCATCTTTCCGCCGCAGTGCAAGATGATTCCGCGCAAGGAAGGCCTCAAGTACCTGCACGACGGCGAGGTCGTGTTCGCGGTGATTGCGGAAAACTCTACGCGCGAGCCGCACCGGCTCGTGGCTTGCAGCATCGGCGTGGCCATTCCGGCCGACCGCAATACCTACGGCTACCTGAGCGAGCATCACAGCTTTGGCGAGACCGAAGATCAGGCGGGCGAGTATGCCGAGGAACTGGCTGCCGAAATGCTGGCCACCACGCTCGACGTGGAATTCGATCCCGACACGAGCTGGGACGAGAAAAAGGAGATTTACCGCATCTCCAACAAGATTGTCCGCACCAGCAACGTGACCCAGTCGGCGGTAGGCGACAAACGCGGCAAGTGGACGACGACCATCGCTGCGGCGGTGCTGATCCTGGAAGAATAGGCATTGCATGCGGCAGACATTGCATGCAGCAGGCATTGCATGCAGCAGCCTTTTGGATTAGAGCCGAGGCGGGGGGTAGAGCGGTTCACGCAATGATGCAGAGGATTTGAGGCCAATTCCGCCGGCGCGGGGTTGGCCTTGCTGTCTGGGCTAGGGCTGCCCACCAGAGAGGATCGAAAGACAGAGCATGACCACGGCGCGTAAATTTACCGTCGCCCTTGTGCAGATGCGCATGGGCGCTGACCCGGAGGCGAACTTTGCGTCCGCAATCCGGCACATCCGCGAAGCCGCCCGCCGCGGCGCGCAGATTGTCTGCCTGCCGGAACTCTTCCGTACGCAATACTTCTGCCAGCGCGAGGATTTGAAGCTGTTCAATCTGGCGGAGGTGATACCCGGCCCGTCGACGAAAAAGCTGGCGGATGTAGCTCGCGAGGCCCGTGTGGCGATTGTGGCGTCGTTGTTTGAGCGGCGCGCACCGGGGCTTTATCACAACACGGCAGTGACGCTCGATGCTGACGGACAAATCGCCGGCATCTACCGCAAGATGCACATACCGGACGATCCGCTTTATTACGAAAAATATTACTTCACGCTGGGCGACCTAGGCTTTCAAGCCGTGGATACGAGCGCTGGCCGGGTAGGCACATTGGTGTGCTGGGACCAGTGGTATCCCGAGAGCGCGCGGATCACGGCGTTGCAGGGCGCTGAGGTGCTGTTCTTTCCCACGGCCATCGGCTGGCACCCGGCGGAAAAGGATGAGTTTGGCGCCGCGCAATTCGACGCGTGGAAGACCATCCAGCGGGCGCATGCCATCGCCAACGGGGTGTACGTGGCTGCGGTGAACCGCGTGGGCCACGAACAGGGCGACGTATTGGGCAATCGCGCTTCGGGGCCGGGAATCGAGTTCTGGGGCGGAAGCTTTCTGGCCGATCCCTTTGGCCGCATCGTGGCCCAGGCCGGGCACGACGCCGAGGAGATCGTTCTGGGCGAGATCGACCGGGCGCTGATTGAGGAGACGCGCCGCAACTGGCCCTTCCTGCGCGACCGCCGCGTGGACGCGTACGCCGGGATTACGCAACGCTTCCTGGACTCGGCGCACGCGGGACAAAAAGACCGCAAGTAGCAAGTGCGCCAGGCGGGTGTCCCATCCTAAACGCGTATTTTGCGTTTAGAGCAGGATACGATAACTCCGAGTTTTGTATCAGGGCACGAGTTTATTCGTGCCGAAAAGCGCCAATAACGGATGTGGGCTTTAGCCCCTGAGGGATTTTTGAACGAATTGACAAAGACGCCGCGCCAGCTTGGCTACCGCATGCCCGCCGAGTGGGAGCCGCACGAGGCCACGTGGCTTGCGTGGCCGCATAATCCCGAAGATTGGCCGGGCAAGTTTGCGTCCATCCCCTGGCTCTACGTAGAGATCGTGCGCCTTCTCGCCGCTTGCGAGCGCGTGCACATGATCGTGGAGAATGCCGCGATGGAGAAGCGTGTCGCGAGCATGCTGAAGCGCGACGGCGCGGACCTCGATCAAGTGAGTTTTCATCGCTGGCCCACGGATCGCGGATGGACACGGGACTCGGGCCCGATTTTTGTGCGCAACGCCAAAGGGCAGGTCGCAATAACGAACTGGCGCTTCAACGCGTGGGCCAAGTACGACGATTGGCATCTCGACGACAAGCTGCCCGGCCGTGTGACGAAACTGCTCGGCTGTCCGCATTGGCAACCGGCCGCCCAAAACCAGAACGGCATGAAGCACCCCGTGGTGCTTGAGGGCGGGTCAATCGACGTAAACGGCAAAGGCGTTCTGCTCACCACCGAAGAATGCATGCTGAGCGAGGTGCAGCAGCGCAATCCCGGGCTGAGCCGCGCGCAACTGGAGCGCGTTTTTCAAGACTTTCTCGGCATCTACCAGGTGATCTGGCTGGGCCGCGGCATTGCCGGTGACGATACCCACGGCCACGGGGATGACATTGCGCGCTTCGCC
>JBEKAS010000035.1:0-22744 GCA_050015795.1 Occallatibacter sp. | reverse complement strand
ACCCGCGCAACATTATGCTCGAAACCGGATCGCACCTAGTGGCGCACATGCTGGATCTGGTGGGCGAGCCGGACGAAATGGAGGTGCGCGCGGGGAAACCGATCATTCTGCCCACGGGCCGCAGCTTCTATCGCCGCTGGCAGGTGAGCGCCGTGAAAGGCCCGACGGCAATCGGCATCGAGTGCTCGTTCGTGCCCGGTTTTGCCGAATACAACATTCATGTGCGCGGGTCGCTGGCCGCGGCCACGGCGGATATCGAGCGCAATACATACGCTCTGGAACGCTACCGGCCCGCCGATCCGGACATTGAGAATTACGCGATCATTGCTAGCCGCGCGAGGTACCAGAAGGCGCAGGCGCGCTCGACGCTGGCTAAGTATGTGCTGTCAAAACTCAGCCTTGAGAAGCGCGGCACGGCATACGGAGAGAGCATCGCGCGCGCAATGGACGCATTTTATCGCAAGACGGATGGCGCGGCGGGTCCCGACCAGCGGGTTTCCGGGGAGTTTGGCGCGCGCGTCATCCGGGTGTGCAAAGAGATTGGAGAGCGGGCGAATCTTCCGGGGGAGAGTGTTCGGCCGCGGACCGAGCCCAGTCTGGCAGGCGCCGGCGCGAAGGCCGACGTTCTCGTGCTGGGCGGCGCGGGCTTCATCGGCAAGGAACTGGTGCGGCAACTGGTTGCGGATGGCCGCGGCGTTCGCGTGCTGGTGCGCCGCG
The DNA here is from genome assembly GCA_050015795.1 of Occallatibacter sp. GTDB lineage: Bacteria > Acidobacteriota > Terriglobia > Terriglobales > Acidobacteriaceae > Telmatobacter. Next base: position 22,027 of record JBEKAS010000035.1, on the reverse strand, counting down.
CAGCCGGCCTTCCCGAGGAGCTGCGCGCACAGGTCGACTGCCGGACCGGCAATTTGCTGGACCGCGAAGCGCTGCTCGGCGCTATGGAGGGCGTGGATTGCGTGGTGCACCTGGCGCGGGCCCATGTAAAGACCTGGGCGGAGTACCAGAAGTACGAAATCGACGCCACGCGTCTGGTCGCCGAATGCGCGTTGCAGGCCGGCGTGAAGCGGTTCATCTACGCGGGAACCATCGATTCGTACTATGCCGGCAAGCGCGGCAGCACCATCACCGAGGCCACGTCGCTCGATCCGCACATCGCTCGCAGAAACCTGTACGCCCGCGCCAAGGCGCTTACAGAAGCAATGTTGATTCAGATGCATCGGGAGCGGAATCTGCCGCTGGTGATTGTGCGGCCGGGCATCGTGATCGGCCGCGGAGGCAGCCCGTTTCATTGGGGCGTAGGCATGTGGTGGCACGACGCCGTGTGCCAGATCTGGGGCCAGGGCAACAACAAACTGCCGCTTGTGCTGGTGGAGGACGTGGCGCGCGGACTGATTGCCGCGATGGACACGCCGGCCATAGAAGGCCGCGACTTCAACCTGGTCGCCGATCAACTCTCGAGTACACAGGGCCTAAGCGCGCAGGAATATCTCGATGAACTCGACCGCTTGGGCGGAATGCGGATTCAGCGCTACGCCACGCCGATTCTGCATTTCTATCTGCTCGACATGCTCAAGTGGTTGGTGAAAGTCGCGGTGCGGCATCCGGAGCGGCAGATGCCCTCCTGGCGCGATTGGAAGAGCCGCACCCAGCAGGCGCATTTTGACTGCACGGCAGCGAAGGCGGTTCTGGGATGGAATCCCGTGAGCGAGCGCGGCGAACTGGTGCGCAAGGGAATTGAGGAGCCGCTGCGCGAGTTCCTGCAATGAAGCAGAAGAAACCTACCAGGGGCTGGGCGGACTCACACGTCCGCCGCGGGTTTCTTTCCACGCCTGTCGCAGCAGACGAAGAAGCATCACCGCCTGACGCGCACGCTCGCGCCGAGCCGGCGAGGGACTGAAGCGGTTGCGCAGGAAACGCAGTGAGTAAAGGCCTTCTTCAAGCCAGCGTGCGAGCCATGCCTTCGCGCCGTGGTGCTTGCGGTAGTAGAGCAGCATGGAACGCATGCGCCAGAGCATGACCTGCGATTCATTCTCAGAAAAAACCTGCGCATCAACCTGGCGCGAGGACTCGCCGTGCAGGTGAGTGACGACGATATCGGGCCAATAACGAACGTAAAAGCCGGCGCGTTTGACGCGGCGGCACAGATCGACCTCTTCGCAATAAAGGAAGAACGCGGGATCGAACAGTCCGGCTTTAGCAAGAGCCTCGCGGCGCAGAATCATGAATGCGCCGGTAACCCAATCCACGTCGGCGGGCACAGCAGGATCGGCCCAGGTGCGTTCGGCGGCGCTGAAGAAACGGGAACGGGGAAAGCGCGAGGCGAGTCCCGTTAGGACGAACGCATCCTGGAGAATGCTGGGAAAATTGCGCGCCGTTGGCTGCCAGGCGCCATCGCGCCCCACGAGCCGCGCACCGCCGACACCCGCAGCGGCGTCGGACTCCATGTGAGCGATGGCGCGAGCCAGCGCGCCGGAGTGGAAAAACGCGTCGGAGTTGAGCAGGACCAGGTAGCGTCCCCGAGCCGCCTGGATGGCGCGGTTGTTAGCGACGCCAAAGCCAAGATTCACGTCGCTCAGGATGAGGCGAACGGGGACGCCGGAGCCGGAAAACTCCGCGGCAACCATGCCAGCAGAGCCGTCACGCGAGCCGTTGTCGACCACCAGGATCTCGGCCGATACGCCTTCGGGAAGCCGGGCGCATTCCTCGCGCAGCGAATTGAGACACTCCCGCAGCAGATCGCGCGTGTTGAACGAGACCACGATGATGGAGACAGTGGATTCGTAGCCCGGACGGTCAAGGTTCTCTGCGCTTGTCGGCAGAGGTGCGTGGAATCCGGTTGGCTCGTTCACGGTGCCTCAAGTATAGAGGGCTGTCAGTGAGGAGGCGCGGCGCGATGGCCGCAGGGACGATCGCAGCTGATAGCCGTTTTGTGGCAGGAATGTGCCGGGAGTCGGGAACAGCCGGACGGTGCGAAGAAGAATATGCTGGGAACGGGTGAGGCCGGTGCATTTTCATTCCTCCAGCGCAGGAAGGAACGTTGCGGTGATGCGGAGCGGGAGCTACACGTTCTGCGGGAAAATCCTGCTTACATTACTCGTGGTTTCTGCGGCGTTGCCGGGGCGCGCGCAGACGACGAACGGCGCTGCAACAGATGGGCCGCGTCTGCGGGTCACGAACGAGGTGGTTCTGGGGAGGGTGACAAGGCTGGGAGTGAACCTGGGCGAGCAGAACTTTTACGACTCCGGGCAAATGCTGAAGAACCTGCTTTCCCGCAATCCCGAGTTTGCGGGAATGAAGTATCGCACGATTCTTCACTGCGACGTGGGCGGCCTGGGCCGGTGCGTCGATGCACGCGGGGGCATTCAGTTCCCGGCGAACTTCTGGAATGGCGCGGGCTACGAGGTGCTGGAGGGCGTAGCGCAGGGCCAGCGCGGAACGGTGACGGCCGGGGCCCCAAGTGCAAGTGGATTTGTGCTGACGCTCAACTCAGGCGGCAGGGCGATTGGCGCGGGTGATTGGATTGCAATCGAAAAAGACTCTCCGGGTGATCCAGGGGCCGGCTGGTGGCCGAAGCTGCATGGCGGCGCACGGCTGGAGCTCGAGCACAATGATCTTCCGCCAAGCGTGCCGGTGCACCAGGCATTGAAAATCGACGCGGCGGGCGCGGGCCAGTCAGCGGATCTGAATGCTTATTTCGACTCCATGGAGGGAATGGCGTTTGTGCATCTTCATGGCCGGTACCGGCTGAGTTTTCGCGCCAAAGTTCTCATCGGATCGACGACCGGATCAACGACCGGCGCAGGCACGATGCACGTGCACGTGGGAAGACTCGCTGCAGGGCTGCGCCGCTACCTCGACACCGATGTGCACTTGACGCCGGCGTGGGCCGAGTACAGCGAGGAGTTTACGGCGAACGAGACGGCGTTGCCCGCGGCAGCGGTCGAAACCGGCTTCAATGTTTCCGGCGGTACGGTGCTGCTGAGCGATGTGTCGCTGGAGCAGGTGGGCGGCGATGCCACGAATCATACGGTGTTTCGCGACGAAGTGGTGGAGACGCTGAAGGAACTGCATCCCGGCGTGTTGCGGCTGATGGAAAGCGACGCGGAACTGGGCAGCACGGTGGAAAATCTTCTCAGCAGTCCGGCGGCGCGCGAGCGGTCGGGCTACCGCGCGTGGTTCAAGCCCTCCGACGACGTGGCAGTGGGGATTCCGGAGTTTCTCGAGCTGTGCCTGGAGACGGGCGCGGAGCCATGGCTCGTGGCGCCGACCGCCGCGAGCCTCGACGAGGCGCGAAAGCTGGCTGAATACCTGGCGGGCCCGGCGACGACGCCGGGCGGAGCCTTGCGCGCTGCTGCCGGACGGAGCGAGCCGTGGTCGCAGGCCTTTCAAACCATTCATATCGAGCTGGGAAGTGAAACCTGGAACCCGGATTTTCGCGGGGAAGCGATCGAGGATCCCGCGGCTTTCGGGCGCAGGGCGAATGCGGTGTTCGCGGCGTTTCGGGAAGCGGCGGGTTCAAGCGCCAGCCAATTCGATCTGGTGGTGGGAACCCATGCCTTCGACCCGGGACGCAACGCGGCGCTACTGGCCGCGGCGCCACTGGCCAATTCACTGGCGATCGCTCCGTACCTGATGCGCAGCATCACCGAATGGGCGAACGACGACGAGCTTTATGGCCCACTGCTGGCGCAGCCCGAAGAGATGTCGCGCGAGGGATTTGTGGCCCAAGCGGCCGAGTCGGCGGGCGGACGGCAACTGGCCGTGTATGAAGTGAATCTGCACACCACGGGAGGGACCGCGCCCGAAGCCATTCTCGATCGATTCACTCCGTCGGCCGCGGCAGGGCTGGCCGTGGCCGGCCACATGCTGCGCATGATGCGCGATCATGGGGTCCGCGACGAGATGCTTTTCAGTTTGCCGCAGTACGAATTTCTGCGCCCAGACGGCACGCCGGTCCGGCTGTGGGGAGGCGTGGTGGAGATGGGCGCCGAGGGCCGCAAGCGGCCGCAATTGCTTGCCGAGAGCCTCGCGAACCGCGCCATTCGCGGAGACCTGGTGAAGGTGGAGATCAAGGGTGAGAATCCCACGCACGACCAGCCGCCGGGCAACGACGGAGTGAGCCTGCGCAACGCGCATGAAATCGACGCCTACGCCTTCCAGGACGGGAAGCGTCACAGCCTCATCGTTTTCAACTACGGCTTGCATCATGCGAGACGCATCAGCGTGGAGGCTGCAGGCCTTGCCCACGACGACAACGCCACGCTCTCGCGGCTGGTGAGCTCCTCGCCGGGCGACACGAATGAGGAAACGTTCAAGGTCCGGATCGAGGAGGAGCACTTCGCGGGAAGTGAGATCAAGCTCGCTCCCTGCTCGATGGCGGTTCTGGAATGGACAGAGTAAAACTGCTCGGCGCTTGGAGCGCACCTTAGGAAATCTTCGGACGCCAGCGAAGAAAGCCTTCAGACTGTGCAACTGCACAAAAAGTAACCAAAGAACGGTTACTCGTGTACGGGGTTGATGAGTGTCTAAGGACGTATTTCTCCGCGTGTCCTTGCCCACCTTCTCGCCATTGTTCCTGTTGGTTCCAAAAGGGTAGTTTCTAGGCATCAGTCCGCCCGCGTCACACATAATGTCGGCACTGATTCTGACGGAGTCAAGAAGATTACTCGCTTTCGGTGTACTCTGGAGCCACAGCGTCAACGTGGCATTCGGTGCACCTCTGGAGACCTTCATTTCCAGTTGCGGACAGGAATGCGGCGCGCAAGAGAAGCAATCAGCCGTGAAAACGACGGCAATCGCATCCACTGCTTAGGCTAGGCGCGTGCATAGGCGGGGAATGGACGCTGAGATGAGAGACCGCTTGCAGCATCCCGTCGCAGTCATGGGATTGCCGATCAACAGTTTGAGCGCGGATGAGGCTGTTGACACACTGGAGCGCCTGATTCAGTCGGGTGGAACCCACCAGGTGTGCACAATGAACGTGGACATCTGGCTGAACGCGCTGGCGGATCCGCATCTGCATCGCATTGTTGCCGGTTCGAGCCTGGTTTTCCCCGATGGCATGCCTTTGGTCTGGGCTTCCGGGCTTCTGGGATGTCCATTGGCGGAGCGTGTGACCGGCGTGGACCTGGTGCCGAGGCTTGCGGAACTTTCAGCACGCAAGGGTTACAAGATTTTTCTGCTGGGCGCCAAGCCCGGCGTGGCCGACCGCGCAAGACGGCTGCTCGAACGCAATTTTCCCGGGGTACAGATCGTAGGCACGTTTGCTCCCGCGGAGGAGAACCTGATCCGCATGGATCACACGGAAATCCTCAGGCATATCCATTCCACCAGCCCCGACATTCTGCTGGTCGCATTTGGCAATCCGAAACAGGAAAAATGGATCTGGATGCACCGCAAGCGGCTGGGCGTTCCCCTTTCCATGGGCGTGGGCGGCAGCTTCGACATTCTGGTGGGCGACACTTGGCGCGCCCCGCGTTGGATTCAGAGATGCGGCCTGGAGTGGGCGATGCGCTTCGTGCAGGAACCGGTGCGGCTGGGCCCGCGGTACCTGCGGGACTTTGCCGGCCTGGCGCGACACTTGCCGATGGCATTGATGGCAGCCTGGTGGCAGCGGCCGTACCTGGGCCAATCCAAAGTGACCACGGCCGTGACGCCGCAAGTGATGCACGTGAACATCCACGGCAGGCTGGGAGCCGAGATCGCTGCGCAGGTGCAGGATGCCACCACGGCCAGCATCATCAACGGACTGGTGATGGTGGTCCATCTCCATGCGGTGAAGCAGGTGACAGCGGCAGGACTGGGTATTTTGCTGGGCGCGCGACGCCAGCTCCTGGAGGCCGGACTCTCGCTTTCACTGGCAGGACTCAACCTGAAAAAGCGCTTCGTGCTCCACGCATGGAACCTGCAGCCGCTCTTCGACGAGTGGCAGCCGGCAATTTCCCGCGGTCGCCCGCTGGTTGCGGAATCTGGATCGCCGGTTCCTATCAGGATGCGGAGCGAACAAGACGTGTTCCCGGCGGAAACCGGGATTCGCGGATAGAAATACGAAACATTCGTTGCTGCGTGGAACGGCTATTGACGGCGGAGGGCAGAAAGACTGAAAGCCCCAGAGCACGAACGGAAATGCCCTGAGGGCTAGAGCTTGTTATTAGCTTTTGCCCGCGCAAAAATTAAGCACAAGCTCTGGGGTGGAAAACGACATGGCGGCGATCATTCTGATACCGGCGTTGGCCTGCTGGGCGGTTCTGGCCATGGGTTCGGCACGGAAGGCGCTGCTTTGGGTTTATTTGCCCGCGCTGCTTCTGCTGCCGCAGTACTACGTTCTCCGCCCTCATCATCTGCCCCCGATCGGTTTTGCCGATGCCGCCATTCTGCCCCTGGGCATTGCCCTGGTGTTCAAGGGTGCGCGGCGCTGGCGCTGGGCTTGGATGGACCTGTGGGTGTTGCTGTTCGCGTTATGCGCCGGACTTTCAGAGGCGTTCAGCACGGAATTGGCAAACGGAGACTGGACACAACTGCTCTCGCCGAACTTCGCGGTGTCGCAACGGCTCAGCACAAACATCGCGGATGGCGGCCTGATGTTCGTTTCGGGCGTTTTGACGATGGTGCTTCCCTACATGGTGGGCAAACTGCTCATCGGGCAGGAAGACAATGCGATGCGCAAGAAGCTGATCGCGCGCATCGTCGCGTTGCTGGCCGTGGTCGCGGGATTGAGCATCTACGATTTCCTGACCGGACGCAGCTTATGGCAGAAGCTGGCCACGCCTTTCCTGGGCGCGAACCAGAACGAGGTGTGGGAACCGCAAATGCGCTGGGGATTCGGACGCATTGCAGGACCCTACGGCCACGCGATTCTGGCCGGCATGATTTTTCTCATCGGGCTGGTGTACTGCCTGTGGCTGCGCAGCGCCGATCGCAACTGGGGCTCGCGCCGCCTGATCCACGGCCTGCCCTTTACGGTGCGCGGCCTTTCGCTCGCCGCGATTGTGGCCGGATTGCTGATGACCCAGTCACGCGGCCCATGGATCGGCGTGGGACTGGCGCTGATTTTTGCGCTGCTGACCCGATACCTGCCGGTGAGCAAAGCGGTGATCGTGTTTGCGGCCTTCTGCGTGGTGTTTGCGGCAGGCGCCTTGTACTTCACGAACCAGTACACCGAGAAGGCGATCAGCCAGGCCTCTACGGACGAGCAGCGCAACGCAATTTACCGCCGCCAGCTGCTGACCAATTACACGCCGGTGGTGATGGAGCGCAAAGCTTTTGGCTGGGGCATCACGACGCTTCCCGCGGTCAACGGCCAGGTGTCGATCGACAACCAGTACCTGATGCTTGCGGTGACCGAGGGATTCACGGGGTTGGCGGTGTTCCTGGCCATCGTCACGGGCAGCGCCCTAAAACTGCTGCGCATGATCTCCCAGCCCATCCCGAGCGAGGATCGGATGCTGGCCCTTGCGCATCTGGCGGTGCTGATCGGGCTGATGACGACGCTCACCACCGTTTTTATGGGCGAACAGGTGGTGATGCTGTTCTTTCTTTTTACCGGCTGGGTGCAGGCGATGCACCCGGCGGTGGAGCGCGTGCAGCTGGTCAATCCGCTCGTCGCCCAGGTGGGTTTCCGACGCGTGCTGGTTTAGCCGCGCGGTTTGCGGTAGCCCGGCGCTTTTCGCCGGCGGAGATGAATTGAACGAATCGGCTACGAAAGCCGATCGATGCAGGGAATGGAGACGAGCGACGCATTGATTTTGCAAAGCGCATTTCTGACGGAAGGGCCGGCGGCGGCGATGGCGGTGCTGACCGCGTCGTTGCTTACCGATCTGGCCGTGTGCATTGCGGGAAATCTGCGCCGTGGGAGAAAAGCGAATGCGGCGAAGCTGCGGGAGATGTGCCTCGCGGTGGTGGTGCCGGCTCATGACGAGGAGGCGATGATCGCGCGAACCGTGCAATCGCTGCTCGCAGCGGGCTGCACGCCCAGTCTTCCGCACATCGCGGGAGATTGCGCCGAGTCGGCCTGGAGCGTTCCCGTGATTGTGGTGGCGCACAACTGCACGGACCGAACCGCGGCGGTGGCTGCGGCAGCCGGCGCGCGCGTGGTGCAGCTGAACCATGTCGAGATGCGCGGCAAAGGCATCGCGCTTCGCTGCGGCTTTGAGGTGGCGCGTGCCGCGGGCGCCAATGCATTTCTGGTGGTGGATGCCGACTCCTTGGCGAGCCCCAATCTCGTCGCGGCAACGAGGACGGTTCTGGAGCGCGGGGCCGCAGCCACGCAATGCCGCTACGAGCTCGAACTGCCAGCTTCGCGGCCGGCTACGTCGCTCGAGCGGCTGCGCGTTTTGGCGTTCAGAGGCATCAATGTGTTGCGGGCCCGGGGACGCGCCAGCCTGGGATTTTCCGCGGGAGTTTTTGGAAATGGCTTCGCCGTAACAGACGACACCGTGCAACGCGTGCCCTTCACGGTGGACAGCATCTGCGAGGATCTGGAATACCACGTTCGCCTGGTCATCGCGCGGCAGCGCGTGGCGTGGGTTGAAGATGCGTACGTTCACGCTCCGCTGGCCCCGGTCCGTTCCGCACAGGCTATGCAGGAGGCACGCTGGGAGGGCGGGCGCTTCCACGTTGCCACGCGGGCCACGGGCAGGTTGCTGGCGGCGATGGTGCGCGGCAACTGGCGCGCCTTTGAGATGCTTGCCGAGGCCTGGAGCCTGCCGATTTCGCGCGGCATTTTGGCCCTGATTTTGGCGGCATGTTTGCCGGTACACTGGCTGCACGGGTTCGCCATTGCCGGGGCGGCACTGGTGATCGCCTATGTGCTGGAAGCGGTTTTCCTGGGCGACAACCCGTGGCGCGACTTAGCCGCATTGGCCGGCGCGCCCCTGCACATTCTTTGGAGACTGGCCATTACACCTCTGGTCCTGCGCCACTCGCGCGGAAGCGCAGAGTGGGCCCGGACGCATCGGGAGGCGCAAGCGCCATGACCGAAGTACACATGATTCCCGATACGCCCGATAAGGAAGTGGACTGGACGGTCGATCCAGACGCAGGCCGCGAGCTGGCCGCCGCCAGCGCCGGGGCCCCCGCGGACGGGTCTTTGTCCGCGGGGTGGAGCGCCGGGGCCCCCGCGGACGGGTCTTTGACCGCGGGGTGGAGCGCGACGCCTGCGTTCCTGCATGAAGTGAATCGTCACTTCAGTCGCAATGTGTTCGCCACCATCCTGGCCCGCGTGGTCAACATGGTGCGCGGCGTGGTGCTGGTGCCATTCCTGCTTTACCACCTGGGACTGGAAGCCTACGGCATCTGGACGACGATTTTCATTCTGGTTTCGTATGTCGGCGTCACCACACTCGGCCTTTCCAATGTCTACATCAAGTATGTCGCCGAGTTTCACGCGCGCCGCGAATACGACAAGGCGAATGCGCTGCTTTCCACCGGCCTGGCCATTACCATTCCTCTCTGCACCGCGATCTTTCTCGGATTCTTGTTTGGATGGAAGTGGTATGCGCCATGGCTGCATCTGCCACCGGCTCACGCCGTCGACGGCAAAGAGGCAGTTCTGATCGTGCTCGGCGTGTTTCTGTCCGCCATCGCGCTGAACGGATTCGGCGACGTTCTGGCCGGTTCCCAGCAGATCGCGGCCACGCAATGGTTCCTGATTCTCGGCATTCTGTCGGAGTTCGCGGCGATTCTGTGGCTGGTGGGCGCGGGACGCGGCATCCGCGGATTGGCCGAGGCTTACCTGATCCGCACCATTGTCGCCGACGGCCTCACCATCTGGTGGACATTGAAGAAGCTGAAATGGCTGCGCATCTCGCCGCGGCTGGTGCGGCGCGATTCCATTCGCTACGTTTTGCACTTCGGCGGGGTGGTGCAGTTTCAGAGCATGCTGTCGATCTTTCTCGCCTCCGTAGAGCGGGTGGCCGGACTCGTCCTCATTGGCGCCGCCGCCGCCGGCCTGCTCGATGTGGCCAAGAAATGGCCCACATCGTTTTCCACGGTGCCCATGGCGTTTTTTGCGGCGCTCTTGCCGGCCGCGTCCCACGTGGATGCCGCTTCCAATAAGTCCGACCGCATCGACAACCTGCGCACGCTCTACCTCAGCAGCTCGCGCTACGCCAACCTGTGTACGTCGGCCTTTGTCGCCCTGTTCTCGTTCTTTGCCGCGCCCGTTCTGCACGTTTGGCTAGGCGCCCAGTTCCCCATGGGCCAAAGGCTGATCGCCCTGTTTGTGATCTTCAATCTGGCCATGCAATTCCACATGCTCACCGGGCCGGGCACGTCGATGTTTCGCGGCATGGGCAGGGTCTACGAGGAGTTTACCTACTCCATTCCCAACCTGATCCTGCTGGGCGTAACTTTACCGGCGGCGCGCTGGATCGAGGGCCGCTGGACACCCTACGGAATCGGCGTTGCCGTGGCCGTGGCAACTGCCGTTTCGGCCTGCTTGCTCATGGGCCGGGTGCTTTTTGTGCTGCATCTTCCGCTCTCGCGCTTCCTGCGCGTGGTCATTGTTCCGGGGCTTGCGCCGTATTTGATTGCAGGCGCCCTGGCCTGGCCGGTGGCGCAACTGGTGGCCATGATGAACCGCTGGCAGGGAGCGGGCGTGCTTGTCGCAGCAGGGATTCTGTACACGGCCGGCGCGATCGCGGTATTGAATCGCTGGGTGTTGACGGACGCAGAGAAGCAAAAGGAAATCAGGTGGTACCGCCGGGGCCTGGGAATGCTTCGCGGCAGGGAGGCAACTGCATGAATCGCCGAATGTACATCGCAGCTCTTCTTCCATGGGTGATTGCGGGGCTGGCCGCGGCGGCACAAACGCCAGCGGCTATGCCGCCTCAGCTTGCCGCGGAGGACACCGCCCCACAGGCCGGCGGACCGGTGTTGAAGACCAATCCGCTGGAAGCTCTGCGCAACTTTGAGCCCGCTGCCGACGAAGCCTACCGCCTGGGCAAAGGCGACGAAATCACCGTGAATATTGCCGGGCGTCCCGATCTCGAAGCCAAGCTCGTGGTGGGACCGGACGGCTGCGTCACGCTGCCGCTGGCCGGTGACATCAAGCTGGACGGCATGACGCGGCCTGAAGCGGGCAAGGCGATTGAGGCGGCGCTTGCGCATTACTACGACAACCTCTCCGTCCAGGTCACGGTGACGAAATACACATCGAATCGTGTGCTGGTGCTGGGCGCGGTGGCCACGCCGGGAGAAGTAACGTTTGAAGGCACGCCCACGCTGCTTGAAGCACTGACGCGCAGCGGCCTGGTGACCGGCACGAACAAAGTGGCGGCGATTCCTGAGCGCTGCGCGATTTACCGCGGAAGCGACCAGGTGGTGTGGGTGCAGCTTCGGGAACTGGTCGAGTCGGGCAATACGCTGGCCGATCTGCGGCTGCGCCGCGACGATGTAATCTATGTGCCCAGCCTCACGGAGCAGTTTGTTTCGGTGCTCGGCGAGGTGCAACATCCGGGCGCGGTTCCAGTTACCAGCAGCTCCACGCTGGCCAGCGTGCTCGCCGATGCCGGCGGACTTACGGACCAGGCCGGCAACAACGCACACATTCAGATTGTCGATCCCAGCACAGGAACTTCGCGCGTGCTGGCATTCAAGGATGTTTTGAACCCCGTGAAATCGCGTGAAGTGATCCTGAAACCGGGCCAGATCATCTTTGTGCCCAAGACAGGCTTTGCGCGCGCCACGTATGTGTTGCAGAGGCTGAATCCGCTCTTCCAGCTCAGCACACTGGCGTACCTAGGAGCAGTCCTATGAACCGGACATTCGATCCCCATGCGCTTGCCAATTCGCCCCGTCTTGCGGACGGCGCTTCCGCCGTGCCTGCCGCGCCGCACGGCTTCTCATCCGACCAGGCGCTCTTCCGTCTCGACCTCATGCGCAGCCTGCGCATGCATCGCCGTCTGGCCATGGGATTCGTTCTGGCGGGCCTGGTGCTGGCTGCGATCTACGTGGTCAGTAATTGGTCGGTCTATACGGCCGAGAGCCTCGTCTACATTCAGCCCACGCCATCAGCGGTGCTGGAAGCGGCACCCATGCACTGGCCGTATAACTATGACCCGGCCACGTATGACTCGTACATCCAGCAACAGATGCTGAGCATGACGCGCCCCGACGTGCTGGCAGGTGCGGTGCACAAGCTGGCCCCGGGCGTTTGGCAGCAGAGCGGCGAAAGCGACCAGAACGCGGCCGACCGGCTGCACGGCGCGGTGGAAGTGGCGCGCGTGGGAACCAGCTACCAGGTCGCCATCACAGCACATGCCACCAACCCGGACACGGCCGCGGCCCTGGCCAACGCCGTGGCGGCAAGCTATATCGAGAACACTGCGCACGAGCAAAAGGCCAGCGACGCCGGTCGGCTGACCATGCTCAGGGAAGAGCAGGAGCGCATCAAGAAGGAGCTGGACGACGATCGCGCCGAGCAGGCGATGCTGAACGCGCAACTGGGTGTGGCGGCCATCGGGCCGGAGGCTCCCCAACACTACGACAGCGACATCGGCCAGATTCACGCAGAGCTGGTAAAGGCGCGCAGCGATCACGACGAAGCAGCGGCGCGGCTCACATCGATGAATGCCGGCAACGGCGCTTCTTCGGCGGCGCTCGACGCCGAAGCCGATCAGCTGATTGCCACCGATCCCGGCCTGTCGAGCCTGAAACAAGCGCTGCTCACGCGGCGCGCCGCGCTGGTTTCGCATATGTCGGGCAAGACGCCGGACAATCCGCAATACAAGCAGGATCAGGAGGAGCTCGAGAAGATCGATGCCGCGCTCGAGTCCGAGACCAGGGACCTGCGTGCCAAGGCCGCGGCGCGCATCGAGGAGCAGTTGCGCACCGATTTGGATCGCACCGCAAGCCTGGAAGCGCGCCTGAATGGGGAACTGGCGCAGATGACCAGGGCCGCGGCCAGCGCCACGCCCAAACTGCAACGTTCGAGCGACCTGGCCAACGACATCACCCGCCTGCAGAACCGTTACAACACGGTCGACGAGCAGCTGCAAAACCAGACGATGGAAGACAGCGCTCCGGGCACGGCACACCTGGCCGAGGCCGCGGTTCCTCCCTCGCATCCTGCGATTGCAGGAGTCGTCCGCAACGCACTCCTGCTGCTGTTTGCGTTTATTTTGCTTGGCCTGGCGGCTGCGGTTGTCGCGCACAAGCTGGACCCGCGCGTGTACGTCGCATCGGATGTCGAGCAACTGCTGGGCTATGCACCAATGGCGCAGTTGCCGGACTTCGACGAGGTTTCAGACGAGGTGGCCGAGGAGCATTTGCTGCGGCTGGCCACGGGAATCGAATTTGCCTCGAAGGACGGCCAGCTGACGAGCTGCGTGTTCACCGGAACCGGCCCGGGGGTGGGCGTGACCACGATTGTCACACGCGTGAAAGAGATGCTGGGGCTGCTGGGCCGGAAGGCCGTGCTGGTAGATGCCGCGGGGCCTGTGCCTCAAGAACGGTCGCCAGGGACAAGCGACGCGCCGGCCACGGTGGGGACCGAACTGCAGCGGAGCACGCGGTCAATTTCTCTAATGCCGCAAGCGGGGGCGCTGATGCCGCAGACGGGCGAAGGGACCCGATCCGATTGCGAGGGCCTGATGCTGACCGATACCGCGCCGCTGACGGTTTCAGCGGAGGCGGAGTACTTGGCGCGGCGCGCCGCTTGCACCATTCTGGTGATCGAGTCGGGGGTGACCACGCGCGCACAGCTTCGCGCCGCCGCCAGCAGCCTGCAGCGCCTGAACCCCGCAGCGGTTGGCTTCGTGCTGAACCGCGTGAGCCTCAAGAATGCCGACGAGAGCTTCCGGAATTCCGTGAGCGAAGTGGAGAGACACCTACGCGTGCAGGGGCGGACTGCGGCGCGGACGGTTGCGCAAAGTCCCCGCATCGTGCCCGAAGCGACGCACCCGAGTCCAGTGCGGAAGATCCCCGCACTGGCGGAGACCGCTGCTGCCGCTGCGGCCGTGATCGCAGCTCCGGCTGCACCGCCGGCACATCAAGCCTCGCCGGAATGGGCCGCGCCAGAACGAACCGCGCCAGAATGGGCCGCGCCCGAGCGAGCCGCCGTTGCGCCGAAGCCGCTTCCTGAGCCTGCACTCAAGCCTCCCAGGCCCATGATGCCCGCCACGCCCATGACAGAGGAGCCGAAGCCACAACCCGTGGGGTCGGCGGTGACACCGCCTGCCCAGCAACTGCAGGAGGAGACTCACGGGTGGCTGCACGAGGAGCCTCCATGGTGGTTAACGGATGCGCCCGCGCCTACCGATTCTGCGCTCACGCAGCCGCGCAAACCGCGTCTGGGAACGTGGCATTCCGTTCCTGCGCATGATGGACAAACCCCTGCTGCCGCGGAAGTGCGGGAGAAAGAAAAAGCCGCGGACGAAATACCGACGCGTCTGAGTGGGTTGAGAGGCATCCTTTTCTCGTTGGGAGTCAAGGAGCTCAGCCCGAAAAAGTATGCCGAACCAGACGGCAACGGCAACGGCGCACCCGCGGATGCGGCCCCGTCCGATCCCGAGCAAACCATGGTTCCAGAGGCATTGGCTCCGCGGCCGGAACATGAACCTGTTGAGCCCAAAGGGGAGGAGACCATTGCGCGCAAAGGGGCCCCGCGCTGGGTGACGGCGGAGCCTGAGTTCCTGCCTCCGCCCGTCGAAGAGACCGACAAAGGCAAGGAATTTCGTTGGAATCGCGGAGGTTACGACACCGAGGGCCCCGACGACGTCCAGATTCTGCCGTCGCGGCGCGGACAGTACAGGCGTTGAGCTCGAAGGCCGCGGGAAGGCGATTTCACCGCGGCCCTCAATCCGCCCTGAGCCCTGAAGATTGTTGGCCTCACCCTGCGCGCACGGAATCCGCCTGACATGTGTCTTTTTTCCCCCTGGTCCCTGATCACTTTAGCTTCCATCTTCGCAGGCCTGCCCAATCGGACGATCCGTAATGCGACAGTGCTATGATTTTCCTGCTGCCCCGGCCACGTTCCAACCCCGCATCGGGCTAGAGCATCTCACAACCCAGAAGGAACGGAGGGAAATATGAAATCCAGTGTGCAAGCTCTTGCTTTCGCAACTCTCGCAATCGGCGTCTTATGCTGTGCGCGTGGAGCGCAAGCCCAAATCTCCATCACCTTTGGAGTGGAACCTGTGTGCCCCTATGGGTACTTCGACTACGCTCCATATAACTGTGCGCCCTACGGCTACTACGGACCCGATTGGTTCGTGAACGGAGTGTTCATCGGCGCCGGCCACTGGTTCCACGGCCCCGCACATTTCTACGGTCATGTCGACAACCGCTACGATCCTCGTCACGGTTACCACGGCCCGTTGCCTGGGCGCGGCGAAGAGCAGTTCAATCACTTCCACGGCAACGAGGCGCGCGACGGGCGAGGCCACACCGGCCACAGCGATCACGACGCGGGCAATGAGCACGCACTCCCCGGATATCACGGTGGCGGCCACGGTGACGACCACGGCGGGCACCACTAGAGCACAGCCTCATTCCAGAAAAAGGGCGAGAGACGGCGCGCTGAACGCCTTCTCTCGCCTCGGTCGTGCACCCTGTCGCGGCTCTGCCGGCGCGGACAGTACAAGCGCTAAGCGCGAAGCCCGCGAAAGACAGTCTCCACCTTGCCGGCAATCCTACGGAGGCGGGTTTTGCATCGCCGCGGCCGCGGCGATAAGATAGCCACAAGCGCCGCGCGAGGCCTTCGAAAAGCGACGGCGCGATCCCCGCAAGAATCAAAAGACAATTCCCGCAGGCCAGCGAGACGATTCCAGGCAAACCCTGAAACCGGAGAAGCCACGATGCCGGAAGCGGACGATCCCAAGGCGGGCCCAAAGCCAATCGAAGACCCATCGAGATCGATTACGAGACGCCGATTCATTCTCGGCGTGATTGCCGGAGGCGCCGTGGTGGGCGCGGCCAGTTACCGGATTCTTACGCCGGGCGGACGCGGGCGGAGCTTCGGCGGCGAACGGCTGATCACGCTAAACGTAAACGGCCAGCCGCGCCGCGCGGAAGTGATGAAGCAGGAAACGCTGGCGTGGACGCTGCGCTACAAGCTGGGACTGACGGGAACCAAGCTGGGCTGCGACCGCGCGGAGTGCGGGGCATGCACGGTGCTGATCGACGACGTGCCCCACTATAGCTGCTCCGTGCTGACGAACACGGTGCGTGGGCGCAAGGTGACCACGATCGAGGGCCTGGCGGCGGACGACGGCACGCTGCACCCGGTACAGCAGGCGGTGGTGGATGCGCAGGGATTCCAATGCGCGTTCTGCATGTCGGGCTTCATCATGGCGACCGTTGGGTATCTGAAGACGCACGCCAGTCCCACGCGGACCGAGCTGGCGCACGGCATCAGCGGCAATCTTTGCCGCTGCCAGGACTACAACAAGATTCTGGATGCGATGATGCTCGGCGCGGAAAACATGCGAAACGGCGTGCCTGCTGCCGAGAAAGCGAGGTCCTGAGCCATGGCGGACTCACCGCAAGAGAGCGCGATGAAGGCCGAAAGCGAAAAGCCGCGCCCATACGGCACGGGATACAAGCTGATCGGCAGGGACTACAAGACGCCGGACCTGGTGGCGAAAGTGACGGGGCGGTCGAGGTATGCCGAGGATTTTCGCGCGGAGGGAATGCTGTTTTGCCGACTGGTGTTGAGCCCCATGCCGCACGGGCGAATCAAGTACATTGACGCCAGTGAGGCGCTGGCCATGCAGGGCGTGAAGGCAGTGCTGACCGCCGATGATATTCCCGCGCAGGCGGATTTTCTGGCCGACAACGGGCAAACCATCAAGGCCAACAAGTGGGGCGAGCGGGCGCTGAGCAACGAGCCGATGTTCCAGGGCGATCCGATTCTGGCGGTCGCGGCAGTGGACGAGCTGACCTGCGCCGAGGCCATCGAAAAAATCATAATCGACATGGAGCCGCTGCCGTTTGTCGTCGATCCGCTCGACAGCTTGCGGCCGGGCGGGCCGAATCCGCATGAGGACGGGAATGTGTGGGTGCGGGGCGCGCCTCCGGCGGGCGGCGAGCAGATCACGGAGCTGAAGTGGACGAAGGAGGATTTCGCCGATTACGACCAGGGACGGCTGCCGATGGGCAAGCCCACGGCCGACTGGTCGTACGGCGATCTCGATGCGGGATTCCGCGACGCCGCACTGGTGCTGGATGAATCGTTTATCACGCCGGATGTGAGCCATCAGTGTCTGGAGCCGCGCACCGCGATGGCGTATTGGCAGAACGGGAAGCTCTATTTGCACACGGGCACGCAAAGCACGTTTCAGACTGTGCCGGCGATTGCCCGCTGGATGAACCTGAACCCGGACCAGGTGGTGCTGGTGAGCGAATACACGGGCGGAGGGTTTGGCAGCAAGGTCACCGGCTCCGTGATTCTGATTGTTCCCGCCATCCTGTCGCGCAAGTTAAATGCGCCTGTCATGATGCGCATCAGCCGCGAGGAGGAGCACTACATCGGCCGTGCGCGGCCGAGCGTTCTGGGACGGGCAAAGATCGGGTTCGCCAGGGACGGGCGGATCACGGCGCTCGATTACTACACCGTGACCAATAGCGGCGGTTATGACAACGAGGACGATGGCGCTTCGTCGGGCGGGATTGTTTCGCTGCTCTACCAGCCGCCGGCAATGCGCTGGCGCGGCGTATCGGTCATGACGAATACACCCACGCGCAGCGCGCAGAGCGCGCCGGGAGGCATGCAGGGCATCACCATCATTGAACCGATTTTGGCGAAGGCGGCGCGTAAGCTGGGCGTGGACCAGGTGGCGCTGCGGCGCGTGAATTGTCCGGAGGGCAAAGCGGAATACGGACCGCCGAGAAATGGCAAACGGGCGCATGTGACGAGTTGCTTTTTGAAGCAGGCGCTGGACCAGGGCGCTGAGCAGTTCAAATGGCAGGAGCGCGCGGCGCGGCCCAAGCGGATGGGCGCGAAGGCGCGTGGCGTGGGCGTTTCGCTGAGTACGTTCCACGGCGGAACGATCGGTTTCGACGGCCTCGTGGTAATCACGCCCGAAGGTCGGGTGCGCTTCCACTCGGGGATCGGCAACCTGGGCACCGAGTCGGTAATGGACGTGCATCGCGCGGGCGCTGAGGTGCTGGGCGTGCCGTGGGAGCTTTGCGACGTGGTGTGGGGCGATACCTCGAAGATCTTTCCTTACACCTGCGCCTCGGGCGGCAGCCAGACCACGCATGCCATGACGCGAGCTGCGTTTGCCGTGGCCACGGAGTGCAAACAAAAATTGCAGGAAGTTGCCGCGAAGTCGCTCGGAGGGAAACCGGAGGATTACGAGGTGGACAACGCGCGCGTGTTCTTGAAAGGCGGCGGCGCGGGGATGGGTCTGGCGCAGGCGGCGCACAAGGCGATCGAACTCGGCGGCATCTACGACGGCCATCAGGCGCCGGACGACGTGCACAAGGTGACGCAGGCGGCGGTGACGGCGCTGGCCGGACAGGGACTGGTGGTGGCGGCGCGCGACAAGGCTCCACGCGACGGCGACACGTTCTCATACGTGGCGAGTTTTGCCGAAGTCGAAGTGGATGTGGAGACGGGCAAGTACTTCATCACGGATTTTCTGGCCTACGGCGACGTGGGCACGGTGCTGCATCCGCACTCGCTGGGCGGACAGATGCTGGGACGGTCGACGCTGGGCATTGCCCACGCCATCGGACAGAAGTGGGTGTACGACCCCGAGTACGGCGTCGCGGTGGCCAAGCGTTTTTATCAGAACAAGCCGCCGACAATTCTCGATGTGCCGGTAGACATGCAGTGGGCGGCGCTCAACATTCCCGATCCGGAAACGCCGGTGGGAGCGCGCGGCGTGGGCGAGCCGCCGGTGGGCGGGGGCTGCGCATCGATTTTGAACGCGTTGAGCGATGCGCTGGGCGACGAGATCTTCCAGCGCGCGCCGGTGAATGCGGATACGATTCTGGCGTCATTCGAAGCGGGACGCCCGATGCAGAAGCCGCTCGCAGGGAGCATTTGAAAGGCAGATGAGGCAAGGTTTCAGGTGTCAAGTTTCAATCGACGGCCGGAAGCTGACACATGAAATCTGACACCTGAAACCTCGAGGAGCCATCTATGGCTGTGATACGAGACGTGATGCCGGCTTTTGACCTGCTGCAGCCGGACTCTGCCGCGGAGGCACAAAAGCTGCTGCAGCAGCACGGCGACGAGGCGTGGGTCATGGCCGGCGGGCTCGACAGCTTTGACTGGCTGAAGGACCGCATCAAGAAGCCGAAGGTGCTGGTGGATTTGAGCGGCGTGGAGGAACTGAAAGGGATTCGCGCGACGAGCGACGGCGTGGAGATCGGCGCCATGACGACGCTGACGGAGATTGCAAGTCATCCGGTGATCCAAAAAGACTATGGCGTGCTGGCGCAGGCCGTGGCACTGGTGGCCTCGCCGCAGATTCGCAACCAGGGAACGCTGGGCGGCAACGTGTCGCAGGACGTGCGCTGCTGGTACTACCGCGGGGGATGGCCGTGCTACCGCGCGGGCGGCAACATTTGTTATGCGGACACGCCGGTGGGGCGCAACCGCGAGCACGCGATCTTCGGCGCCAACCGCTGCGTGGCCGTGCACCCATCCGATTCGGTTCCGGCGCTGATCGTGCTCGACGCGAAGTTTGTGGTGCAGACGCCGAAGGGCGAGCAGGTTGTGGATGCGGAAGATTATTTTGTCGGGCCCGAGGACGACATAACGCGCATCAATATGTTGCGGCCGGGCGATTTGCTGACGGCGATCCGCATTCCCGCGGCGTGGGCGGGCGCGAAGTTCTATTTCGAAAAGGTGCGCGACCGCAACGTGTGGGATTTTCCGCTGATGAATGTGGCCTCGGCGGTCAAGCTCGACGGCAACACCATTCAGAACATTCGCATTGCGGTGAATGCCGTATCGCCGCGACCCATGCGGCTGAAAGCGGTGGAAGACGCAGTGCGCGGCCAGTCTGCGAATGACGCCACGGGCGAGATGGCGGGCAAACTCGCCGTCGAAGGCGCGGTTCCGCTGCAGTTCAACGGCTACAAGATTCCCCTGATGAGGAATCTGGTGAAGCGCGCCATCGTGGGCACGGCACAGCCGCCGGCAAACGGCGCGCTCGCCGCGAACGCCGCTGCCGAGGAGGCGACATGCCGCAGCTAATCCAGTGGGCGACGAGTCCGTGGGGGAAATCGGTTCCGATCCATATCGCATGGGGTCTGATCTGGATCGCGGTGATCGCGGGACTGACCTTCATGATCGTGCACGCTCTTTACCTGATCGTCGTGAAGCCGCCAAAGCGATTTGCGGAGCGCAAGGCCGAGGTGAATCCTGCGGCGATTCCCGAGCGCGTGCCACGCCACTCGCTGGCCGCGCGGCTGTTCCACTGGATCATGGCGGCAGCGATGTTCACGCTTCTGTTCACGGCGTTTCTGCCCAGGGTGGGAGTCCAGTTCAACTGGGTGGTCTATCACTGGATTGCAGGCCTGGTGCTGACGGCATCGATTCTGTTTCATATTGTGCATGCGACGTTCTTCTTGGATTTCTGGTCGATCTGGCCGGACAAGACGGACGTGCGCGACGCCATGAACCGTGCGCGGCGATTTTTCGGCAAGGCAGCGCCGTTGCCGGACAAGTTTGCCAAGTATCCGCTGGAAAACAAGCTGTACCACGGCGCGATTTTGCTCGCCGGGCTGGCAGTGATTGCGACCGGCCTGTTCATGATGAAGTGCGTGCAGACCGGGATCTTTACGCGCAATCCGTATTTGTTTTCGGACATGACATGGGGCCTGATGTATGTCCTTCACGGGCTCGCCGGTGTGGGGTTGATTGCACTGGTGATGGTCCACGTCTATATGGGAATCCGGCCCGAGAAATTCCCGATCACGAAGTCGATGATCTTTGGCTGGATGAGCCGCGATTTTTATCTGGAGGAGCACAACACCGGACGCTGGGCCGTGAAGGCGCCGCCGAGCTCCCAGTCAAAGCAAGGTTATGCCGCAAACGATGGCGACTGAAATTCAAAAACAGTGCGAGACGATTGAGGAGTGCTACGAGTTCACCCTCTCCTTTGCCGCGCGCGGGTTGGCGAGCGACGAGGGCAGCGGACTGAGAGAGCAGTTAACGCGCGCCGTGGCGGCGATGCGCGGCCTGGAACGGAGTTGCGCGGAGACCGTCGCACAGCAGCTTACGCCTGCTGGCAAATTTGAGGCGTTCTTCGCCGTGCTGAAACGGGACGCGGAGAGCGCACTGGCGGCGATGGAACTGGTTCTGGCGCAGCCTGTGATCGGCTCGCAACTGATCGATAATCTGAATGCATCCATCCATCTGCGCGCCCTGCTGGCGGACCTGTTTCTGGTGACAGAGATCCTGGCCGAGCAACAAAAATAGCGCGGGTCTCCTGACCGGCTGTCGTGCGGGCGTCCGCGCCCGCACCGGTCAAGGAGTGATGATGAAATCACGTGGTCTGCATTTGGCACTAAAGACCGTCGCGACAGGCAAGGCGCATGTATTCAACCCAGGTTCTCGATCATTTTGAACACCCGCGCAACACGGGGACGATCGCCGATGCGGACGCGTCGGCGCGCATCGAGAACCCTGCCTGCGGCGACATTCTGGAACTCACTCTGAAAGTCGATGGCGACCGGATCGCGGAGATCTGTTTCCGAGCGAAGGGCTGCGTGGCCGCGATGGCGTGCGCTTCGGCGCTGACGGAGTTGGTGCGCCGGAAGAGCACAGACGAGGCGCGGAAGCTGAGCCCGGAAGAGCTGCTGCGCGCGGTGGGTGGACTGCCGCAGGCGTCGTCGCACGCCGGCCACCTTGCGATGGATGCGCTGCAGGCGGTGCTGCAACAGCTTTCAAAGAAAAACTAAATTTCCGGAGAATTCCACTCGG
>JBEKAS010000034.1:0-23553 GCA_050015795.1 Occallatibacter sp. | reverse complement strand
AATTTGAAGTGAATGACCGGCTCTTGCTCGGGAACTTCAATGCGCTCGATTTTTTCCAGTTCCTTGATCCTCGACTGCACCTGCCTGGCCTTGGTGGCCTGGTACCTGAACCTATTGATGAAGGCTTCAAGATGCTCGATGCGCTCCTTCTGATTGCGCCACGCGGCCACAAGCTGCTCGCGGCGTTCGTCTTTCCGCTTGAGATATTTGGTGTAATTGCCCTGGTAGATGGTGAGGCGCTTGTTCCAGATCTCCACGGTGCGGTCGATGGTGACGTCGAGAAAATAGCGGTCGTGCGAGATGAGAATGTAGCCGAAGGGGTAGCTCTTGAGATAGTCCTCGAGCCAGTTGCGGGTTTCGAGATCGAGGTGGTTGGTGGGCTCGTCGAGGAGCAGCAGATTGGGCTTGGCGAGCAGCAGCTTGGCAAGCGCAATGCGCATCTGCCATCCACCGGAGAACTCATCGATCTGCCGCGTCCAGTCCTGCTTGTCGAACCCCAGGCCGGTGAGCACGCTGCCCACCTGCGCGTCGAGCGCGTAGCCGTCGAGCGCGTGAAAACGATCCTGCAGCATGGAATAGCGCTCGGCGGCAGCCTCATATTCTGGGCTTTCGTGATCCAGCTCGGCCAGCTGGCCGGCCAGCCGCTCCACTTCGTGCTGCATTTCGTGCAGCTCGTCGAAGACGGTGAGGCACTCGTCAAACACCGTCCGGCCCGTGAGCCGCACAGCGCGGTTTTTTCCTGGTTGCGGATGAGCCAGTCGGCCTCAAGAAAAAGTACCCTCGGCCCTAAGCGTTTACCGGCATTTTTGAGCGCAAGCATGAGATTCTATTCTCGCAGAGACCGAATGCGCTCTGCTCGAGCAACGCGGTTTTTCACACCGCCCAAAAACGCGCGCCATCCTGTAGGCTGGTCTCGGCAGGTTTTTGGACGCCAGAGTGAAGAGGAATATCTTTGATGAACGCCAGAATGGCATTGTTGGTCTGGGGCGTAGCACTAGGGGGAAAGGTGGCCATGGTGGAGTGCCAGGAGCTGGACCTTACTCTGAAGCTGAACCAGATTCAGGTGATTGGAACGCACAATAGCTACCACGCCGGCATTCCGCCCAGCGAAAGCCGTCTTTGGAGGATCAGAGCTCTTTCAGCCTGGGAGGGCCTGGACTACAAACACGAACCGCTCACGCAGCAGCTGGACAGCGGCGTTCGCCAGATCGAGCTCGATATCTTCGCCGACAGCCAGGGCGGCCGCTACGCGCAGCCGACCGGGCTGCAGATGGTGGCTGCGGCGCATCTTCCGCCCGATCCGCCGTTCGACCCTGAGGGTTTGATGATGCAGCCCGGCTTCAAGGTGATGCACGTGCAGGATCTCGACTTTCGCAGTGTCTGCCAGCCCTTCACAGCCTGCCTTTTGGAAGTGCGGCAATGGTCGCGCGCCCATCCAGGCCACATTCCGATTTTCATTCTGGTGGAAACGAAACAGGAGTCAACGCAGGGCCCGATGCATCTGACAGAAGCAGAGCTGTTCACTACGAAAACTTTCGACGCGCTGGACGCCGAGATCCGCTCAGTGTTTTCGTCCGAGGAAATGATCACGCCCGACGACGTGCGCGGAACTTACAAAACGCTGAACGAGGCGGTGCTGGCAGGCAACTGGCCCACACTGAAGAGCGCGCGCGGCAAGGTGATCTTCCTGATGGATCAGCGGCCCGTGGGCCCGGTGTATCTCGAAGGACATCCGTCGCTGCACGGACGCGTGCTGTTTACCAATGCCGTGCCCGGCGAGCCCGACGCCGCTTTTACTGAATTGAACGACGGGCCCGCGAGCAAGATTGAAAAGCTGGTGCAGGATGGTTACCTGGTTCGCACGCGCACCGATGACAGCACGCGTGAGGCGCGCGCCAACGACACGCGGCGGCGCGACGCGATGATTGCGAGCGGGGCGCAGATCCTGAGCACGGACTATCCGGCGAGCGAGCCGGCGCGCTGGGACGGCCACTACTTTGTGGCTCTGCCCGGAAATGTGGCCGCGCGATGCAATCCCGTGAATGCGCCGGAGGGATGCGGAGCGAAATGACGCGACGCGGTTCGGCACCGGCTCGGGATCCGCGGGGCGCAGGCACGCGTTGCGTCAGGGCCTGATCTCGACCGGCGTGCCGATCGGTACCAAATCCCAGATCTCGTCGATCTCTTCATCGGTGACGGCGATGCAGCCCAGCGTCCAGTCGTAAAGGCGATGCGCCGCGCCGATCGCGCCCATGCCGTTGGGCAAACCATGGATCATGATGGCGCCGCCGGGAGCGACGCCCAATTTGGCAGCCCGCTTTCGGTCTTCGGCATTCGGATAGGAGACGTGTAGCGCCTTGTGGTAGTGGCTCTCCGCGGTGCGGCTGTCGATGATGTAGTGGCCCTCCGGCGTTCGCCCGTCGCCCTCGCGCTCCTTCGACGCCAGTCCGCCGCGTCCCAACGCCACTTTGTAGGTGCGGATCACCTTGCCGCCTCGCAGCAATTCAAGCACGTGATCCTTTTTGAGAATAAGGATCGAGTCGGCTTTCTATCGAATTTGCTGTCTGCGGCATGAGCCACGACCACATCTACGGCATGATTGGCGCCGTGATCCGCGGGGGCGGCGAGCTGGTGGCCGCGGAGTTGTTGCTCAAAGCACAGAAGAATGCGAAATGGGTGACGCTGCAGGAATAGCGATCACAAGTCCCAGAACGAGCGCGGCGGTGCATTGCGGCGCAGGATTTATCCGGCTTGGCGCTGCGTGCTGCCCGCAGCCGTTTTTGCCGATGGAAATTGCATGCGAATGACGGCCCCGCCGCCGCTCCGGTTGCTTCCGCTCACCTGGCCGCGGTGCAGTTTCACCGCGCGCTCGGCAATGGCCAGTCCCACTCCGAAGCCGCCCGTCTCCTGGCTCCGCGCACGATCCACGCGGTAGAACGGGCGGAAGATGGCGTCGATTTCGGCTTCGGGAATTCCCGGCCCGCGATCGCTGACCTCCACTACGCATACAGAACGGCCCGCCTCCTCCTGCCCGGCGGCTACGCGAATCTCCACCTCGGTTCCCGGGTTCGTGTACTGGATCGCATTGCGCAGCACATTTTCCATGGCGCGGTAAAGCAGGTGACGGTTGCCCTGAATCATGCAGTCGTTTGCGGCGTGGAATACCACACTGCACTGGCGCTGCGAGGCCTCGTATTGAGCGTCCGGAATCATCTGCGCCACGAGTTGATTAAGAGAGACAAGCTCGACCCGGTCGACGTTCTCGATGGCTTCCATGGAAGAGAGCGTGAGCAACTGGCCGATCAGCTGATTGAGTCTTTCCGTTTCGCGCTCCATGCGGTTGAGCTGCGTGACCATTTCCGGAGAAGCATCTTCACGCGCCAACTCCAGCGCCACGCTCAGCCGGGCCAGCGGCGAGCGCAGCTCATGCGAAACATCGCGCAACAAGAGCTGCTGCGCGCCCACCAGCGACTCCAACCGCTCCGCCATGTGGTTAAAGTCATGGAGAAGTGCGTGAAACTCGTCTTCCGAAGAAAAACGCGAGCGGCTGACCGGCTCCTTGACGCGCGCCTTCAGATTCCCTTGCGCCAGTTCGCGCGCCGCTTTGCGCAGCCGGGCAATGGGACGCGTAAAGAACAAAACCAGCACGAATGTCGTCAGGCCGCCCACCACAATCGCCACGGGAAGCGTGGGCGACGCGAAATGCAAAAGGTCATCGAGCAAACGATGGGGCCGCTCCACGTGAGGCCGGCTGAGCAGGAAGAGATAGGTTTTGCCGCTCGACGACGTAACAGGAACCCGCCAGAGGAATCGCTCACCCGCCTGGCTGCTCGTAATGCGCGTTGGAAATTCCGTGCTGGCTGCGGGAAAGGGCAGGCCAGCGGCATTGCACAGGTCGCGCCCCGCAGCGTCCTTCAATGCAATCTGCTGCTCGATTTGCGCGCCCAGGGCATCGACCGCCGCGCAACCGCCGGATTCATACGCCGCGGCTGCACGCCGTGCATCGTTTTCGAGGCTGCTGTGCAATCCATCGAAAAGCACATCCGGGCTCTCGAAGTGATGGCGCACGATCAGCACGGCCGAAATCGCGAAGATCAGACTCTGCGCAATCCAGAAAATCACGAAAATCTTGAAGAAAAGACTGCGCATGAATCAGCCCTCCGCTGCCGGCCTGGCCGTGCTGACGGCAAGCTGATAACCTGCGCCGCGAATCGTCTTCACCTGTTCGTCGCGCGCGCCATTCTCGCTGAGTTTGCGCCGCAGACGGCTCACGTGCATGTCGAGACTGCGGTCGAATGGATCGAACTTCCGCCCCAGCACAATCTCTGAAAGTTGCTCTCGCGAAACGACCTGGCCCGGAAAGCGCATCAGCGTTTCAAGCAGCGCGAATTCCACGCTCGTGAGCTCGATTTTCTTTTCCCCCTGCAGTACCGATCGGGCGGCGGCATCGAGTTCCAGATCGTCAATGCGCAGCAATGCCGGCTCGCTTTTGGCGGCAGCCGCCGAATGCCGGCGCAGGATAGCGCGCATGCGCGCGAGCAGTTCCCGCGGGTTGAACGGCTTGGGCAAATAATCGTCCGCGCCGATTTCCAGACCCACAATGCGGTCCACGTCTTCGCCGCGCGCGGTCAGCAGCAATACGCTCACGTCAGACGACGCGCGGATCTGCTTGAGCACCTCAAAGCCATCCAGTCCCGGCAGCATTACGTCCAGCAGGATCAGCGCCCAGTCCCTGCCGCGCGCGATCTTCAGCCCTTCGTCGCCGCGATGTGCGGCGTGAACACGAAACTCGTATCGCCCAAGGTAGTCGGTGAGCATGGAGCAAAGTTCAACGTCGTCGTCGATGAGCAGGATATCTTCCATCGCATGTTTCCGCTTCTTCGAGATTACGCTCGTTGCTCTCCCGTTCTATTTCACGGATACGATCCCGGAGTTGCGGAGGCCGTCAGCGAAAATGAACGCGGCCGGAAGATTCCTGTGACTACTTCACATTCCTCCAATCCAGAATCACCTTGCCCGCATTGCCGGAGCGCATGGCTTCAAATGCCGCTTCGTATTCATTCCACAGGAAGCGGTGGGTAATCACGCCGGAGATATCCACTCCCGACTCCAGCATGACCGTCATCTTGTACCAGGTCTCGTACATCTCGCGGCCGTAAATGCCCTTGATGGTCAGCATGTTGAAGATCACTTGGCGCCAGTCCATCGTCATCTCTTTGGCCGGAATGCCCAGAAGGGCGATCTTGCCGCCATGACTCATGTTGGCAATCATGTCGCGAAGGGCTTGCGCATTTCCCGACATCTCAAGACCCACATCGAACCCTTCCACCATTCCCAGCTGCTTCTGCACGTCGGCGAGCGGCGTTTCGCCGGGATTCACGGCCAGGGTTGCGCCCATCTTGTGCGCCAGCTCCAATCGAAAGGGGTTCAGGTCGGTGACCACCACGTGCCGCGCGCCAGCGTGTTTCACCACCGGAATCGCCATGATCCCGATCGGCCCCGCGCCCGTAATCAGCACATCCTCGCCCAGCACTGGAAACGAGAGCGCAGTGTGCACGGCATTGCCAAAGGGATCGAAGATCGCGGCAATCTCTTCCGGAACACTCGCGCTGTGCTTCCAGATGTTGGTCATGGGCAACGCAATCAACTCGGCAAATGCTCCCGGCCGGTTGACGCCGACGCCCCGCGTTGAAGCGCAAAGATGCCGCCTCCCGGCAAGACAATTCCGGCATCGGCCGCACACCACATGCCCTTCCCCGCTCACGATGTTGCCCGCGAAAAAGTCGTTCACATTCGCTCCCACCGTGACCACTTCGCCAACGAACTCGTGTCCGATGGCCATGGGCACGGGGATGGTCTTTTGCGCCCACTCGTCCCACTCGTAAATGTGTACGTCGGTGCCGCAGATGCCGGTGTAGTGAACGCGCACCAGGACATCGTTGATTCCGATTTCCGGCTCGGCGATGTCTTCGAGCCACAACCCTCGCTCGGCTTTGCTCTTGACCAATGCTTTCATCGATCAAACTCCCTATCGGCCATTATCCACGCGCTTACTGCCCGTGGCGCGAGAATGTTTATCGAGCCGCGGCTTCCGTCGCCGCCTCAACCCATTTATAGGTGCGCTCCGCTTTGCGTCCCGCACGTCCAGCTCTTACCGCGCCGCCGTGAGCACCGCCAACAACTCCTCGTCTGTGAGGGGCAGCGCATTGGCCTGCATGCTGCTGGCGCGGGCCGCTTTCTCGACGACAGCGGGCAAATCGGCTTCCGCAATCCCCCAGGCGCGCAGCCCACGGATTTCAAGCTCGGCGCAAAGCGCGCGTACCCAGTCGATGCCTTCCTCCGCGCTGGCTTCATTCCGGCCGGTAAGCAGGCGTGCGATAACCGCATAACGTTCCAGGGCAGGACTTTGCGGCGCGCGCGCCCGCAACGCGGCTACATTGGCCGCCATGCCGCACGGCAACAGCGCCGCACACAGTGCTCCATGCGGCGCCTTCCACTGGCCACCCAGCGGAGCCGCCAGGCCATGCACCACACCCAGTCCGGCGTTGGCCAGCGCCAGGCCGCCGAACAGGCTTGCCAGCGCCATGTCGCGGCGCGCTTCTTGATCGCTGCCGTCGCGGTGCGCGCGGCGCAGCGCCCTGGCTACGCGCCCCATCCCTTCCACACAAATTGCATCTACCAACGGATTGGCGCGCACGCTCACATACGGCTCGATGAGTTGCGTCAGCGCGTCCAGGCCGGTATCTGCAGTGACCGCAGGTGGCAGTCCGTAAGTCAATTCGGGATCCACCAGCGCGACCCGCGGTAGCATCATCGGACTCCGCAAGCTCGCTTTCACGCCGTGCTCCGCCGATCCCAGCACCGCATTGCGCGTCACTTCGCTGCCGGTGCCGGCGGTCGTCGGCACGGCAATGAACGGCAGCGGCTGCACCGCAATCGCGCGCCCGTTTCCCACCACCTCGAGAAACTCCAGGGGCTCGCCGCCGTTGGTGGCGATGACAGCAATCGCTTTGCCCGCGTCGATGACGCTGCCCCCGCCCATCGCGATCACGACGTCGCAGCCTACGTCCTGCACGCGCCGCGCGCCCGCGCGCACCAGTTCGACTGTCGGTTCGCCGGGCACACTGAAGGTCTCCGCCTCGAGCGCCGAGACAAGCCATGCCGCGCGCTCGGTCGATGCACCGGTCACCACCAGCGGACGGGCGCCGAAACTGCGCGCCAGTTCAGGGAGGGTGGCAGCTGTGCCTTCGCCGAAGACAATGCGCATTGCGGTCGCGAACTCGAAGCGCATGGTTCTACCAGTCCCCAAATTACCACTCATTGACATCGGGGAAGACGGCCTTGTACTTCACGCTCTGGCGCGGTTCGGCCATCATCGGCGCCACCGCATCGCGCCACTTCGCGTAGTGCGCGGTCTCCTTGTGCGCGGCTGCCACTTCCTGCGTGCGATAGACCTCGGTGAGCACAAACCGTGTCGCGTCATCTTGCGACTGCATCACGTCAAAGCGCGCGATGCCTGGCTCCTGGACGCTCGCGCGGGCGTTCTCCATGGTGGCCTGCCTGAACTCCTCTACGGACTCGGGCTTGACGTGCACGTGCACGTGAACAATAAGCATCGCACTTGCCTCCGCTCCTTATCCTACCGCCAGGCTGCCCTGTTCGGGCAGAAGGTTCCCGCTGCCTCGCCGAACATTGGGTGGGCGCGGTTCAAGTGGGCGATTTCTGCAAGTGCGGAGAAGATGTTGA
The DNA here is from genome assembly GCA_050015795.1 of Occallatibacter sp. Taxonomy (GTDB): domain Bacteria; phylum Acidobacteriota; class Terriglobia; order Terriglobales; family Acidobacteriaceae; genus Telmatobacter. The sequence goes on along the minus strand of JBEKAS010000034.1, from coordinate 15,807 downwards.
ATGAGCTTGAACTGCCCACTCAAGAAACCGGTCATGGGTGTAGCTGAACCCACGGACCGATGAAGCATTGGTCATCATGCTGGCATCAGGTCGGGTACCGGCTTGGCCAGCAGGACGCCGAGGGCGCAACTCGCCATGCGCGCCAGTTCTCCGTCGGCGCGGCTGGTGAGAACAACCGGGACTTTCGCTCCTACCACAACGCCCGCGGCCAACGCTCCGGCCAGGTACTGAAGCTCCTTGAAGAGGATGTTTCCGGCTTCCAGATTGGGAACCATGAGAAGATCCGGGTCTCCCGCCACCGGCGATTTGATCTTCTTGATCTTTGCGGCGTCGCTGGAAATGGCATTATCGAATGCCAGCGGACCATCGACGATGGCTCCGGTAATCTGTCCGCGGTCGACCATCTTGCAAAGGGCGGCGGCATCGAGCGTGGATGGAATGGCGGGGGTGACTGACTCGACCGCTGACAAGATTGCCACCTTCGGACTCGCGACCTCGAGCGCATTCAACATGTCGATCGCATTCTGCAGAATGCTGAACTTGGTCTCCAGGTCCGGCTGGATATTAACCGCCGCATCGGTAACGAAGAGGGTCTTGTGATAGGACGGAACATCCAGAGCAAACACATGGCTGATGCGCCTTCCCGTGCGCAGGCCTCCTTCGCGAGAGACGACGACGCCCATGAGTTCGTCGGTGTGCAGAGAGCCCTTCATGAGCATTTGGACCTCGCCTTTGCGAGCCATTTCGACGGCCCGGATGGCAGCGGTGTGACTGTTGTCGATGTCAACAATCTGAACGGTTCCCAGGTCGAGTTGCAAAGCGCCCGCCACACTGCGGATTTTCGCTTCAGAGCCCACAAGAACCGGAACGATCAAGCTATCTTTGAATGCCTGAATTGCGCCCCCGAGAGATACTTCGTCGCACGGCCAGACAATCGCAGTTCTCACCGCCGGTTTGGAGGTGGCGCGTGCGATCAAGCCAAGGTAGTGACGATAAGGGTTATTCACAATGAGCTGTGGTACCGGAAGAGTGGACCAACGCAGCTTTTTCTCCGGTGCGATGAGCCGGGCAGTGCCTGAAAAGATCGGCGTACCGGCCCCATTTTTTGCTTCGCAATCGAAGTGAATCGTCTTTGTTGCATCGTCCTTGGCCGTAACCTGCACCTTGACGAGAATGCGATCTCCGACGCGGATGCGATGCTGGAACGAGAGTGAGACGTTGGTCAGCGTGCATCCCGGCCCCGGTATGTTCATGCTGAAGAGACCAGAGATGAGCGAGGCGCACCACATGTTTGGCCCGGTCGGAGGTATTCCCCCGGCGCGATCAATACGTTCATCGATATTCAGAACGGAATGGAATCCGGAAATCGAGGCGAACGCCATCGCGTCATCCGTGGTGAGAACGTGCTCAGTCCCAGCCGTGTCGCCCACTGATATTTCGTCGTATGTCTTGCTCTCGATAAATCCCAGATTCATGCAGATCCCTTTTCGCTCAGGCTCCGTCCATTATGAAGCCTGCGGCCATCGTACGATCCGCGAGCTCCGCCCAAAGTGACTGCAATCACCGATGCCAGAGACCGAGAACACTAATGAAATGTTCTGCGCAAGGAAGCTGGTTTTCATTTCAACAGGCAGACGGTCGATGGGCACATTTGTATTTCGTGCCCGAGCGTCTCTTTGCCGGTCCAAATTAGAAGAATGTCTGAATCAGGTCGATAACATCGTACGCGCCGTTCACCAGGGCCAGTACGCGCCATTTGTCGAAGGTCAGGCAAGGATGCGCAATGTCGAATGCGATCATATCGCCGGGCCGAATGTCATCGTCGGCGGCAATCTGCAGGTACGCATGCTGATCCATCATTCGGGTAACCATCCAGTTTGCCGGAACGGGATGCGGAGTAACGCTTCCGGGTCTAAAGTGCAACGCCGGAACAGGCAAACCCGAGTCAAAGGCTGCGTCGCGTTTGCCAAGGCCCACAATCGCCTTGTTGGCTTCAGGAACAGACTGCACATAAGCCCAGACTTGAAGGGCCGGCTTAAGCCCCGCGCCCATTTGCCGCGCCACGGAATTGCTATTGAGTATCCTGTCCTGCGCTATTCGATAGGCGCCGACATCGTGCGTCAAATAGCACCCGGGGCGCAAGACCACCTCGACAGCATGTTCAAAATCTCGCGGAGAAAAGGCTTCGGCGACCACGTCATACCAGGCAGAGCCCGCGCCGGAAAGCAGGATCGGCGTGCGTTGGAAACACTTTTTTGCCGCAATTTCTTTTGTCACATCCACAGCATGAAGCAGAAATGCGCGAATGTCTGCCTCGTTATCGAGGACGCCTTCGTAGACCTCAACTCCGCACAGCGCGATGGCATGGCTCCATTTGCCGAGAGCGTCAAGAATCGACTGGAGCTGTTCGCGGTTACGCACGCCGGCCCGGCCACCGTCCACTCCCACTTCGAGCAGCACATTCAGCCTCGCTCCGCAATGCGAGAAGTACGATCCGAGCTGGTCGACTTGCTCGGCAGAGTCGATCAGGCAGTAAAACTCAAATTCGGGATCGCGCAGCAGCCCGGCGACGATCGCCATATTCTGCTTGCCGATGAGCTGATTGGCCATGAGCACGCGGCGAACGCCGTGCGCGTAGGCAACTTGCGTTTGATGCGCCGTGGCCAGCGTAATGCCCCAGGCGCCCGCTGCAAGCTGCATCGCAAACAAACGCGGCGCCATGGTGGTTTTTCCGTGGGGAGCCAGCCTGGCGCCGTATGCGTCCGTAAAATGCCGCATCCATTCAAGGTTGTGCTGCAATGCATCTTCATTGAGTACAGCTGCAGGCAGCGAGAGATTTTCGCGCAGCAGATTCCAGCCGCGCCGCACAATCTCATCGTGGGCGATAGGTTGCTCCAGCAATGCAATGCCCTTGTTCAGCACGTCAATTGCTCCGGGATCGTGAGCCGGGCCAGCGCCCGTCTGTTTCACCCGGCCGGAGCCCGTCTGTCTAATTCGATCCATGTCCAGCCTCAGCGTGTAGCATTTCCATTTGCCCGAATTCTCTAATGTATCTAGCCTACATGTGAGAGGAACATTGATGCGTCTCTGCGAAACGATCATTCGCAATGCGAGCGTTTTCGACGGCACTGGCGCCGAGGCGGAAGCCGCAGATGTCGCACTGAGCGGCGACCGCATATTGGCAATAGGCCGGTCACTTGGCTTCAGCGTGGAGAACGAGGTTGACGCCGAGGGCCTGGCGCTGGCCCCCGGCTTCATCGACGCGCACACGCACGACGATTTGAGTGTCATCGCTGATCCTGTGATGTTGCCCAAGCTGTCTCAAGGAGTGACCACGGTGATCGTGGGCAATTGCGGTATCTGCACCGCCCCAGTCACACTGCACGGCAACCTGCCCGATCCCATGAACCTGCTGGGCGATGCGGCGGCGTTCCGCTATCTTACGTTTGCGGCGTATAAGGCGGCAATTCAAGCCGCGGCCCCAGCGGTCAACGTAGCTGCGCTCGTAGGACACACCGCCTTGCGCAATAACCAAATGGATCGCCTGGATCGGCCGGCAACCAGCGCCGAAATTGCCGGATTGCGCGGACAAGCTCGATACGACTCGCCACAATCGTCAATGCCTGAGGCAGAGATCTTTATTCAAATATACCTCAATTTGAAATATGATATATCAGATTCATCACGATCTGCTGTGGTCAGCGCCGAACCGTTCACCGCGATCGGAAGGCGCGGGTGAGTCTGTCTTCAGGGCAACACTCCGTGAGTGTGCTTGGAAGTGGCTCAGACTAACGGAACATCGTAACAATGAGAGGAATTAAGCTCCATGACACGCACTCTTGCAATTGATATTGGCGGAACGAACTTCAGCGTTGCGATCTTCGACGACGAAAAATTGACAGCCAAGGCTACCAGACCCACTGACAGAACTGCGGGCCCTGGGGGAATGATGGACAGCATACAAGAGATGGTGCGTAAAATCGCGCCTTTAGGCAAGTTTGACGCGTGCGGGATTGGATTTGGTGGACCGGTTGATTTTGAAAAACAGAAAGTGTTTCTCAGCGTACAAGTTCCTGGATGGGAAGGGTTCGACCTCATTCGAGAAGTCGAATCACGCTTCGAAGTCCAAGCCGTTGTTGATCGCGACACCATGGTTGGCGCGCTGGGAGAAGGTTTTTATGGTGCCGCCAAAGGCGTCCTGCCTCTTTTCTACATCACAGTCTCTACTGGTGTTGGAGGTGGCCTCCTAACCGAGCACGGTCTTTATCGGGGAAAGAACTCTTTTGCATGCGAAGTAGGACACCACATCGTACTGCCAAACGGCCCAATGTGCCTCTGCGGATCGCACGGATGCATGGAAAGAATGTGTAGTGGTCTTTGGTTGCAGCGCGATTACGGGGACACTGCTGAGAATCTTCTCAAGTCCCCTGTGTTTGTAATGCAATACGTCGTTTATCTTGCTCAAGGGCTGAAGAACACGATCATGTTCCTTAATCCCGCCATGATCGTTCTTGGCGGCGGAATAAGCAGAGCAGGCGACGCCCTCTTCATCCCATTGCGGAAGGAACTAAGCAAACAAATGACGAGTTGGTCCAAGGTATCGATTGATGTTCAACCTGCCAGCCTTCGAGATGAAAGCATTCTTTGGGGCGCGTTGAAACTCGCTCAGTTGCATTTCCACTCGCACAATCGAGGTTCAATCGCGAATTCGTACGCTGGCGGAAACCAGAACCCCATTTAGTTCCTCAGGAATCGACCGCTGCCAAGGGAGGAATTGAAGAATGTTCTTCGGTTGTTGATGTTATCCATAGGTTCTCCGCCTCCGTTGGATGAGTTTTGGGTATTCTTAGCGAAAACATTGCACCGCACCGCGCACCTGCCCGGGATGCTGTGGCAACACGATCCCGTACTCGGCCAGCAGGCCGCGGATCTGGTTGATCAGCTGAGTGCGACAAGCAACCAGGCGGCTTCGGACCCGGTGCAGGCACTGCAGGTCCTGCTGCTCAACGGACTTCTGGGGAATGAAGCGGATGTTCGGCCGCGTTACAGCTTCGCAAATCGCTTTTGCATCGTTGGCATCGTTCTTCTGTGACTTTACGTAAGGCTTCACGAACTGCGGCGCCATCAACCGAACCGTATGCCCCAGGCCATTAAGTACCCGCGCCCAGTAGTGTGCGCTGCCGCTGCCCTCGATCCCCACCAAGCATGGCGGTTGCTCCGAGAAGAAACGGGCCACTTCGTCCGCCTCAACTTCCGACGCACTACAGTGCGCCCAGACTTGTCTGCTCTATGTATCTGAAGAACCTGTTTCGCAATATCCAGCCCGATTGTCGTTGCTGTCGCTTCCTTCGTCATGCTTTGTCCTCCTCGAAGCGAGCCTACAAACTCACCTCTACAAGGCGGGTCCATACCATTAGGTCACGCCTATTCAGTCACCTTGAAGCTCGTCTCCTGGTCGGCCAGCGAGCTTCCGCCCACCCAAACGTCATACGTGGTCGACTCCACGGTACGCTTCAGGTCCACGTTGTAGAAGCTCAGTTCGTTGAAGCCCAGCGGAAACTCGACATGTTTCGTCTCGCCCGGCGCGAGCATGACGCGCGTGAAGCCTTTCAGCTCGCGTACCGGCTGCTCCACGCTGGCCACGGTATCGCGAATGTAAAGCTGCACCACTTCAGTCCCGGCCACAGAGCCTGTGTTGGTTACGTCCGCCCCCACCATGACCACCGGCTTCTGGTTGGCCAGAACTTCGCCCAGAGGGACCTCTGCCCGGCTCATGGTTGGCTTCGAGAAGCGGAAGCGCGTATAGCTCAGCCCCCACCCGAAGGGGAACAGCGCCGAGTTCTGCTCGTCTAAGTAGCGCGACACCATCTTCTCGTCCGAGCTGTACGGCATGTGGCTCAGGTCGCCATGGGCCGGACGGCCGGTGGGCAACTGCGCATAGTAGAGCGGCTCCTGCCCCACGGCGCGCGGCAGGCTGACAGGCAGCTTGCCCGACGGGTTCACGTTGCCGAAGAGCGCATCGGCCACGGCGGGACCAGCCTCGATGCCGGGGCTCCACGCCTCTAAGATGGCCGGCACGTGGGCGGCTGCCCACTTCAGCACCAGAGGCCGCCCAGCCAGCACCACCAGGATGACCGGCTTGCCCGCGGCCGCAACCGCCTCCAGCAGCTTCTCCTGTGAACCTGTAAAGCCCAGATGAACGCGGCTTGAGGCTTCGCCTTCCATCTCAAGGGTCGGTTCTCCCAGAGCCACAATGGCGATGTCCGCCTGATTTGCCGTCGCCACCGCCTCGGCGATTGTCCTGGCATCGTCCGGGATGGGAATCTGTCTCGCTTCAGCCAGCGGAATGTGGGTCACGATGCTCGTCATTACGTTCGCATCCTCGCCGGAGAGCAATTCGCAGCCTCTCGCATAGAGCAGGCGGTCGCCCAGCCGCTTCTCCAGTTCCGCCCTGAGCGTGATCACGTCCTTGGGATTGCCCTGCCATGACCATGCGCCCATCATCTCGACCGGGTTGTCGGCCATCGGCCCGATCAGCGCCACTTTCTTTGCCTTGGAGGTCAGCGGCAGCAGCGTTCCCATGCCTTCCACCGGATCGTTCTTCAGCAGAACCATGGTTTCATCCGCAACCTTGCGCGCCAACTCGCGCTTCTCAGCCGTTACCTGGTACGGCGGGGTTACCGGCGTGTAAGGGTGCTCAAACAAACCCAGCGCAAACTTCACACGTAGAACGCGGCGTACCGCCTCGTCCACCACGCTCTCGGGAATCTTGCCCGAGCGCACCTGCGCGGCGAGCGTTGTTGCGTAGAGGTCGTCCGCATTGTCCACGTCCAGGCCGGCCTCCAGCGCCTTGCGCGCCACCGTAGCGCCATCCGTGCCGATGCCATGATTCAGCAGCTCGGCTACTGCTGCCCAGTCGGCGTCCACGAAGCCGTCAAAGCCCCACTCCTTGCGCAGAATCTGCGTCAGCGTGAAAGGATCCGCGCTGGCGGGAATGCCGTTGATGGAATTGAATGAGCTCATCACCACGGCGACACCGGCCTCTACCGCGGCGTGGTACGGCTCCAGATACACCTGCCGCAGCGTGATTTCGCTCATGTCCGTGGCGTTGTATTCGCGCCCGGCAATGGCCGCTCCATAGGCAGCAAAATGCTTGACACATGCGGCAACCGAGTCTGGCTTGGAGAGATCGCCCTGCTGGTAGCCCTGCACCCAGGCGCGCGTCATCGCCGATCCAAGATACGGATCCTCGCCGTTCGACTCCACAATGCGTCCCCACCGCGGATCGCGCGCAATGTCCACCATCGGCGAGAAAACCAAGTTGATCCCGTCCGCGCGCGCCTCCTCTGCGCCCGTGTGCGCCACAATCTCCGCCGCCTTCGGATCCCAGCTCGCCGCGATGGCCAGCGGAATGGGGAAAGTGGTCCGATGCCCGTGGATCACGTCCAGTCCCAAGACCAGCGGTATGTGTAGCCGCGTCTTCTCCACCGCTAGGTGCTGGTAGTGATTGGTCGCCTCCGCCCCCACCACATTTTCCAACGATCCCACCTGGCCATACGCCACCATCTCGTCGTACTTCAGGTTGGGACTTCCCGGTCCAGTAGCGAAGCCGGCTGAGAACTGTACCAGCTGCCCGATCTTTTCATCGAGTGTCATCTGCTTCAGGAGCGCCTCAACCCGCTCATTCACTTCCTTTGAGACGAGTTGCGAGTTGGAACCCGATTGCTCCTGACCGCGCGCCGGTATCCAGCCAGGGACCGCGAGCAGCATCGCCAGAGCGAAGAGATAGGATGCGCGAACAGAAGAGGCTCTCATAACTAGATCGCGATAAATCAAATTGAATAGCATATGTGCCTTGCTCCTATACCGACATATCAGAACAGAGAAGCTTAATGAAGCAAAATCTCAAAGTCAAAATTGACTGACCTTTTCTAATTTCAATAATTCGCGTGCATATGTATCCCGGTTGCTTGCATCATACCGATGGACAAGAAGCCGATTGATGTCGATCCAGTACAAAGAATTCTGTCCAGGGTGCCAGACCGCACCCTCGCCACAAATATCGCCCGCTGGTACAACACAACGAACCGTATCAAGCATCTTGATTTCCTCTTACGAAGATCGCTTCTGCCCCTTCACTCAATTGCACCTGCCGCTTGCAGCTCACGACTGATAGCTTATATCCCGGCCTCCTTTTGCCAAGAAGTCGCATGGGGACAATCAACTCAGTCGGACGACTGGCCGGGTGGCTGGAACGGTTTTATGCTGGCGCTGATTGCCACACTGTGGGCCTATGACGGCTGGAGCGATCTGACCATGGTGCCAGGAGAAGTGCGCCGTCCCGGGCGCAATCTTCCGCTGGCGTTGATCGGAGGCCTGCTGGGGGTTGCGGTGCTCTATATGGCCACCAACGCGGCCATTCAATACGTTCTGCCGGCCCAGGCGATTGCCGCCTCAGAATGGCCGGCCGTGGCGGCGCTCAGGATGGTGGCAGGGACGCACGGGGCAGGAATCGTGGCAGCGGCCATGGCTCTCAGCATCCTGGCGGCCTTGAATGGAACGGTGATGTCGGGTGCGCGCGTGCCTTATGCCGCCAGTCTCGATGGGCTGTTTTTCCGCCGGTTTGGGCGCGTCCATCCGCATTTTCGCTCGCCTTCAACTTCGCTGGTGTCAACAGTCCTGCTCATGTTTTTGGGGCCATTTTGAGAAACTCCTGGATCTGACCGTGTTCGCCGAATGGCTATTTTATGCGCTGGCAGCCAGCACGGTGTTTGTGTACCGCCGCAAATTGCCGGACGCAATACGGCCCTACCGGGTTTGGGGCTATCCCGTGCTGCCGGCGATCTTCGGGGGGTCCGCCGCCGTGGTGCTGGTGGCGAGTTATGCCGGAAATATGAAGGGCTCGTTGATCGGTACTGCATTGATTCTGAGCGGGTTGCCTGTGATGTGGCTGATCCGCAAGGAGCGCATGACGCATTGAGTATCCATTAGCGAGTCAGCAATTCAGCGAGTCGGCCGAACCCCACCCAGAGACCGCCTTTTCGCGAAGAAACCCACCGGAAAGTGCATTCGTTAGATAATTTTCATTGACATTTCATTTGAGCCAAGCTAGTTTTTCATACATCCAGTCATCTATATGACCTGACTGGTGGTTCAATTTTCGAGCGCGGGTGGCATGTAATGTACGTTCGGATGCCTTTTCCGCAGAACCGTGTCCTCCTCCCAGACTGAGGTTTCAGGAGTCCTCTGCGACTCCTGGGGCCAGCCCTCGGGGTAGGCGCTGACACGATTGACGCTCCGGTTTTGGCGGTTGAAGGCATATTGCCTTTTCGACGCCGAATCAGGATGGCACAGAAAGACCTCTCGCATCGCCAGAAGAGGCAATTCCTTATCACTGAACAAGGCTCCCCTGTTTCGCTCAACGCAAGCCTCGCCGGCATGGTTTTCGATCGTGTGCCGGAGCGGCGTTTCCATTCTGTACCTCTCAACCAGCGAGGCTGATGTGGGGTAATGGCACAGGGAATCCCTTCATCAGCAGAACAAGAAAACTTCAGGAGGCAATGAACTGCTATGTCGAACAAATTTGTAAAGTGTATTTTTGCCCTGTTGACCGCAATAGGGCTGGTGTTTACCGTCAGTTACGCAACCGCGCAGAGCAACGTTTCCGGCAGCATTAGTGGAACAGTGACCGACGCGACGGGCGCCGTGATTACGGGCGCCACCGTAACCATCACCAACACGGATCGCGGCGAAGACATTCGCGTTACCAAGACCAACGCGGCGGGCTTCTTCACGGAAGAATCGCTGCCGCTGGGCACCTACAAGGTGACCATTACGAGTTCCAACTTCAAGACGGAGGTCGTGACCGGCCTGGTGCTGCACGCGGCGGACGCTCTGACGGTCAATCAGGTGCTCACGCCCGGCGGCGCCAACGAAATTGTGACTGTGACTGCCGGCTCGGCCCAAGTCGATCTGGAGGACGCTACCTCCGCCGGCCTGATCAACAGCACGCAGATGAACGAAATGCCGTTGATCACGCGCAACTATGAGACCCTGATCAACCTGCAGCCCGGTGTGGCCTTCAGCGGTGCAACGGACGACCTGACCCGCGGCCCTGCGGGCCTGAGCGGATCTTCGAGCACGGTGGCGTTCTCAGTAAACGGCGGCCGCACCACCTCGAACGGCTGGACGCTGGACGGCGCCGACAATCTGGATCGCGGCGCCAACCTGACGCTCTATAACTATCCGAGCCCCGACGCCATCGCCGAGTTCAAGACCCTTCGTGGCCAGTACAGCGCAGCGTTTGGCCGCAACGCTTCAGGGCAGATCGACGTCGTGACCAAGTCGGGCACGAATGACCTTCACGGCAGTGCCTACGAGTACCTCCGCAATGACTATTTCGATGCCAACGGATACGCCAACGACTTTCTCGGGTCGCACATTCCGCCCTACCGCTACAACGTGTTCGGCTTTTCGGTGGGCGCGCCGGTGATCCTTCCCAAGATCTACGACGGCCACAACAAGACCTTCTTCTTTGTCTCCGAGGAGTGGCAGCGCATCGTCAATGTGCTGGCGCAAGCCACGGCCACCGTGCCCTTGGCGTCGGAACGCACAGGTGACTTCACGCAGTCCTACCAGTACGTCAGCAATACCTGGACCCAGGCTCCCGTCACCGTTTGCACGGGCGCTACGACGAATACCACGACGCAGGTGAATAGCTGCACCGGCACGGGCACGAAGGTGACGACCTTCAGCCCCACGGCGCAGGCATACCTGAAGGACGTGTACGCAAACGTTCCGGTTCCGAATCCCAGTTACGACATTGCGCACGGGTTCGATCCGCACACCATCTTCACCAACTTCAAGGACATCTTCAACAACCTGGACTCGTTGGTGCGCATCGACCAGCAGTTCGGCCAGAAGCTAAGCGTCTTCTACCGCTACATGCACGATACGTTCCCCGAGACTCTGCCCCAGGGCCAGTTCACGACGGTGTACATCCCCGGCGCCAACACGACGACGGTGGTCAATCCCGGCACCCAGCACCTGGCTCACGGGACGTACGTATTCAGTCCGACGATGCTGCTGAACGTGGGTTATTCATTCTCCAACGGCAATATCGTCAGCACGCCGGCCGGATTCCTGAGTTCGGCGCAGTCGCCTGACGTGAAGCCGACGCTCCCCTATCCGGACACCGTGGGACTGATCCCGAACCTTGGGATCAGCGGCATGACCACGCTGAACGGCAGTGTGGCCTACACCGACCACGGCACCGACCATCAGGCTTACGGCGATATCACTAAGACCCTGCACACGCACACGCTGATCTTCGGCTTCTCGTACAACCACTACCAGAAGCTTGAGAACAACACCACCGGCACGCAGGGCGCCTTCACCTTCAATAACGACGCACAATTCTACTGCTCGAGCTCAGTTCCCCCTCCATGTATTACCGCCCCTGCCAGCAGCGACTCCGGCACGCAAGAGTCGCAGGCCATCGCCAACTTCCTTACGGGCAATGCGAATGGCGGATTCAGCCAGCTCTCGAAGGACCCGGTCACCGACATGAAGTTCTCTCTGTACGAGGGCTTCGCTCAGGACAACTGGAAAGTGATTCCGCGCCTCACGCTGAATCTGGGCGTACGCTATGGCTACTACGGCCAGCCCTGGGATGCGAACTACTTGTTGAGCAACTTCAGTCCGTCCACATACTCGGCATCAAAGGCGCCGACCATTGCAACGACCGGCCTGATGTGCTTCACCACAACCTGCAACCAGGCGGGCAGCAATGCCGGCCTGTCCACATCGCCCAATCCGAATGCCGACTTCAACAGCATCAATTACATCAACGGCATGATCTTCAACGGCGCAGCGTCGGCGAACAACAACCAGGGCTCGCCCTACGGGAATAAAGTGGGCACCGCGCAGAAGACCAACTTTGCTCCGCGCATCGGCTTTGCCTTGGACCTGTTCGGTAACGGCCAGACCGTGGTACGCGGCGGCTATGGCTGGTCCTTCGACGACGCGGAAGTGAGCTATTACGAGACGACGGTGTTCGATAATCCTCCGGCCGTAGCTACCTACACGGTCGGCCAAACGTTGATGGACAGCGCGACGGGCGGCAGCCTGACCGCGCTTTCGACAACTCCGGGGAGGATTCAGGCCCTTCCGCTCAATTTCCAGACACCGTATGTGCAGCAGTTCTCCCTCGACGTCCAGCAGATACTTTCTCCTTCGTTCATGTTCGACGTGGGTTACTTTGGCGATCACGGCACTCACCTGCTCGGCGGCGAGGAACTGAACCAACCCGCTCCCGGCGCGTGGGTCGGCGTGGTGCAGCCGTCGAACTCGGGCAGCGCCTGCATCGATCCCGACACCGGTTCGCAGTCCTTTTTCAGTACCACCTGCGACCGCGTGCTGAACCAGATCAGGCCCTATCTCGGATACAACCCCATCGACACTCTGCGCACCATCTTCAATTCGAATTACAACTCGCTGCAGGCGAAGGTGACCAAGCGCTTCAAGGGCAAGACCTTCGTCGACGCGAACTACACCTGGTCGCGCGACCTGACGAATGCCCAGAACGATTACTCCACGTTTGTCCAGAACATCTTCAACGTCAACGGCGATTACGGCCGGGCCGCGGTTGACCGCAACCAAGTGCTTAACCTCGACTGGGTGCTTGAAGAGCCATGGTTCCGCGAGCAGAAGAACCTGACTGGAAGGCTGCTGGGCGGCTGGGAGCTCTCCGGCATCTACGCGGTTGACTCCGGGCTGCCTCTGACGGCAACGGCGAGCGCCGGTTACTCGCCCTCCTACAATTTGCCGACCGGGACGACGAGTGTGTACAACAACCGCACCAGCACTGGCTACATCACTGACAACGCCGGCGTCGGCGTTCTCGGCGCCACCAGCGCGGGACTCAGGGTGAACATGATTGGCAATCCGCAGGCGGGGAATGGCGTCAAGATCCACAACAAGGGCTACCACCAGCTGTGGTTCTACACGGGCGCCTTTGCGGCTCCGAGTGCGAGCAGCGCGGTCCCGGCCACGGAGAAGCGCGGCACCATCCAGGGGCCGGGCTTCCAGCGCCTCGACCTTGGCATCTACCGCAACTTCCGCATCTGGGAGCGGTTGAGCTTCCAGTTCCGCATGGAGGCGCTGAACGCGGCCAACCACACGAACGTGCAGACAATCTCCACGGCCGCAGGCTCCGCATCGACCTTTGGCGAAGTCACCGGCTATCGCGACGCACGCATCATGCAATTTGCCGGCAAGTTCACCTTCTAACTTGAATGAGAAAAACCGGCTCGGCCCGCCTTGTTCCTTCAAAAGAGGAACAGGCGGGCCCGGCTCTGCTCCAATGCAAGACTGAACGTTCTGGCCGTGCTGCCGAAGCAGGAATGCCGCGATGGGATTGAACACGCTGGATCTGGTGGTCATCGGTTGCTATCTGGCCGGCGTGACGCTCTTTGGCTTGCGCTTCCGAAGCGGGCAGCAGACGCTGAAAGGATATTTCCTCGCAGACAACGCGATTCCGTGGTGGGCGATTTCGCTCTCCATTGTGGCCGCGGAGACCAGTACGCTGACGGTGATCAGCGTGCCCGGCCTGGCGTACGACAAGGACTTCAGCTTTCTGCAACTGGTGATGGGCTACCTGATCGGCCGCGTCGTGGTGAGTTTTGTGCTCATCCCGCAATACTTTCGCGGCGAGCTGGTCACTGCTTATCAATTGATCGAACGGCGCTTCGGACAACAGCTGCGCACGTTGACAGCCGGAGTCTTTCTGGTCACGCGGGCAGCCGCCGAAGGCGTGCGCGTGTTTGCGGTGGCCATCGTGGTGCGTGTGGCGCTGGGCGGCCTGCTGACGGGCGTGAGCGATATTGAGCGCGACCTGGTGGCGATCGCCATCGTAACCGTGCTGACGCTTCTCTACACGTTGAAGGGCGGCCTGAAGGCGGCGATCTGGACGGATGTGATGCAGCAAACGGTATATGTTGCCGGAACCATCGTGGGTCTTGTGACCATCCTGCATCTTGTGCCCGGCGGGTGGGCGACGGTGCGCGAGGTCGCGGGCCAGGCAGGCAAATTCCGGGTGTTCGATTTCACATTCGACTGGACCACCAAATACACCTTGTGGTCGGGAGTGATTGGCGGAGCCTTTTTGACCACGGCCAGCCACGGAACCGATCAGCTGATTGTGCAGAGGCTGCTGGCGGCGCGCAGCGAGCGGCATGCGAAGATCGCGCTGCTCTCGAGCGGGGTCGTGATTTTCTTCCAGTTCTCGCTCTTTCTAATGATTGGGGCGATGCTGTACGTGTTTTATCGCATTCTTCCGCCGCCGGCCGCGTTCACGCGAACGGATACGATCTTTCCGGTTTTTATCGTGAGCCATATGCCGCATGGCGTAAGCGGGTTGCTGATTGCCGCCATCCTGGCGGCGGCCATGTCGAACCTGAGCGCGGCGCTCAATTCGCTCTCTTCCACGTCCATGGTCGATTTCTACATACGCCTTCGTCCGCTTTCGCCGGAAATCCGCCGCATCTGGCTGTCGCGGGCGGCGATGGTGGTGTGGGCGCTGGTGCTTTTCGGGTTGGCGCTGTTGGCGAGGCATGGCGGCAAGGTGATCGAGGTGGGATTGACGATCGCTTCGATCGCCTATGGAGGAATGCTGGGCGTGTTTTTGTTAGGCGTGCTCACGCGCAGGGCCTCGGAGCGCGGGGCCATGATGGGCATGATCTGCGGTTTGGCGTTGAACCTCTACCTCTGGCTCTTCACCAGCGTGGCGTTTACGTGGTATGTGGTGCTGGGCAGCGTGGCGACTTTCGCCGTGGGTTATGCCGCGAGCCCGGCCTTGGGGCAAAAAGGGATTGGAAATGCAAGTGCCTAAGTTGACGACGGAGCGTCGCAATCCGGCAACCGAGAATCTGGATCGGATGAGCGCTCTTGCGATGGTGACCGCAATGAACCGGGAAGACGCGAGGGTTCCTCGCGCCATTCGCAAGGTGTTGCCGGAGATCGCCAGGGCGGTGGAACTGGTGGCGCATCGCCTGGCTGAGGGCGGGCGGCTGATTTACGTGGGCAGCGGCACGAGCGGCCGCATCGGCGCGTTGGATGCATCGGAGTGTCCGCCGACCTTCGGCGTGAGCGCAAAGAAAGTGCAATTTGTGATTGCCGGCGGCGAGAGCGCTCTGATGAAGGCCGCGGAGGCCAGCGAGGACTCCGCGGAGTTGGGTCGCCGGGACATTGCGGCGCGAAGACCGGGCGTGCATGACGTGGTGGTGGGGATCGCGGCCAGCGGGAACACGCCGTATACCATCAGCGCGCTCGAACATGCGCGGGACAAAGGCGCGGCGACGGTAGCGATCGCATGCAATCGCAATTCCGCGCTGGGCAAGGTGGCCGACCTGCGCATTGAGGTCGAGGTCGGCCCGGAAGTGCTTGCGGGCTCGTCGCGGCTGAAGGCCGGGACCGCGGAAAAGCTGATTTGCAACATGCTGACGACCGGGGCCATGGCGCGACTGGGGTACGTATACAGCAACCTGATGGTGAATCTGCACCTGACCAACAAGAAGCTGGTGGAGCGCGGCATCATGATCCTGGAAGAACTGGCAACTGTGGATCGGGCGCAGGCCGCGGCAACACTTGAAGAAGCCGACAGAAGCGTTCCGCTGGCGCTGGTGATGTTGAAGGCGGGTGCGGGCAAAGCCGAATCCGCGCGACGCCTGCGCCGGGCCAAAGGCAATGTTCGCCGGGCGATTGAAGGTTGACATGGGAACTGTTCTGAAAACGATTCGGTCCCGGCGC
>JBEKAS010000033.1:0-23044 GCA_050015795.1 Occallatibacter sp. | reverse complement strand
AGCCCACGCTTTCGCCGGGCGGTTGCTAGGTCGCTGCCGAATTTGGTCAGCGACCGCTTGACGGCGGGGGGCAGAACATCTGACACATTCGATCTCATTTATAAGGCTCCATACATAAAGCCTTATGGGCTTATATGGTCCAATATATAGGACTTTGTTGAAACTGTCCAGATCGAATGAATTCAAGGAGCAAGGTTTTGCGTGCCGATGCAGCGTCACGGACTCGCAGTTCGGAGACTTGGCGGCTTCTGTTCCCAGCCCTGTCGAGCTGGTCTCCCGTTCTGTGCCTGTCCCTTGCCGAGGTGCGAGATTGAACGAAACTTTGAAAGTTGCCGGGCTGGTCCCACACGATCAGCCCGTTGGCCCGCTCGGGTAAATTTGGCAGCATTTTGGCAGCAAATAGCGCCAATTGTGCCGTTTTTGCCGACTCTGCCAACTGGTAAGTGCTGTGCCGTCTGTTATTTACAGATTGCAGTACACCTTGACACGGAAGAGGTCGCTGGTTCGAATCCAGTCGTGCCTACCATTTATTTTCAATAACTTACGCAAACTTTCCATGGAAGGCTGTTCGATTCTCACCTGTAAAACCTCACCTGTATCCGTTTTCGCCCCCTCTATAACCTATTGAACGGTCCGCGATCCGGGCTGCAACGCCCGCATCATCGAGTCCTGCGCGGCCACCATCGACGAATTTACCCGGTGAGCATACAGCCCGAGAGTGGTCGAGACGTTGGCGTGACGTAGGAGCCCTTGAACCGTCTTTACGTCCGTTCCCTGATTGACGAGCCAACTAGCCAATCCGTGCCGGAAGTTGCGGAAGCCGAATCGCTGCCCCTTCTTGAGCTTCAAGCTACCGATCGAAGAGCCGCGTCGGCGAGGTTTTCTGGCGAGCTATTTGACGTTTCTGGCAGCCGGGTGGTAGTTTTCTTACCGGTAGCACAATCGATTGCGCCAGGCAATCTAGTCAACGAAGTTCATCGCATGGCAGTCGTTTGGTGTTGCCTGTTTTCCTTTTGCACCGCTTTTGGGAGAGAGCAATGCTTCGTATCTGTTCGGCTCTGGTATCAGGAATCACCGTTGCAGCCTTATGTGCTCCGATATACGCACTCCAGGCCTCCGAGCCGCGGACAGGAATGGGAGCAGCAGAGGAGCAGATTACCATCGACGTACACGCTTCCGCTACGCCCTTTCCGCATTACTGGGAGCAGATGTTCGGCTCAGGGCGCGCTAATCTCACCTTGCGAGAGAGCTACCGCGACGATCTACGGCGCGTAAAGAAGATCACCGGCTTCGAATACGTGCGCTTTCACGCGATCATCCACGATGAGAACGGCGTCTACGGCGAGGACAAGCAGGGCAACCCGCTTTACAACTGGTCCTATGTCGATCAGATATACGACGGGTTGCTGGCCAATGGAGTGCGGCCTTTTGTGGAGATCAGCTTCATGCCCAAGGCGCTGGCGGCCGAGCTGGATTATCATGCGTTCTGGTACAAACCGGTTGTTTCTCCGCCGAAGGACTACGCGAAATGGGAAGCTTTGATCACTGCGTTTGCGCAACATCTTGTGGAGCGCTACGGGATTGACGAAGTTTCGCAGTGGTACTTCGAGGTATGGAACGAACCGAACATCGATTTTTGGCGGGGAACACCGAAGCAAGCCACCTATTTCGAACTCTACGATCACTCCGCACGCGCCATCAAGGCGGTGAATGCGCGAATTCGCGTAGGGGGACCGGCGACCGCGCAAGCAGCATGGGTTGGTGACTTGATTGCGCACGCCACACAGAACCAGGTGCCGCTGGACTTCGTCTCCACGCACGTCTACGGCAACGACAGGACGGAAGACGTGTTCCACGACGACCGGCCTGTAGCGCCGCACCAGATGGTTTGCCTGGCGGTAAAGAAAGTCCACGAGGAGATCGAACATTCCGCCCGGCCGAAGATACCGCTCATCTGGAGCGAGTTCAACGCGACCTATATGAATGAGCAGGAGCTCACCGACTCGATTTATATGGGGCCGTGGATGGCGCAGACCATCAGCCAATGCGACGGGATGGTGGACATGATGTCGTATTGGACCTTCTCCGATGTCTTTGAGGAACAGGGCGTGGTGAAGACGCCGTTCTACGGGGGATTTGGGCTGGTGGCGGAAGACGGAATTCCCAAGCCGGCGTTCGATGTCTTCGAGTTGCTTCACGAGCTCGGTGAAGAACGGCTGCCCGAAGCTCAAGGGGATGTGCTGGTGACGCGCCGCAGCGATGGAACCCTGGTGATCGCGGCTTGGAATCTGGTTGAACCCGGGGCGAACGGCAAAGGCAAAACCATCGCCATCGATCTGAAGGGCATCGGCGATAACGCGCACGCATCCATTCGACGTGTCGACAGCTCCCATGGCGATACGCTGGACGCCTGGAAGAAGATGGGGAGTCCGAAGAACCCAACGCAGACGCAGATCGACGCGTTGCGCAAAGCCTCCGAGACAGGACCGCCGGAAGTGCGTGCGATCGAACACCATCGGCTCATGCTCACACTTCCGCCCATGGGGCTTGCGGTCGTGGAGATTCGATAAACCAAGCGTCAAAAAGGAGAGATTGGGAGTTCGACCATGAAATTTGATTTATTGCCGGCGGCCAGCCGCCGCCAGGTTCTCCGCGCGTTGGCTGCAATGGCCGCAGGCAGCGCCTTGCCCGTCGGATACGCAGTGGGTAAAGAGCTCAACAAGCTCTCCCGCGAGGACGAGGGGCTGCTGGACGATTTGGAAAAGAGTGGCTGTCTGTTCTTCTGGGAGCAAGGCAGTCCGAACACCGGGCAGGTGCTGGACAAGGCGCGCTACGATCTCAATGGCGCGCGCGATCCGCAGCGAGTGGCAAGCATCGCAGCGACAGGGTTTGGACTCACTGCGCTTTCGATTGCCGACAAGCGCGGCTACTTTCCGCATGCGCAGATTGTGGAGCGTGTGCGGACCACGCTGGATTGGCACTTGAACAAGCTGCCTGAGGTGCACGGGTTCTTCTATCACTTCACTGACATCGAAACCGGCGCGCGGATTGGCCGTACGGAGCTGTCGTCGATTGATACGGCGCTGCTGCTGTGCGGCGTTCTTACCGCGCGGGAGCATTTCGGCGATGCCCGAATCAAGTCTCTGGCACAACAAATCTACGAGCGCGTCGATTGGCCGTGGATGCTGAACGGCGGCGATACCTTCGCAATGGCGTGGAGGCCCGTGTCCGGCTTCGGTACAGCGCGCTGGAACCATTACTGCGAACTGATGATGATCTATTTGCTCGCCATCGGGTCGCCATCGCATCCGGTCCCGCCGAAAACCTGGAACAATTTTTCGCGCCCGGTGATCCGGTTTGAGGGCTACAAATATATCAGCGGAAACGATCCGCTGTTCACGCACCAGTATTCGCAAGCGTGGTATGACTTTCGCCACAAACGCGACGCGTATACCAACTATTTCGAAAACTCGGTGATCGCCACCCGTGCGCACAAGGCGTTCTGTCTTTCCCACCCGGAGTGGTACGACGAAGACTACTGGGGCGTTTCGGCATCGGATTCTGCACACGGATACCGCGCTTGGGGAGGGCCGCCGCCGAAGGGGCCACTCGATGGCACGGTGGTTCCCTGTGCCGCAGCCGGCTCGCTGCCATTCCTGCCCGCGGATTGCATCGCCGTGTTACGCTCCATGCGCGCAAAGTGGGGCGGCCGGGCCTGGGGCCGCTACGGATTTGTTGACGCCTTCCATCCGGCGGCGAACTGGTACGATCCGGATGTGCTGGGAATCGACCAGGGAATTTCAGTTGTGATGGCGGAAAATCTTCGCAGCGGATTTGTGTGGACGACTTTCATGCGCAACCCCGAGTGTGTGCGCGCCATGCAGTTGGTGGGCTTCAAGAGCGAGAGCTAGAGGTAACGGTTTAACAACATCATGACGCAGAAGCCGCTCAAGCCGATCACCCTGAAAGAGCTCTCAAGCCGTCTCGAGCTCTCGCAGTCGACGGTCTCCCGCATTGTCAACGGAGAGGCGGACAAGTACCGCATCGCCCGGGAGACACAGCAGCGCGTTCTGCAAGCCGCAGCGCTCCATGGGTACACGGCTAACACCGTGGCCCGGAGTTTGCGCAATAAGCGCAGCTACACGGTCGGCGTGATCGTGCCGGAGATCAGCGAGGGCTATTCCACCGCCGTGCTCGGTGGCATCGAAGACGAACTGCTGAAGGGCGGCTTCTTCTACTTTGTGGTGAGCCACAGGCACCGCCCCGATCTATTGAAGGGCTATCCGCGCATGCTGCTGGCGCGCTCGGTGGAGGGGATTGTTGCCGTCGATACCCCCATTGAAGAGGATCTGCCCGTTCCCCTGGTTTCCGTTTCCGGTCACCAGCACCGCGAAGGACTCATCAATATCGAGCTCGACCACGGCCAAGCCGCGCTCCTGGCACTTTCCCATCTGCAGGAGCTGGGTCACAGTGAGATTGCTTTCATCAAGGGGCAGGCCTTCAGTTCCGATACCAATCGGCGCTGGCACGCGATCGTTGCAGCGGCAAAGGCTCTCGATATCACCATTCATCCGGAGCTCGTGGCGCAGCTCCAGGGTACGGAGCCGGGGCCTGGGCCAGGCACCGAGGTGACCCGGCAGTTGCTTCAGGCAAGGCGGCCCTTCAGTGCGCTCTTCGCCTTCAACGACGTGACCGCGATGGGAACGATTCTGGCCCTGCGCGAGGCAGGTTTGCGCGTTCCCAAAGACGTTTCAGTGGTTGGCTTCGATGACGTGTTGGCTGCCTCCACCTATAATCCTCCCCTAACCACGATTCGTCAGCCCTTGCGGGATATGGGCCAGGCGGCGGCAAGCACACTGCTGGGACTCATTAGCGACCAGATCCCGCATCCCCACCCCACCGTCATCACGGTGTATCCCAAGCTGGTCGTGCGCAAGTCCACAGCGCCGGCCGCAACCCGCGCAACCGGAGATTAACGAATCTCGGCAAAGCGGTTCATCGCGCCTGTTTGCGGGTGAATTCCTGACGTGTAGGCAACCATTTTGCAAGAAATCGAAGTCTAAGTGGCTGGCGCAGGAAAGTGCGCAGGATGTCCGGTGCAAGCAACCCGGCAGGGAAGAATCCTCTTGACAGTTCTATTTTCCGGGTGGTACATGTTCTAGTGATTGCACAATCGGTTGCGCAAAGGAGCGCAATCGGTTGTTCAGGGACAAACAACGGATTGCCTTGTTGCAGCTGCTCCTCTTGCAGCTGCAGCGTGTCTCAAAAATGGCTGTATTGATTCCGGTGGTCATCCCTCAGGGCTCAAGCCCCGAGTTTTCCTGTATTTTTCGGCACGCGACCCATTCAGTGGTCAGGTTCCCCAGTAGTGCCTACGACAAGACCAATTTTTGAAATACGCTCTACCAACTTCAACTACGGGGCCGCCCTCAGAGGCGGCCTCGCACGCGCTAAAGGAGAGTCAGAATGCAAATCATCACCGCATCAGGAATCCTTCGCTCACCCTCGACGAAAACCCCGCAGCTTCACTCGCGCATGAGTTTCACCTGGTCCCGCCTGCGGTTAGCGCTGCTGCTTGCGACGCTGGCGGGTCTTTTGCTGCCCGCGGCCCATGCGCAGTTTGGCGCCAGCCTTTCAGGTACGGTGTTGGACCCCTCCGGCGCGGTGATTAAGGGCGCAACGGTCAAGCTCACCAACAATGCAACCCAAGTGACAGAAACGGTGACAACCAACGACACCGGTTTTTACAGCTTCAGCGAGTTGCCTCCCGGAGACTATTCGTTGGTGGTGGCTGCTTCCAACTTCAAGACGAACAACACGACGGATGTCGAGCTGGCCGCCGAGACGCCGCGCAGCCTTAATGTGAATTTGGAAACCGGCAGCGCGCAGGCTCAGTCAGTCACGGTGAACGCGGATCTGACTCCGGCGCTGCAAACGTCTGATGCCAGCATCGGTACTACCATTAACAGCGCCGAGATTGAGCGGCTGCCGACGAATGGCGCGGATCCTTACGAACTGCTGCGCACTGCGCCGGGGATCACCGGCGATGGCGCGCGGGCGGGCAACGGCAACGCGGTTTTTCTGCCCAATGGCGCCGGCCCCGGCGGATCCAACTCCGGTATCTTCCAGACCGAGAACCAGGTGCAGATTGTGGCTGATGGACAGCGGCAGGCCGATAACAACTTCATGATCGACGGGGTCAGCGTGAACTCTCTTTCGCACGGCGGCAGCGCCGTGGTGACGCCGAACGAAGAGGCGGTGGGACAGATGACCGTGATTTCCACCTCGTATGACGCCTCCGACGGCCGAAACAGCGGCGCGCAAGTCAAAGTCGTCACAAAGAGCGGTACCGATGCGATGCACGGCGGCGGATTCTTCCTGTACGACGAGCCCGGTCTCAATGCTTTCAACAAGTACGCCGGTCCGGCTGCAGGGCCGCCGCTTAAAGTGGTGAACGCACAACGGACCTGGGCGGCATCTTTGGGCGGCCCGCTCGTGAAAGAAAAGCTGTTCTATTTCGCCTCGTGGTCGGGCTACAGCGTGCACAACACTGCCTACGCAAACCAGTGGGTGGAGACGCAGCAGTTTCGCTCTCTGATTGCGACCGATCGCCCGGGCGGCATCAGCGCCGCGCTGCTGAACCTTCCGGGGATGGCGCCACGCGTGGTTAGCATGCTTCCCTCCAACTGCTCGTCCTGGGTCAACTCCGGCCTGGGTACGGACTGCGCCGTCGTAACCGGCGGCGTTGATATTGGCTCCCCCACCCCCGGAGGGGCAAGCCAGCTGGGTAAGTATCCGCTGCTCAACGACTATACGGGCGGCGGCCTGGACGGCATCCCCGATCTCGAGGACGCGCAGATCGCGTTGCCCTCCCACACCCACGGCAACCAGTTCAACGCGCGCGGCGATTGGCATGTGACGCAAAACGATCTAGTTGCCGGCAGCGTGTACTTTAGCAAACTGGATAATTTTGGCCCCAGCGCCACCAATGGCGGACGGCCGATCGACGATGTGCCGTTCAAACCCCTGAACTCAGCGGCGACCGCCATCTACGTTCACATTTTTTCTGCCGCGTGGCTCAACGAGCTGCGCGCCAACGGCACGCGCTTTTTCGACAACGGCATTACGGACGCGGGAAGCGTGGTCGACTTCGGCATTCCGTACATCAACGTGCAGAGCCTGCCGGTAAACGATCCGCAATACGGAGTCACCCAGGCCAGCACCACCCCGTCGGTCTTTGCGGAAAACACCTACGAAGTCCGCGATCTGGTGACGCACACGTGGGGCGCGCACACACTGCGCGCGGGCGCGGAGATTCGCTGGGAGCAGGACAACGACAACCTATCAGGCGACGCGCGCCCGGTCTACGCGATGCAGGGGCTGTGGCCGATGGCCAACGACGCGCCGATTTATGAGGCTATCGATGCCAATCCCAATACCGGTGGCCTTGCGGAAACGCAGCGGTATTTCCGCGACAAGGATATCGCCGTCTATGTGCAGCATGACTGGCAGGTGAGGCCCAACCTGACCGTGAACACAGGCCTGCGCTGGGAAGACTTCACGCCGCTGCACAACAAGAATTCCGAGATCAACTATCCTGTGCTCGGCCCCACCGGCTCCGAACTAAGCGGCATGAAGCTGGTTCCGCATAACAACCTCTGGAACAGCACATACTCCAACTTTAGCCCCAAGCTCGGCTTGGCATGGGTGCCGGCAGAAATGAACCAGAAGCTCGTGGTCCGCGGCGGCTTTGCCATGGCCTATAACCATCTGGACATCGCGCTCTTTAACAACGCGCTGGAAGACGGCCCGAACATTGCCAATTACGGACTTTGCTGCGGGACGAACTCGGCCGATTTCGGAACGCCGTTTGCCATGGGCGCGATCAAGTATGTGACGGGCACTAGCAATTCGCCGTACAGCTTCCCCATGAACCCGGCGCTGGCTACAGGCGTGAACGCCAGCGGATTTCCGAATCCCTTCGGCGGCGGAACGCAGCAGGTGGAAGTCTATGGCGCGCGTCCCGGCATACGCCCGCCGCAGGTCTACCTTTACTCCCTCGAGACCGAGTACCAGATGCCCTGGAACTTTACCGCCACGCTCGGATATGCCGGCAGCGAAGGCCACCATTTTGCGCGCCTGGTGAACCAGAACTTCCTTTACAACAATGCGAACTCGCCGGTGTATGCCGCATATTTTGCGCAAACCGATTCGAACGAAAGCTACAACGCCTTGAATACGCAGCTCAGGCGAGCCATGCGGAATGGCGTTGCCTTGAGCTTTGTCTACACCTATTCGAAGGACCTGGACCAGGTTTCCAACGGCGACCTGGCGGACTCGAACGGCAACCAAACCAATCCGGCGAATAACAGCACCGAGTGGGGGCCCGCGGACTATGACGCCCGACACCGCGTGGTTGCGACCGCTTTGTGGGATGTGCCGAAGGTGCATTTGAGCAATGCCATCGCCAGTTCGCTAGTGAATGGCTGGCAACTGAACGGGACATATACATGGCACACCGGTTTCCCCTATACGCCGGTAACCTACAACCTCACCACATCGGCCTTTGTCCTCGGCTCGGGGGTGGTAGGCCCGACCCGGCCCCTGCAATACTACGGGGGCGTGGTCAACGGATGTTCGGACAGTCTGTTTACGAACGGGAGCGACTTTCCGAATCGCGGCAGCGGTGGAACAGCAGGAGGCACACTGTACTTCAACACCACGCCACCGGCGAACTCGCACGCCTATATACCGGGCATTGGCCGCAACAGCTTCCGCGGACCGTGCTATCAGGATGTCGATATCAGCGCGGCGAAGCAATTCGCTTACGATTTCGGCGAACACCACACTTTCCTTCGCGTGCAAGCCAACATGTACAACGCGTTCAATATCCTGCAACTGGCACCCATTACCAATGGCAATGCCAACAACGGCGCCAATATCAATAACCAGTATTTTGGCTATGCCCAGGGCGCCGACGCGGGACGAGTCATCGAATTTCTGGCTCGATTCCAGTTCTGAGCGTTTCATTTCCGATGCCCCGGGTGGAGTGCGAACTCCCTCGGGGCATTGACCTCTTGTATTCAATGTATGTCTTTTCAAGTGGAAGCTACGGACGCCTCTCACGGCGAGGCTGAAGACGATTCGGATGGGGAGACACTTAGCAAGGGCAGTATGGCTAGCATGACGAGAAGCGTAGCCGGGCCTGCAATGAGTCCCGTGCGGAGGCTTCCGGAATAGGACGATACCCGCCCACGTTCTCGCCTGTAAAATAACCTGCTAGATATTCGTCTTCGACGTGTTTCCACGTACCTTGGCAATCTCCAGCAACCTGTAAGTTATTGAAAGTAGTTGAAATAGAGGCTTTGACACGGAAGAGGTCGCTGGTTCGAATCCAGTCGTGCCTACCAAGTTTCGATTCCAAGCCATCCAAGACCGTCAAGGGAATCAAGATAAGCCACGGAAAAAACTTGCCCATGTTTCCGCGATGAGCAACCCGGCCAGCCAGCTGCGGCGCTTGTGGACGGTGTATCCTGCGGCGCGCAGGGCAGCTGCATGATCGGGCAGATTGCGGACGGCGAGCCCGGTGAGCAGTCCGAAGGCCCGATAGAGGAGCCAGACCGCGGGCCGCGTTACCCATCTGCCGAACGCTCCTTGGGGAATTGCGAATTCTGAAACTACCCAGAGGCCAGCGGGCGACAATGCGCCCCGCAATCTGTCCGCGAGAGAGCGAACCTCGTCCTCGGTGAGGCAATCGAGAAAGAAATGCGTCACAACCAGGTCGTAGGGCGGGTTCGCCGGCCGCCACGTACGCGCGTCGGCACAATGAACGCGGACACGCGCGGCGTTATGCCCGGCGCGGCGCAGGAGCGTGCATAACATGGCGGCGCTCAAGTCGACCGCATCGATTTCGATCGTGGGATGGACGCGGAGCAGTTGCGCCGTGAAGCGGCCGTCACCGTCACCCAGGACGGCGGCGCGCCGGCATCCGGTGAGATCGCCTAGAAATGCGCAACGGCAGCGCTGGAGCCACGGACCGAATGTAAGAAGCTCCATCCAGCGGTAGATACGCGCAAGGCCGTCGAAGTTCGACAGTCCGTGCTTTGGTGCTCCGCCCTTAGGTGTTTTGGTTGAGGGCAGTGGGAAGGACGCGCTCATCTGAGAAGCCCGGCGACCGGAATAAGTGCGAGCGGCGTGAGCAGAACAAAATCCGCCGCGGCGCGCAACGCGAGCGCCGAAAAGCGAGCACGCGTGCGGTCGAGCAGCGCCAGCAGCGAGGCACTCGTGGCCCCAGCGGCAAGTAGCGCAGCAGGACGCGGATGTGCCGATGCGCCCACGGCCGCAGAGAACAACCCTCCGCATGCGAGCAGAACGCTTACATAGAAAGTTGCCGGAGGCTTCGGCCGCTGATCGCTGAGGACGTGCTTCGCGCTGCCAGACCGCGCCTCCCAGGGTTCATCCATTGATTCCCACCCCGCGATGCAACTGCAGTTGAGCCACGCCAGAGCGGCGAAGAAAACGGCCGGAATCCAGAAGGCCCAGATCGTGGAACCCGGCGCGGCGAAAGCGTGCGGCCGATGCCATGCGGGCAGCACGCATCCCGCGGTAAACAGCACGCCCACAAGAAATTCCTTGCCGGGAAAGGAGCGCGGCCCCTGGAGCGGGAATTGCCACGCGTTGCGGCCCGAGTGCACGCCGGAGAAATAAGCGAGAGCCGCAGCGGCCAATACCGAGTCTCGCGCACGGGTTATGGGCGGCATGAAGGCGAGGATGATTCCCGCGGCGGCGCAAGCCGCGGCAATTGCCATTGGCAAAAGCGTCCGCCGGTAGCGCCAATGAAATCGGTGGCGCTCGCGCAACGCGTGCTGCGCAGGCTCACGCAGCCAGGCAAGACCGTCGAGCAGACGGTCGCACACATACACCGACCACGTGGCAAGCGCCAGCAGGAGTGGAACCCACGGCGGCAGGTGCACGCCGCCAACCCATGCAAAAGCCAGCGACCAGACAACGGCTACCGTGGGCGCATCGAGACTGGCTAGATGCCAAAAGGCAAGTGCTCGCGGAGGGCCGAAGGTGCGATGTGCGTTCTCGATGCGGTCGGCAGCGCGGTCCTGCGCCGGAAATGGAGCGAAGGAAAGCGGCACTGCTTCAATTTTAGGCGGAGAGTGAGCGAGTCTGCGAGTCAGCGAGTTTGCTCGCCCCGCTAGCGTGGCGTCCCAGAAATTCGTAACTTATGTCGAAGCCCCGAAATGCAGGTCCTTCGACTTGTTTTGGTGCAAATACGCACCAAAGCTCGCTCAGGGTGACCAGTCATTTATGTTGCGAACTTCAGGAACATGATACTAGCGCCGCTAACTCCGCCAGTTCCGCTTATTTTCCAAACAATCCCTTCAGCGACTTGACCGGTTTTTGCGCCGTGGAGTTGTTCACGATTCCGTTGGCTGCTTGTTTCAGCATCTTGCCCACCTGGGCGTGGATGGACGGATTCGATGCGGTTCCGGTGATAGTGAGTGGAATGCCGCCGCTGTTTGACCCGGATTTGGAGTTCTTGCCGAACAATCCGCCGACGGCACCGACGCCGTTGTTGACCACCCCGCCGACTGCGGACAAAGCGGCGATCTTCGCGTTCAGTTGAAAGTTCAGCTCCTCCGAGGGAGAAACCGTGCCTTCGCCGGTCGCACTCCCGATCTTGGGAACCTCCGCGTCGATATCGCTGAAACGCGTGCCTTGCGGCGAGTTATTCACGACCGCGCTCAACTTCTGAATCTCGGTGCCGTTTGAGGTCCCGCTGATGGGATTGATGCCCTGAATCTTCGAGCCCAGGTCGAATCCCATTAGCTGGCTGTTGTCGAGCTCGATCGGCCCGGAGATTGTGGTGGCATTGGCTGGGCCGGTGATGGCGAGATTGGCGGTTAGCGTGCCTCCTTTCAGGCGCGAACCGCTCGGAAGCGTCACTCCCGCGGCAGGCAACAGTTGTTCCACCTGATCCACAGGGAGATTGGGCGCAGAGAGATGGAGGTTCAGTATGGCTTCGTCGCCATCATGCCGAAAACTCCCCGCAATGTGAACCGCAACCGAGCCGGTTTGGATGGCGAGATCGTTCACCTGGCCGGTGCGCGATGAGAGGTTGTCGGAGAGGCTGAAGCTGACATCGACCGGCTTGGGAGCGGGCGTTCCGTTGCGAGCCAGTTTGAGCTGCGCGGCCGTGGCCTTTCCTGTCGTGGTCAGGTTGCCGTCCTTTGAGGCGAGCTGGGCGTTGAGGTCGGCCAGCATGGAAATGCCGTCACTGGGCTGCACTGCGCCGGCTGCCAGGGGATCGAAATGCTTGATCTCAAGTGTCGCCTGGAAGGGAGTGAGGGACGTATCGATTTGTGCGATCGGCCCCGCCGTACCGTTCAGACTGAGCGACCCGCCGCCGGCAACTTTGAGAGAAAGCTCGAACGGGAACGACTGGGTAAACGACAAGTGCTTGACGGTCAGGTTCACGGCTGTGCACGTGAAGGGATTGCCGGCTACGGGCACCGAAGAGAGGGCGGCGCTACCGTTCTCGATCTTCAACTCGTTTACCGTGAGGGAGGGCGGCGCGCTCGTCTGCTGGGATGCAGATTGCGAACCGGTGCTGCCCAGCGACGAAAAGTTCCATGTCCCGTTGGCCGAGTGGATGAGTTGAATCGATGGAGAATCGACGGTGAAGGTTGTGATCTGGACCGAATGGTGGAAGATCAATGGCCCGAGCTGAACGCCAATTCGAAGCTCCCTGGCCTCGAGAAAAGGCGTGGCGGAAAAGGCAGGATCGTCGGCGATGGAGATGTCCTGCGCCACCAGACTGCCCGTGAGGAGCGAAAGGCTGACGTGGCCGAGCGTGACTTTGCGCCCCAGCGCACTGGATAGCTCGTCCTGAATCTTGGGGCGGAAGGTATCGGCGTTGACGAAGAACGGAATCATGACGATCAAGATGACGACGAGAGCCGCGGCCGCGATGACCGCTTTTAACCAGGGCTTCTTCATGGAAACTTCCTCCTCGTACACGGATTGGCTCGAATTGTAACGCTCCCCGCGCCTGCAAGGCACCAGAACAGTTCTTCATTTTCTTCAAATTGCCGCGATACCTCCGGCGAGCAGGCGCAGTGGCTTTTTGAAGCCGTAGAACAACCGGCGGCGATGCGCTACACTGAGCGCGTCTGCGGCTTTTCTCCGGATTCCTTCCCCACCGCGGCTGCGCGTAGGAGGAGGCAACCTTCATGGCCACAAAACAGGCCACAAAACAATCGATTCAGGTCGGCGCGCTGCGCGCAGACGAGCTTGAGGAAGCGGGCCGCATCCTGCGCCTGGCCTTCGGCACGTTTCTCTCGCTCCCCAACCCGATGGATTTCATGGGCGACCGGGATTTTGTTACGCCACGCTGGCACGCGCGCAACACCAAACTGCTGGCAGCGCGCGAGAATGGGAAACTTGTCGGATCGAACATGGCCACGCGATGGGGATCGTTTGCATTCTTCGGGCCGCTCACCGTTTTGCCGGAGTATTGGAACCGCGGCGTCGCGCAGCAACTGCTGGCGGCCACGATGAAGATCTTCGACCGCTGGGGCGTGCGGCACAGCGCCTTGTTCACATTTCCGCATAGCCCCCGGCACGTGGGCCTCTACCAGAAATTCGGCTATTGGCCCGGCTCGCTCACGGCGCTGATGAAACGCGCGCCGGCGCCGCCCGCGTGGGCGCTCATCGAGGGCGTCAAGGTGCCCGTGCTGCTGTCGTCGCTCACGAATAAAGAACAGGAACAGGCCATCGAAGCATGCGCGAAGCTGACCAACATGTTGGAGCGTGGGCTGGACCTGGGCGACGAGATGCGCGCCGTGATAGAGCAGCGGATCGGCGAGGTGATCCTGATTGAAGGCCGCCGCGCGCTGGACGCGTTTGCCGTGTGCATGCACGGAGCGGGATCGGAAGGCGGCGAGAAGACCTGTTATGTAAAATTCGCGGTGGCGCGCAGCGGCGAGCGCTTCGGGCGCCTGCTGGATGCCATCGATGCGCTCGCGTTGGCGCAGGGCAGTGAAGTGGAAGCCGGCGTGAGCCTGGCCTGCAAAGACGCGTTCCAGCGCATGCGTTCGCGCGGTTATCGCGTGGTGACCATGGGCGTTGCCATGCAAACGCCGCATGGAGACGGATTCAACCGTGCCGCAGCATACGTTTTGAGCGACTGGCGCTGAGAGCGCATTTACGCTGCGGGGACAAATCTTGTAAATTCCGCGAGATTCTGGAGCGCTAATCGGCAGCCGTTGCCGCCTTTTGTGCGGATGGGGCGCGTGGTTCGTCGGCGGCTGGCGCGGGAATCGCCTCCAGATCCGTCTTGCTTTCAGCCAGGCGAATGAGAAAATCCTGTGCTGAAAAGGGCGGCGCGTCTTTGATCAGTTTGCTGGCGCGCAGAAAGTCGCCATCGGGCTGCTGGATGCGCGCTTTGACCGTATCGGCCATATAGGCGGGCAAAATTTCGTTATGGATGCGCGCCATCACCGCCGGGTCTCGCACGGGGAAGGCGACCTCGCAGCGCTCGAACAGGTTGCGCGGCATCCAGTCGGCCGAGCCGAGATAGATTTCGTCGTTGCCGCCGTTGGCGAAATGGAAGATGCGCGAGTGCTCCAGGAAGCGGCCGACAATGGAGCGCACGCGGATGCGTTCCGACAGGCCCTTCACGCCGGGGCGCAGGATCGACAGTCCGCGGATGATGAGGTCGATCTCGACTCCGGCCTCGGAAGCCTGGTAGAGCGCCTGGATGATCGAGGGCTCGAGCAGGGCGTTCATCTTGGCCACAATGTGCGCGGGGCGCCCGGCCTGCGCGTGTTCCTGCTCGCGGCGGATGAGGCGCAGAAAACTTTCCGCCATTGTCAGCGGGGCCACGAGGAGCGGCGAGTAGTCATCGAGCTCGGCGTGCGCAGTGAGGTAGTTGAACACCATGTGCACCCGCTCGGCAATTTGCGGATCGCTGGTGAGCAGGCTTAGGTCGGTGTAGAAGCGCGCGGTTTCGGGGTTGTAGTTGCCGGTGCCCAGATGGCAGTAACGGCGGGTGACGCCATCTTCGTCGTGGCGCACGAGCATGGCCAGCTTGCAGTGGGTCTTCAGGCCCACCACGCCGTGGAAGATCTGCACGCCCGCGTCCTCCATGCTGCGCGCCCAACGGATGTTCGAGGCCTCATCGAAGCGCGCCATCAGCTCGACAACCACCGTGGCTTCCTTGCTGGCTCCGGCTTCGGTCAGCGCCTGGAACATCGGCGAGTCGTGGCTGGTACGGTAGAGCGTCTGCTTCATGGTCACGACGGCGGGATCCTGCGCGCCCTGCTGCACGAACTCGACCACCGGATCGTAGGAATCGTAGGGGTGGTGGAGCAGAATGTCGCGGTGGCGCAGCTCATCAAAAATACCGGTAGATTTGCGGCTGAGCACGAGCGCCTTGGGCGTGAAGGGCTGGAACTTGAGGTCGGGACGCTGGATGTCGCCGTAGAGAAACATGAGCCGCGAGAGATTCAAGAGACCCTCGCCGTGGAAGACTTGGGTCTCGTCGAGCTCGAAGTTCACCCGCAGCCGCTCCTCAATCTCGGGATCGGCGTCGCTTTCGATCTCCAGGCGCACCGCGTCGCCCTTGCGGCGATTGTGCAGCTCCACACGGATGGTCTCGAGCAGCGAGCGCGCCTCCTCTTCTTCAAAATAGAGGTTGGAGTTGCGCGTCACGCGGAACGATGCGGAGGCCAGCACCTCGTAGCCGCGATACATGCCCCCGAGATGCTGTTCGATCAAGTCCTGCAGCAGCAGGTAGTCGTGGTGCCCGTGGTTGGAGGGCAGGCGGACAAAGCGCGGCAGGGCGCGCGGCACTGTGACCACGCCCAGCACTTGCGGGCCTGAGCTGCGGCGCTTGGCGCGGAGCAGCAGGGCCAAGCAGAGCGCCTTGTTAAGCACGCGCGGAAATGGATGCGCGGGGTCGATGGAGATGGGCGTCAGCAGCGGATCGACCTCGCGCTGGAAGTAGCCGCGGGCAAAGTCGGTCGCGTCCTGGCTCAGCTCGTCCCAGGTGAGCAGCCGGATGCCCTGCTTGCGCAACTCCGGCGCTAGTTGCTTGTTCCAGCAATGGTACTGCGCGGCCACAAAGCTGTGAATTTCGGCGGTAAGGATGGAGAGAGACTCGTCGGGGCGCAGGCCGTCGTAGCCGGGCTCGCGGTAGCCGTCCTCAATGCGCTGTAGCAGGCCGGCCTGGCGGATTTCAACGTATTCGTCGAGGTTGGAGCCGGTGATGGCCAGGAATTTGACGCGCTCCAGCAGGGGGTTCGTCGGGTCTTCAGCCTCTTCGAGCACACGGCGGTTGAACTGCATCCAGGAGTCGTCCCGGCCGTTGAAAAGCTTGGTTTTCTTTGTACTTCTGGCCATACGCCCGTCTCAAGAGCCGTGTTGAAAAGTCTATCGCGTTTGCGCGCCTTCTGGCACCTTCGGCGGACCCCGGGGAAGGGGAAGTGGTCCCGCGGAACCATGATGACAGGCGCCAGGCGGCCAGGACGTTAAACGGAGGAAAAAACTCAATTCTGGGCGGAATTTGATAGTCTTGCGACCGTGAGGAAACCATGACCCCTGTCGATTGCCGCGCCGTTTTGCGTTCAGGCTCCGCTGCTCCCCACACCGTGGAGCGGTGTCAAGATGTGCGACGCTTTCACCGCCCGCGCCCCGCAACTCACGGCGTCGCACGGGCCGCAAGCCAAACGAAACACCGATTGGATACACTAGATTCAGGAACCGCGCCGCGACCGTGAAGCATCTAGTAAAGGAAACGCCATTTTTTGGCGGCTGCTGTTCTTGAGTAAGGTTTAAATTGCCAAAGCATTCCATCCAAAGCAGGATCCGTCCCTGGGCCGCTGGCTTTTTGCTGAGTGTTGCGGTCTCGGCGTCGAGCGGACTGGCCGCGCAAACTGCGCCCATTCCGCCGTCGCCCACTCCCGGGCCGCCTTCGGCCGCGAGCTTTCAGGGCAGCGTTCCCAAGGGTCAGGCATCCGCGCAGCCCGTCGATCTTTCCTTCGATGACGCCATCGAGCGTGGTTTGCAGGCCAACATGGGCATCATTTTGAGCGGCACGCAAACCGCAGGCGCGCGCGCCCAGCGCTTGAGCCAGTTGCAAACCCTACTGCCCACGGTGGATTTCAACGCCAAGGAAGCGGAGATGCAGACCGATCTGCCCGCTGAGGGCTTGCGCATTCCGGGCTTTCCCAAGATCATCGGGCCCTTCGCCTTTACCGATGTGCGCGCCAACATGACCTGGTCGGTGGTGAATGTTGCATCGCTGCGCAATTATCTGGCCGCGAGGCACAACTTTGCCGCCGCGCAGTTGTCTGCCCAGGATGCGCGCGACCTGGTTGTGCTCACGGTGGGCAACGCCTACCTGCTGGTGCTGGCCGACGAGACCGAAGTGAGCAGTGTCGAGGCGCAGGTAGCCACCGCGAAAGTCTCGCTCGATCAGGCCGTGGCCAATCACCAGGCCGGCACCGCTCCGTTGCTGGATGAGCTGCGCGCCCGCGTGGATTATCAGTCGCTCGAACAGCAGTTGATTGCGGCTCAGAACGCTCTGGAAAAAGACAAGCTGGCGTTGGCGCGCACCATCGGTCTGCCGCTCGAGCAGAGCTTTAATCTGACGGACAAAGCGCCCTACGCGCCCTTCGACGCGCTCGACGCGGATGCGCTGATCAAGCAGGCGAAAGAGAATCGCAAAGATCTTGCCGCGCTGGTGGAAGTGACTGCGGCTGCTGCCGAACAGCGCAAAGCGGTTACGGCGGCGCGTCTGCCCACCGTGGAGGCCGATGCGGACTACGGCGACATCGGCGCTACGCTGGGCCACTCGCACGGCACCGTGGACGCAACGGCGACCCTGAGCGTGCCGATCTTTAAAGAATTCGAGCTGCGCGGCCAGGCCGAGCAGGCGCAGGCCGAGCTCGATACCGCGCAGGCGCGGCTCAGCGATGAAAAGGCGCAGATTGAAGCCGATGTGCGCGACGCTCTGCTCGATATCGCCTCGGCGCAGAAACAAGTCGAGGTGGCGCAGTCGAGCATGGCCCTGGCCAATGAAGCTCTCAAAGAAGCGCAGCAGCGTTACGCCAACGGCGTAAGCGACAACCTGGCCGTGAGCCAGGCACAACAGTCCGTGGCCCAGGCCGACAGTGCATATGTGGCCAGCCTTTACCGGCACAACGTGGCCAAGCTGAGCCTGGCGCGCGCGCTGGGCGCCGGGCTGGACTATAGGAAATACGTAGGAGGGAAGTGAAGTGGCGGATCCAACCCCAATACCGGAACCAAATGAATCGGCCGCAGAGACAGAAATCGAAGCGCCGCCGTCCCGCCGCAGGGGCATTCTCATTGTCGCGGTCATCGTGGTGGTGCTCATTGCTCTCGGCGTGTGGTGGCACTCCACTTACAGCGAGGATACCGACGACGCGCAGGTGAACGGCCATCTCATCCAGGTGAGCGCGCGCATCAGCGGACAAGTGCTCAAGGTGGATGTGGAAGAGAACCAGGTGGTGAAAGCGGGCGACTCGATCGCCGAGCTGGACCCGCGCGATTACGAGGTTGCGGTGGAAAATGCCGAGGCTGCGCTGGCCAGCGCCCAGGCCAACGCCGCGGCTGCCAATGTGAACGTGCCCATTGTCACCATCAATACCGGCAGTAATCTGCGCTCCGCAGACGCCGACGTATCGGGCACGCACGCCGCAGTGCAACAGGCGGAAAAGCAGTTCGAGGCTGCGCAGGCACGCGTGGCCGAGGCCCACGCCAACTTCACCAAAGCGTAGGCCGACCTGGAGCGCTACAGGCCGCTGGTCGAGAAAGACGTGATCAGCAAACAGCAGTTTGACGCGGCCGTGGACGCGGCCGACGCCTCCAAAGCCGCGCTGGACGACGCTCTTGCCAGCGAACAGGCTGCCGCTGACGCAGTGAAGGTGGCCCGCGACAAGGAGCAACAGGCGCAGGCGATGCAGAAGTACGCGCAAACCGCTCCGCAACAAGTGAAAGCGCAGAGTGCCCGCGCCAAACAGGCCGAGGCGCAGGTGGAACAGGCCCAGGCACAGCTCGATCAGGCCAAGCTCAATCTGAGCTACACCAAGATCGTGGCGCCGGCCGACGGCATCATCACCCGCAAGAGCGTCGAGATCGACCAGAACGTCTCCGCGGGGCAGAATCTGCTCACACTGGTTTCGCTCCAGGATCTTTGGGTGATCGCGAACTTCAAGGAGACCCAGCTCAAGCACATGCAGGCTGAGCAACGGGTAACAATTCATGTGGATGCGACGGGCAAGGATTACCACGGCATCGTGAAGCAGATTGGCGGCGCCACCGGTTCGGTGCTGTCGCTGTTTCCGCCGGAGAATGCCACAGGCAACTACGTGAAGGTGGTGCAGCGCGTGCCGGTGCGCATCGATTTCACCGATCTCCAGAACGAAGACGCGAAGCACGAGTTGCGTCCCGGCCTTTCAGTCGAGCCCAAGGTGAGGGTGAAGTAGCGCGAGCCTCGTCGATCAACGGCAAGTACCGCCGGTCTCCAGACCGGCTGTAGTGCGGGTCCCCTGACCCGCACTCGTCAAAGGATTATTACGGAATCGCGCGGTCAACGCCCCTAGTAGTGCACGGTCGTCACATTCCACAAGCGTGTGGGGTCGTAGGCGCTGCGGCCGCCAAACGCGAGGAAAAAGTCCAGGAACACGAACCTCTGTCCACCATGTAGAGTGAATGCAGAACCGCCATGAAAGACTCCATCCACGTTTCCAAGGAAAACTACCTGAAGGCCATCCTTGAGGCGGAGGCCGAGGGCCGACAGGTAATTCCCGCCACGCTCGCGCACTGGCTTGAGGTCTCGGCGCCAGCCGTGACCATGGCGCTCAAGCGCCTCAAGCG
The DNA here is from genome assembly GCA_050015795.1 of Occallatibacter sp. GTDB lineage: Bacteria > Acidobacteriota > Terriglobia > Terriglobales > Acidobacteriaceae > Telmatobacter. Next base: position 3,133 of record JBEKAS010000033.1, on the reverse strand, counting down.
CGACGGCTTCGTGAAGGTGGGCGCGGACGGAATCGTGCGGCTCACCGCGGCGGGGCGCGAGACGGCCTATCGCACGGCCCAGCGTCATCACCTTATCGAGCGCATGCTCAGCGAGGTCTTCGGCATGGAGTGGCACGAGATTCACGAAGAGGCGGAGCGGCTGGAGCACGCGGTTTCGCCGGCCTTTGAAGCCAAGCTGAAGGAAAAACTGGGCGAGGGCGGGGCGTGCCCGCATGGAAATGCGGTGCTGCCTGTGAGTCCTGCCGAGCGCAAGCGCAAAGGCGAGGTCCAGCTCTCCCAGGCAGCCGAGGGCAAGCGCTACGCCGTCATCAGCCTGCAGGAGCGTGATCCCAAACTGCTCGAATTCCTCCACGGGGCCGGTATCGGGCCGGGAAAAAGCCTGCGGGTGGTGAGTCAGAACTACGATCAAACCGTTTTGATTGAGCTATCTACGGGAAATTCAATCCTCGGCAGGCCGGCTGCGGAAGCGGTGTGGCTCAAGGCGGAGAGACCTGCAACAGGGGCTAAGGACTAGGGAATTAAAGGGATTAAAAAGAGCAGATAAAGCGAAGATAAAGTTTAATAGTAAGTAAAAATAAAAAATACTATTAACTATGATTAACATCCTGTGGCATACTGTTGTTGAGAGTCCGATTCGGCCTCACGCCCCAGGTGCATGTCCACTGAAGTCGTAACTCGAACCGTGCTCACCGAGCCCTCGCTGCCTGAGGTGCATGCCAGCGTGCGCATCTCCCGCTCGCCCATTTTCTGGCGCCGATTGCTCGGCTTTGTCGGCCCCGGCTTCCTCATCTCCGTGGGCTACATGGATCCGGGCAACTGGGCCACCGACATCGCCGGCGGCTCGCAGTTCGGTTACACCCTTCTCTTCGTCATCATGCTGTCGAACCTGATGGCGATCCTGCTGCAGAGCCTCTCGCTCAAGCTGGGCGTGGCCACGGAGCGGGACCTAGCGCAGCTTTGCCGCGAGAGCTACGGACCCAGGACGAGCTTTGCGCTGTGGGTGATGGCCGAGATCGCCATTGCCGCTTGCGATCTCGCTGAAGTCATCGGTTCGGCCATTGCTCTTGAGCTACTTTTCCACATTCCGCTCCTTTACGGCACGCTCATCACCGGGCTCGACGTACTGCTGATCCTGATGTTGCAGCGCTGGGGATTCCGCTACGTGGAAGCGCTGGTGATTGTGCTCATCGGCACCATCATCGTGCTCTTCGGCGTGCAGATGTTTCTGTCCCGGCCGGACTACTGGCTGGCCTTGCACGGCCTTGTGATTCCCTCGCCGTCGATCGTGACCAACCCCGCCATGCTCTACATCGCCATCGGCATCCTGGGCGCGACGGTGATGCCGCACAACCTCTATCTACACTCGTCGATCGTGCAGAGTCGGCGTTACCAGCGCACGCCCAAAGGCAAGCGCGAGGCCATCCACCTGGCCAACATCGATTCGGCGCTGGCGCTTTGCATCGCCCTGTTCGTGAATGCCGCCATTCTCATCGTTGCCGCGGCGGTGTTTCATCGCAGCGGGCACTTCGAAGTCGCAGCCATCCAGGACGCGTTCAAAATGCTGAGTCCTCTGGTGGGCGCGGGCGCGGCGAGCACGCTTTTCGCTATCGCGCTGCTGGCCAGCGGCCAGAACTCCTCGATCACGGGAACCCTGGCCGGCCAGGTGGTGATGGAGGGATTCATTCATATCCGCCTGTCGCCGTGGCTGCGCCGGCTGATCACCCGTTCCCTGGCCATCATTCCCACCATCCTCGTCGTGGCCTTCATGGGCGAGCAGGGAACCGAGAAGCTGCTCATCCTGAGCCAGGTAATTCTCTCCTTCCAACTGAGCTTCGCCGTCGTGCCGCTGGTGCTGTTCACCGGCGACCGCAAGCGCATGGGCGAATTCGTGAATGCCCGCTGGCTGCAGGCGCTGGCCTGGACTACGGCCGTACTGATCGCCGGCCTCAACGTGTGGCTGCTGGTGGAGACGGCGCTGGGGCGCTGATTCCTCTTTCCTTTCCCCGACTTTCCCGGAGGTTCGAATGCAGCAGAGCAAGGCGATTTGGCGTTTCTTTTTCCTTTCCCTGTTATTGATCATGGTTAACTCGCGCGGGCTTGGCGCGCAGAGCGGCACATCCAGCGCGATCTCTGGGACGGTGATCGATGTGAGCGGCGCGGTCATCGCCAACGCTTCGGTGACGGTGACGGAAGTCGACACCAAAGCCACGCGCGCCGGGCAGACCGACGCCACGGGGCATTATCTTTTTTCCCAGGTGAATCCCGGGACTTATCGGATCGTGGTGCGGCTTGCGGGCTTTGCCGACGCGGTGTCGGGGCCGACAACCGTGGACGTGGGACGCAACGTGGCGCTGAATTTCACGCTGCAAGTGAATTCCACATCGCAGACCGTGGAGGTGACAGCGCAGCAGGGCCTGCTGACCCTCGATAATCCGAATACGACCACAACCATTGAAGCGAAGACCATCGAAAACCTGCCCAATCCCGGACAGGACCTGACCTATGTCACGCAATTCGCGCAGGGCGCTTTGATGAATACGGCCGGCTCGTCGAGCGATGCCAAGGCTCCCGGTGGTTACGGCAATGTGGAGTTCAACGGCCTGCCGGCGACCTCGAACGGCTACATCCTCGATGGCTTCGACTCGAACGACCCCTGGCTGGGCCTGAACATCGGCCTCTCCACCAACCTCGTCATCGGGCTCGACGCCCTCGAGGAATCGACGGTAAACACCAATTCATTTTCCGTCGATCAGGGCCGCTACGCCGTGGCCCAAGTGAACTACTTTACCAAATCGGGAACCAACGCGTTTCACGGTGACCTCTACGAAGTCTGGAACGGCTCGCTGTTCAACGCGCAGGATTATTTTCTCCACGCCAACGACACGCCGGGGAACATCGCGAAAAAGCCGCGTTCCGTGGTGAATGAATTCGGGGTCAGCGTGGGAGGACCGATCCGCAGAGACAAACTCTTCTTCTTCGCCCACTATGAGGGCATTCGCATCGCTTTGCCCATCGTGTCATCGATCACCTTACCCACACCCGCCTATCAGCAATATGTACTGGGGCAGCTTGCCACGGGCGGATACGATGCAGTCACGGGAACCAACCTTCC
>JBEKAS010000032.1:0-23315 GCA_050015795.1 Occallatibacter sp. | reverse complement strand
GCAGCGTGCGCGGGCTCTACTTTATTGGAGAGGTGGTGGACGTAACAGGTCAGCTGGGTGGATTCAACTTCCAGTGGGCCTGGGCGTCGGGCGCAGCGGCGGGACGCGCAGTCTAGCAGCCCTCAACCCGCATCAGCTCCAGAAGCCTTCTCAATTTCTTCGAGCGTCTTGCCACGCGTCTCCAGGACGCATGCGGAAACGAACACGAAACCGAGGAAACAGACGGCCGCGTAGACGAGGAACGCGCCGGAAGTCGTGAAGGCGCGATTGATGAAGGGGAATGTGTAAGTGAGTATGAAGGAGGCGGTCCACAATGCGGCGACCGCCGCGGAGACGCCAAGGCTGCGCAAACGATTGGGGTAGATCTCGGAGATGAGCACCCACGTGACCGGCGCCAGCGACATGGAATAACAGGCGATGGCGGCGAGCGTGAGCACCAGTACGGCGCTGCCATGCAGTCCCATCCGATAAGCGAGACTGGCGCCAAGGTGGCAGAGGCCTACGCCGGCACAGCCTAGAAGCATCAGCTTTCTGCGGCCCAGGCGATCGACAAAGGTCATGGCGACCAGGGTGAAGATCAGATTGATCGTGCCGGTGATGACGATGTTGAATAGGATGCCGCTGACGCCGAAGCCCGCGCTGCGATAAATCTCTTCGGCGTAGTTGAAGAGGATGTTGATCCCGCTCCACTGTTGCAGCGCGGCCAGCGCCATGCCGATCCAGACAAGGTTGCGCGTGCCTTTGCCGAAGAGATCCTTCCAGCGGACCCGCGATGCGGCCGACGTGCGCAGCGTCTCTTCGATGGCCGCGAGTTCCCGGGCCGCGTACGCCTCGCCGCCGATGCGTGCCAGCACGCGGCGGGCCTCATCCGTTCGATCAACACCAGCGAGCCAACGCGGGCTCTCGGGGATGAAAAGCGCAAACAGAAAGAACAGGACTGCCGGAACCGCGACCGCCGAAAACATCCAGCGCCAACCGAACTGCGCGTTCCAGGATTGCAGCAGGACGGCCGCGCCCTCGGGAACTTTTTCTGCGATGCGCCAGTTGACGATTTGCGCCGCAAGAATGCCGCAAACGATGGCCAGCTGATTCAGGCTTACAAGGCGGCCGCGCCACACCGCCGGGCTGATTTCAGCGATGTAGAGCGGAGAAACGTTGGAGGCAAGGCCGATGGCCATTCCGCCGGCGATGCGCCACACGATGAACAGGTAAAAGACCGGAGCCCAGCCGGTGCAGATGGAGGAAAGCGCGAACAGCAGAGCGGAAAGCAGCAGCACTTTTTTGCGGCCCAGTCGGCTGCCTGCCTCACCCGCGATGAGCGCGCCGATGAGACAGCCGATGAGAGCGCAACTGTTGGCCGAAGCGATGAGATATTCGGAGTCGAGATGAAAGTAGACTTCGTAAAACGGCTTGGCGCCGCCGATGACGACCCAGTCGTAGCCGAAGAGCAGCCCGCCCATGGCGGCAACCAGCGCCATGCCGCAGACGTAGCCCGCATGAATCCCGGCCGTTGAGGATTGCGAATCATTCACATGGTGCGTGCTGCCCTGCATCTTCACTCCAGGCCTGCGATGCCACGCGGAACTTCGGCTTGGTCTACCGGGCTCGAAAGGTTGCGAGGATTCTACAGAGCCATCCTATGTCATTGGCCTGCGACTTTCCTGCTGTTGTCGTAGAGCTGGTTGCATAAATTTCCGGGCCGACTGAAGAACTTCCCTCAAGGGCTAAAGCCATGGGGTCTATTTGCCTTTGGCAGCACGACTTCAGTCGTGCCCTTTCGCGGCACATTTTTGCAGCTGGATCTGGCGAATTGCCGGGGCTGCTTTTCCACATTCGGTCACGTAGTGTGCACCGGAGCTGCGAGAGGGGTGGTGCGGTAGGCTGGAAATCGGAATGAGTGTGTGCACGATTTGCGATGGCGTGGGACTGGTGCGCTCGCTAGACGCGGAGGGAAACTGGGTAAGCCGCCCGTGCACGTGCCAGGAGGCGGAGCGCGAACGGCGGCGGCTGGACGCTGCGCAGATTCCCACGCGCTACCGCGATTGCACGCTCGATTCCTTCCACATTTATTCTGGGGCGGACCCCACACTGGCCCGAGCACTGCAGAACGCGCGCCAATTCGCGGAAACTTATCCAGTAGACACAGCCGGACGCGGCCTTCTTTTTGTGGGCGCCGCAGGACTAGGTAAGACCCACCTGGCGGTGGGGATTTTGCGGCGACTGATTCGAGAGCGCGGAGTGCGAGGCTATTTCTGCGACTACCGCGAGCTGCTCAAAAGTATCCAGAACAGCTATAACCCTGAGGTTAAAACCACCGAGCTTGAGCTGTTGCAGCCCATCTTTGCGGCCGAAGTGCTGGTGCTCGACGATCTGGGCGCGCAAAAACCCAACGAGTGGGTGTGGGACACGGTCGCGCTCATTCTGAACACGCGCTACAACGATAATCAGTCTACGATCATCACCACGAATTACCCTGATCGCATCGCCGGGGCAGGTTTTACAACCGACAAGGACGGAATTAAGCCCGCGAAATATGAGGATACTCTCGGCGACCGCATTGGCGACCGTATGCGATCGCGACTCGCGGAGATGTGCGTGCGCGTGGAAATGACGGGAGATGATTTCCGGCAGACGGTGAAGCGCGCACGCTTCGGTTGAAACGCCCGTGGCCGCAGGATCAAGCGCTGCCAGATCCAGTTGATTGACTGGATACTCACCGGGCGAATGAGCCGGCAGAGCGGCTCCGGATGATCTATCGTGCGGACGATCGACTGCCTTACCGGAAAAGCCACAGGCTTCCCAAAATCCAAAGCATGGCGGCGATGGTCAGACCCTGATAAGTCCGTTCGGCCCACAGGCTTGGCTGCGGAGTGTTGGGCGTGGCTGCGTGCGGCGTGCTGGACGCCGGTTGCGGGGAGGTGCGCATGGTGGGCCTGCCTTTCAGCACCTTGCGGTAAAGTTACGGAACCAGCATTCTCCTGGTTCCCTCTTGCCATTGTCCTGATTCACACTTGCCAGATGCCGGACTCTTGATGGTCCCGTTCCGTATCTCTCGATCTCTTGCATATTTAGACGCTTCGGCTACTCTCAGGATGCCTGAAGAAGATGGCAATTTGATGAAAAGTGCGTGCGCTCGGAAGGGGCGCATCATTTCGCGCTCGTCGCACTCCCTTCATCGGGAGGGCATCGCATCATGTCTCGCAAAATGGTCTCGCAAAATAGCTCGCGAACAGGTGTACAATCTCGCTCGTGAGCTCAGGTCCTCAACTCGTTCGTCCCCCGGCCACAACCGAGCGCAATTGGCTTCCTGTCGCCGTGGCTTCAGCCATCGTGATTGCCGCTGTGGGCGCGTTGTTTCTCTTCTACGAGCACGGCAGGGGTGGGCCAGCGGTAACACCAATCTCCGCGACTGCCGATCCCTATGCAGCCAACCTGACCATCAACAACCTGGCCATGAGTGAATCGTCGAACCTGTCGGGAGGCAAGGTGACCTACCTCGACGGCCACATCACCAACGAAGGCAACCGCACCGTGACTGGAATCACCGTCCAGGTTCTCTTCCGCGATGCGGCGCATGAAGTGGCCGGGAACGAGACCCAGTCGCTCCAGATTATCCGCACCCGCGAACCGTATGTGGACCTCGAGCCGCTCTCTGCAGCACCGCTCAAGCCGGGCGATGCCGCGGATTTCCGCCTTGTGTTCGATGCTCCTGCCGTTCCTGACCAGTGGGACGGCGCCTTCCCTGACATCCGCATCATTCACGTCGATGCCAAGTAAGTGCGTCGATACCGAGTGAGTTTTTCTCCATCCTTACAGGGTAGAAACTACCGAAGCGTGCAAAATTTACGCGGCGGGGGGGTGTTTTCGGCGCTGCATGGGCGTGTTCGACACGCCATTCTCTTCATCTAACGCATTCATTTTCAACGAGCTACGAATTCCTTTCCGCATTGCGCCTCCTTTGGCAACGTCCTTGCACTCTGTCAGGGCGAGCAGACGAAAGCGCTCAGCCGGCGGCAGGTTCAAGCCGCCGGGCATAAAAAGGGGGCACACCAATGCAATCTCCGAGTCATTTTTCCATTCCGCGCCACGTCGCAGTCCTTGCGCTGGCCTCGGCCATGGCAATTCCGGTCTGGGGGCAGCAGGCCCAGCCATCTGCAGCAGATTCCCAGAGCGTACCTTCTTCGGCTGCGCAGCAGCCCTCCCCGACGTTCGATCATCCCCTAAGCCAGCCGAGGGAGGGGTTCTGGGGTCGCGTCAACCCCTTCGCCAGCAAGAAGTGGGTGAAAAGGCAAACCGACCCGATCAATGACCGGCTGTCGGAGCTGGATGATGTGAATGCCCGGAACGCGCGCGACATCAAGGACGTGGACGCGCGGTCGCAAGCCGGAATCCTGAAGGCGCAGACTTCGGCCGATGCGGCGAACCAGACCGCGAACTCGGCCAACCAGCAGGCACTGAATGCCAACAACACGGCGCAGCAGACCTCGGGTCATGTCGACCAGTTGAACAATACGGTCAACGGCCTGGATCAGTACAAGCAGACCACGGATCTGGAGATCAAGTTCCGCGCCGGGAGCCCCGCGCTCACGGCCGATGCGCGCGCCCAGCTGGATCAGCTGGCGGCTAGCGTGACCGGCCACGATGGCTACATTCTGGAGATGGAAGCGCATTCGCCCTCCGTGGGCAGCGCCGGTATCCAGAATTCGCAGCGCCTGGCTGAAGCGGTCGAGCGCTACCTCGTAACAGAACACCAGATTCCCGTCTACCGCATGCATTACGTGGCTCTGGGCAATGCTCAGGCGCCTGCCACCGGCGACGAAGGGCAGAAGCCGGAGCGGGTAAGGACCAGTAGTGTGCATGTGATGTTGATGGAAAACAGTTTGGCGGCCCGGGCAGAAGCGCCCCCCCAAAGCGCCTCTGTCGCAGCTGGCTCGGAGCAGCCGTAAATCGCGGCTTATCCTCCCCCAGGCATTGCTCCAGTGCCAACGGCCACCCCGCCGTGTGGCCGCCAATCAAGCTCTCGCAACGCGAGAGAACCAAGGCAACTTGGCCCCCGTTTACACGGGGGCCGTTTTTTTGATGCAGGGAACAAGGTGCCAAGGGACCGAGAGAACATGGGACGAGGTTGCGACACGCTCGTGCCAATTTGTGCCTGTGATGATGTGCATCATTATAATCTGTGTTAGAATGATGGTAACAATGAGGTGGCCGCCATGAAGCTCAAGGTGACAACGGTAGGCAGCTCCGCGGGAGTTGTCTTGCCCAAGGAAATCCTGACCAAGCTTAAGGTCGTGAAAGGCGATTTTGTCTTCTTGACCGAGTCGCCCGATGGGGTGCGCATCACACCTTACAATCCGGAGTTTGGGGAGCAGATGGCTTTGGCACGCAAGTTCATGCGCGAACGGCGCGATGTCTTGCGGGAGCTCGCCAAGTGAGCAATCAAAGCTGGCGCTGGGTATCGGAGGACGTGGTTCTGGCGGTTCACGACGAGCAACTTGCGGAGCATGGCGGCTTGGCTGGCGTTCGGGATCTGCCCCTTCTGCAATCGGCGTTGGCGCGGCCCAAAAACCTTGAGGCATACGGTAATCCCGACATTGCCGATCTTGCCGCTGATTATGCCGTTGACATTGCCCGCAACCACGCATTCATTGATGGAAACAAGCGGACGGCCCTGGTTGTGGCAGCCGGTATATTCCTGCCTTTGAACGGCTACGAACTGGCCGCGAGCGATGGGGAAAGCGTAAGGGCAATGCTGTCCGTGGCCGATGGAACGATGTCGGAACTGGAATTCGCGATCTGGCTGCGCACCTACATGCGGCCACGCAAGGCGGATTGAGCTGCTGCGCGAGAGCGCTGCGGGCGCGTGTTTTTCGCGCAGCGTGCTCTTTCCCTGCCTTGCAGTAGTACTATTCCGTTAGCTCTCAAAGACCTTTAAACTCCGCAGGAGACAACAACAAGTCTCACTTGATTGCTGTTGCGGACAACGACTAGCCATCTGTCACTGCATTTCTGTTTTTGCAGTTTTGCAAGGATTCCCGGATCACTTCAATTCACGCCAGCAATGGCCGCTGGGCTGGCTGATCACATTTGAACGATCGATGAGCCAAAGGCTCATAAAAGGAGTACTTGCCATGGATTCCGAACTCAAGATTTCCTTACCTGTTATCGTTGTTTGCCTTCGCGTAGTGGGCTGCCTGTGCCCGCCCGCAGCCGTTGTGCTGGCTGGAGTGGCGAATATGGAAACCGGCCCAGGTTGGGGAGTGGTACTAGCTTCACTCGCCGTCACGTTGCTCTGGTTTGCCCTGGCCAGCGTCGTTCAGTTGCTCGATCGGATCGACAAACGTTTGAGCCGCTCAGGGACCATATCCACCCATGAAGCCACGACGTAAGCTTCTGTCGGGAAGAATTCGCGCCTGCGGATTTCCTGCTGTCCCGCCCTTTTCGCAAAAAGCGCGAAAAGGATGGGGCAACGCAGCGATGAGTGTGGCGGCTGTGGAACCTCTGCAGCTTTCCTACCCATTCGCCCTGAGAAGCGGGCGAAAGGATGGGGCACGGAAGGTTCTTCTTCAAGCGGTCCGAGACCTAGTATTCTGAGACTTCCTTGAACTCGTCATTGGGAGGAAATATGCGCAGAATCGTTCTCGGTTTGGTTGCTTTGGCCTTTCTGGCTGGCTTGCCGCATCTCCTATTGGCGCAGGGCGCGCCCACACAAACCGTCGCCGGCCAGCCGTACACCATCGAGTACTACTACAAGTGCCAGTGGGGCCATCAGCAGGAGTTTCTCGACCTGTTTTTGAAGAACCATTGGCCGCTGCTCAAGAAGATCCAGTCGACGGGGCGCATTCTGTCGCTCAAGATCGAGTCGCCGGCCTATCACACCACCGAAGACGGCCGCTGGGATTACCGCGTCACCATTGTCTACAAGAACTCGACCGTGGCGACGAGCACCAACCCCGACGAGGCGGCGTTTATCGATCAGCTCTGGCCTGACAAAGAAACTTACAAGAAAGAAGAGCAGCGGCGATTTGAGATTCTGCTCGGGCATTGGGATTTGCCGGTGACGGAGATTACGCCGCAGTAACAGAGATCAGTGAACAGAGATCAGAGATCAGCGCGTTGGCGCCATTGCCGCACCAGGTCGGCTGCCGCTTCGGGCCAGGTGGGGAATTGAAATTGGAAGCCGGCGTCGAGGAGACGGCCGGGAACGACGTAGCGGCTCTTGAGAACCAGCTCCGGCTCCGTGCGTAGAAAGAACATTCCAATTGCTAAAAGCGCGGCAGGCGCGGGCAAGCCGTTCGGCATCTCCCACGCCTCGCGCAGCGCGGCCATGAACTCGCGATTGGTCAGCGGCTGGGGCGCGGAGAGATTCACGGGGCCGTCGATGTCTTCGTGTTGGATAAGAAATTCGAGGGCTCGCGCGTAGTCGGACTCGTGCATCCAGGAAACCAGTTGGCGGCCGTTGCCTTGCGTGCCGCCCAGAACGGCGCGGACGAGGTGGGAGAGGGTCGCGAAGACGCTGCCGGGAGCGGGGCTGAAGACGAGCGACGTGCGCAGGGCAATCTTGCGCGTGCGCGGCGTTGCAGTGGCAAAGAACGCAGACTCCCAGTCCTTGCTCAGCTGCACCGTCCAGTTCCACTTCTCCGGCGCGCGGCGGCGCGGGCTGATGAGCTCGTTGCCGCCGATCTCCCCGGTTGCCTCGTCCATGGCCTTCAAGATTGAGTGCCGATAAATTGTCGCCGTAGACGCGTTCATCCAGAGGCGCGGCGGGTTGACGAGACAGGCGAAGGCCTGATGGAGCAACCGCGTGGGGCCGATGCGCGAATCGTAAAGCTCGCGGCGGTTGCGCGCCGTGTACCGGCAATTGATGTTGCGGCCGGAGAGATGGATGCAGACGTCGGCGCCTTCGAGCGTTTCCACCCACGGGCCGAGCGTTTGGCTGTCCCAGTGCACGGTTTGCCAGGGAGCGGTGTAGGGGCCTCGCGTAAGTACGGTGACGTGATGGCCGCACTCCTGAAAGAACCGTGCCAGCATGCGGCCCACCTGGCCGCTGCCGCCGGGAAGCACGATGCGCAGGGGGCGGCCGGGCTGTTGGCCGGAATCGCTCATGGAATCAGCCTACCGCGGCGGGCGGCTGACTGCGCTTATCGATGCGACGGAAACTGGACCTGGGTCTCGGACCGCATGACATGGAAATTGGCCCTGGTGTGGTGAATCTGAAGTTCATGGAAGAACAACCGCAGATCCTTCGACTTCGTTTGCCGCAGAAAACGCGGCAAACTTCGCTCAGGATGACAATTCAATGTGATGCGAGCTTCTGATGCACCGCATTAGAACTGGAAACGCATGGCCAATTGCATGCGGCGGGGCGGCGCGACCGAAGTGATCTGGCCGAAGGAAGCGGACGATGCGACGCCATCGATTCCCTGCCCGTTGGGATGGTTGACCACATTGAAGGAGCTAACCGAAAAGCCCAGGTGCGGCGCTTCGTCGTCCTTGTTCGCGGTGATGGCGAAGTCATGACCCCAGCGCAGATCCACGTCGACGTAGCCGGGCCCGGTCTCGGAGTTGCGGCCCACGCCATCGGGGCGCGCGTTGAAGAGGCCGTCACCGTAGGGGTCGGCGCCAGTGAGGATGGTCCACGGCGAGCCGGTGTTTGAAAAGATTCCGGCAGCCATGTTGAGCAGGCTCTTCTGGTCGAAGATGGCGTACATGCCGAAACGCTGGCGGCGATCGTAGCCGGAGTTCGACCACTCCTGCCCGGGATCGAGCTGGTTTTCGGGGAACCAGCCGATGCCGCCGGTGTTCGACTCGTAATGCGACCAGGTGTAGCGGCCGAAGCCGGTGAAATATTTGTTCCACATGCCGCGGTAGGAAATATCGAGACCGTTGCCGGTGTAAAAACCCTCGGACTGCATCTGACGGATGCGATTGTAAGCGGAGTTGGGGCGCAGAGTGTAGCCGGACAGCGCCGTGGGTGCGTTGATGTCGATGGAGCGGAACATATCGATGCCGCGCATGGAGTAGGCGCTGACCGTTCCTGTGGCGCGCTCGCCAAGTTGGCGCTCGACGGAAAGCCCCAAGTGTATCTGGTAGGGAATTTTTGCGTTAGGCTCTAACTCGACCAGCATGGGCGGCTGCGCGGTGAGCGTGACGCAATTAATGATGGGAACGCAACCCGTGGCCGGCAGCGTGGCGGGATCGAGCGCAAGAATGACTTCGCGACGGCGCGCGTTGCCGTAGCGCTCGAGATCGAGGAGCGGCCCTCCGCCGAAGCGGTCGTAATAAATGCCGCCCCCGCCGCGCACAATGGTTTTCGAGTCGTCGTTCAATACCCATGCGAAGGAGACGCGCGGCGAAAAGCCGAGCCGCCGTGTGGCCAGGAAGTTCTGCCAGTCGTAGCGGATGCCGGGTGTGATGGCGAAGCGGTTGCTCACCTTCACCTGATCCTGAATGAAGGCGCCCATCTCCTGCTGGTGATAGATGAAGTGCGTGTCGCCAGTGTTCTCAGAGAATCCCGAGGGAAGGTTGGCGGCGTAATTCTGGAACGCCGTGGAGAGCACGGTGACGCCATCGGCAGCCAGCGTGGGCGCGAAGGTGTAGGTGCCGAGCTCGTTGGTCAGATCGTCGAAGGCGCGGCGGCTCAAGTGCGGCACACTGGCGCCCCACTTGACCAGGTTGCGGCCGCGCGTCCAGGTGACTACGTCGGAGAGGCGGAAGTTGTACTCGGTGCCGAAGGAGTCGGCCTGCGCCGAGCCGGAAAGGAAGTCCCCGGACAGGCTGATGCGTGGGCCTTCGGCCACGTTCTGGTTGCGGTTGGACCAGTGTTCGCCGACCAAAGAGATCTGATTGAGCGTGACAGCCGAAAGTACGGAGTCGGCGTGCGCGACGAAATCGTCTTCGTGGTAGATGGAGTTGTAGCCCGCAGCGGCCAATGCCTGCCCGCCCACTCCCTGGTTCTGGCCCGTCCAATCTTCGTAGCTGTACTGCACGTAGGCCGAGTGCTTCTCGCCGAACTGGTGCGCGGCGCGGATACTGAATTCGGTATCGCGCGTGGGCGCGGGCACATTGGCGTTGAAGGCTCCGGTTGGATTAGCGGCGGTGGGCGCAAGCGTGGCGCTCACCACCGCGTCTTGATCCAGCTCGGCGCGGTTGAAAGAGACAAGAAAGCTGCTGTTGTGCGCGTGCGGAATGGGGCCGATGGAGCTGCCCTCGTAAATGCGCCGCTGCTCGAAGGGCTTGGAAGGGGCGAGAGCGTTCTGTGCGTTCAGAGCCGAATCGCGAAAGTAAAAATTCAGTTCGCCATGATAATGATCGGCGGTGGACTTGGTGATGATTTCCATCTGGCCGCGGCCGGGGTAGTAGTAGCGCGCCGAATAGGGATCCTGGTTGATGCGCACCTCCTGCACGGCCGAAGCAGAAACGGTGACGCGGTTGGCCTCGACGCCATCGACCAGAAGACCCGTGCCGCCGGTGGAAGTGACGTCGGAGTCGAGGAAGGCACCCATGGCGCTGACAAAATCGTTGTCGAAGATGGGCAAAGCCTTGAGGTCGTCCGCGGTCATTACCGAGGTATCGCGATTTTCGTCGGTCGAGGTTAGGTCATGATTCGATTCCGCGTTGACGATGACGTTGGTTGACGCTGCCGCGACCGAGAGCACGATGTGCACCGGCGCCGCGAGGACCTGGGCTGCCGTGGAGGCCGCCGGCGTGTTGCCCGGCGCGGCCATATTCACCGCAGTGGTGAAGGTCTTGAATCCGGCCAGTGAGACCACCAGCGTGTACGCGCCGGGATGAGGTGCGCTGACCAGAAAGCTGCCGTCAGGTCCGGAGTTGGTGGTCGCGGCAATGGCGCCACTGGCCCCGCTGCTCATGTCGATCAGGTCGATTCGTGCGCCGGCAATGATGGCGCCCGTAGAGTCTGACACCGCCCCGTGCAGGACGGGATTGGCTGGAGGGGCCTGGCTGGGAGCATGGCACGCCAGTGCGGCAGCCGGAGCGAGCAGGAACGAGGCCAGGAAAAGAGAGCGCATAATGAGAACCTTCAGGCAATGAAAAGTGAAGCAAAAATGACCGGCTTGCTGAACGAGTTACTCGCCGCGGCGGCCAAGCGCGGCGGGATTTTGCGCCGATTCGAGACCGGCGTTTGCATCGAGTGGTTTTTCGGTTTTTCTATGAGCCGATTTTACGCGGGAGTGAGTGCCTGCGTCCATTCCGAGGGCGTGTCGACCAGAACGTCCGGCGGATTATCGACGAGAGTATGGGGGCCGAAGCCAAAGGTGCATCCTAGCGACCAGGTTCCGGCGTTGCGCGCGGTCTCGACGTCCACCTTGCTGTCGCCGATCATGACGGTTTGATCGGGGCGCGCGCCGGTTTCTTCCATCAACGAGCGCAGACCCAGAGGATCGGGCTTTTTCACGGGAAAGCTGTCGCCCCCGTAAATATGGAGGAAGTAATCGGCCAGGCCGAGCCCCTCGCAGATGCCGCGGGCCGGGCGCACCGGCTTGTTGGTGAGCACCGCCATGATTCTTGCGGCGCCTCCCGGTGCGTCGTGCAGCTCATGCAGCGCCTTCAGCGCATCGAGAACGCCATCGTAGGCGTAGGTGAAATCCAGTTTGTGCTCGCGATAGTACTGCAGGAAGAATGCGTAGGCCTTGTTGAACAGATTTTCGTCCACCTGGTCGATGGCGGCGGCCATGGCCAGCGAGCGGCGCATGAGCATGGGCGCGCCATTGCCGACAAGGCCGGCGATGGTTGGATCGGGCAGCGGGCCGAGGCCGAATGCCTCGAGCGCGGCATTCACACTGTTGCAAAGGTCCTGCGCTGAGTCGATGAGCGTGCCGTCGAGATCGAAGACGAGCAACTTCAATTGCGCCGCGGGAATGGGGCGAAAAACGCGGATCATGCGTCTAGTGTAACGGGCTCAACACGATGCGGCGGCAGGGCGCCGGCATCGTTTACACTTGGCAAGCGCAGCATGAGAGGGGAGTCTCGAGCTATGAAGAGGGATCTGGCAAATGTGGCGGCGGCCTTCGCACTCGCATTGGGGTCGTGTTGCCTCGCCGCGCAGCAAGCGCCGCCGGTATTCATCACCGACGCCGCGGCGGAGCGCATTCCCAACCTCCGCACGCTTAAAAATGAGCTCCGGGAGTATCACGACTGCACGTGCACGTGCGGCTGCTGGGCACACGACATCGACAAGCAGGCCGATCGGGCCATCGTCTACTTGCGCCAGCGTGCCGCACATCGCCGGCCCACGGAAAAACTGGCGCTGATCCTCGACATCGACGAAACCATGCTTTCGAACTACCAGCAACAATTGGATGCCGATTTCGGGTACGTCCCAAAGGACTTCAACGTGTGGCTGGAGTCGGCGAAGGCGCCTGCCATTTCCGGCAGCTTGCGGCTCTACAAGGAGGCGCAGCGGCTGGGCGTAAGCATCTTCATTATCACCGGCCGTCTGGAGTCGCAGCGCCCCGCCACGGAACTGGATCTGCGCCAGCACGGCTACGATGGCTGGCAGCAGCTGGCGATGCACCCTGACGTGCACGGCTCCGAGACCATCGGCCAATTCAAGGCCACTGTTCGTGGTCAGATTGCCGCCTCAGGATACACGCTCGCCCTCAGCGTGGGTGACATGTGGAGCGACCTGAAGGGCAAGCCGGAAGCGGAGTTTTCAGTGAAGTATCCGGATCCGTACGACATCATTCCCTAGCGCTGCTCTTCATCTCCCCGGCGCACCCCATCCCCAGAGGCTCGTCATGCTGGAAACTACCCCTTTAGTGTCATCTGTTGGAAAGGACTCAAAGTTGCGGTACAGGACGATTCAGGGCTAGAATCGACCCATTCGTTCTGGAAAGCAGAAACTTACCTGGTGAAGCGTTGGGGTTCTTATGACCATGCAAAGCAGCTTCCCTCACGGGTATCAATACGACCTGTTCATCAGCTACAGCTCCGCTGACGTGAGGTGGGTGCAGCCGTTCTACGATGCGCTCAAGGAGGACCTGAAGCGGGTTTCAGGAAAGGAAGTGGCTACCTTCTTTGATAAGGAAGGTTTGAGATCCGGAGACACCTGGGACGAAAAGCTGCAGCATGCATCGGCCAATTCGGCAGCGCTGGTTCCGATTCTTACCCCCGCTTTCTTTGCCAGCGACTACTGCGAGAAGGAGCTCGAAACCTTCCTGGGCGGATCCGGCATCTCCGGGGACGAGGCGCATCGCAGCCGCATTTTTCCGGTGGAACTCCTCTGCCCGGCGCCGGAGGGACACCGGCTTCGGGCCTGCCAGGCAAAGCGCTTCTGCGGGAAGATGCCCAGCGGCAATCCCATCGAGTTCGCGCCCGGCTCCAGGGAGTTCAACGAAGCCCTCCGCGACCTGGCATTCGCCATCGCTGCGGTTCTTCAGAATCCGCGCCCAAGGACTTCGGGACGCGCCGCGGTCTACCTGGCCGATAACTTTCTCGAGCCGTCCAAGGTTTTGCGCAAGTCTCTCAACCACAAATACGACGTTCTTCCGGACATGCCGGAGAAGCTCATGGAGATGGATGCAGCTGAGCTTCAGCAGCATATTCAGGAGTCCCTTTCGCGGTGCTTTGTGAGCGTCCATCTCTTGGACCGGAGGCCTGCAGCGGACTACCTGGTGAGGACCCAACTCGATTTGGCGCGTGCCATCGAGAAGCCGCACCTGGTTTGGACCACGACCCAATCCGATGAGCTGACTGAGCTGACCAATGCAGGTTTCGAGTCGTTCGACTCCCAGAACGAAATTGAAGAGCGCATCCGGGTCCTCAACGCCCAGCCCCCTAAGTTCAAGAATCCGAATCCCGTGTCGAATCCGACGATCTACTTCCTGTGCCAGGATCGCGCCAACCGCGACGAGGCCGAGCCACTCCTCGAGATCCTCCAGCAACAAGGTATCTATGCCTCCATTTCGCCGTTGGATGGTTCCGCCGACGGGGCCATGACCAAGCAGGTTAAAGCGCTTGAAAATCTCGACGGCTGCCTCATCTATTACGGCCACACGGAGCGGGACTGGTTCGATACGGTTTTTCTCCGTCTCCGGCGTCATATCCAGGAACGCGGTCTCCGCAGTGCCGTCTACGTCGGCCCTCCGCCCGACGACTTCAAGGAGCACGATCTAAAGTATCTGGGCGTGCAGCTGCTCAAGCAGCCGCAGGACGCGGCTAAGTTTTTTGCGGAGAAGAGTGCGTGAGTCAGCCCGCGCAAGATCCCGCGCTGCGTAAGCTTGAGGAGCAAGGCTCCCCTCTCTCCGATGACAGAGACGAGCACGTCCGGGAGCTGCCCGCGGAGGAGCCCGCCGAATGTCCTTACCTCTCGCTACGTTATTTTGAGGAACGAGACTCCCACCTCTTTTACGGCCGGGACGAGCACGTCACGGAACTGCTTTCGAAGCTCGAGCTCAACCGGTTTGTGGCCGTGCTGGGCTCCTCCGGCTGCGGCAAGTCTTCCCTGGTTCGCGCGGGCCTGCTCCCGGAGCTGAAGAGCGGAATGATTCCTTCTGCCGGCCACCGCTGGAAGGTGATCGAGTTCAAGCCCGGCAGTTCTCCCATGCAGGAGCTGGGCGGAGCCATTGAGCGTGGACTGGGCATTGCCGATGCCACGGAGACCATTGCCGAGGGACCTCTCGGCATCGCCCATGCGGTGGATTCCGCCTCACTGGAAGCTGGCGCCAACGTCCTGATCATTGCCGACCAGTTCGAGGAGATTTTTGCCTACCTTCGTGAAGAGGAAGCTGCGGGCCGGGGCGCTGAGGCCCGGGAACAGGCGCAGGCGCTGGTGCGCAGGCTTCTGGACGCAGCTGCCGAGCCCGGTCTGCGCATTTACGTGCTCATGGTCATGCGCTCTGACTACCTGGGAGACTGCACGCAGTTTCCCGATCTTCCCGAGCGCATGAATGCCTCGCTCTATCTGGTGCCACGGCTCCGCCGCGACCAGTTGCAGCGCGCCATCGAGGCGCCAGTGGGGAAAAGAATTGAGCCGTCGGTCGTGCAGCGGCTCCTCGGCGAGGTGGGAGCCGATCCGGATCAGCTGCCGCGGCTGCAACACCTGCTAAGCCGCATGTGGCTTGCCGCTAAGGGCGGACGAATCACCTTAGCGCACTACACCGCCGCCGGCGAATGGAAGAACGGCCTCGAGCAGCATCTCGACGAGATCTACGAGGGCCTCTACGATGGCCTGTCTCTGCCCCAGCAGAAGGCCTGCCGCCTGGTCTTTCAGCGGCTCTCGGAACTCGACCGGGGCCGGGCCGTGCGCCGTTGGGCTACGCTGGAGCAGCTTACGGCATTGTGCGGCGCGGAGGCGGAAGACGTCGTCAAGCGCTTCCGTCGAGAGGGCTTCCTGCGCCTCAGCGGCCTGCACCAGGACACCGTGGATGTGATGCACGAGAGCGTCCTTCGCGGCTGGCCGCGGCTTGTGGGCTGGATGGAGGAGGAGAACCGTGGCCGGCGCCGCCTTCGTGAGCTGGCCGCGGCCGCGCATGACGCAGGTTGGCGGCCCGGTATGACGGCGGCAGAAAAGAAAGCGGTGCAGGGTATCGCCGGGCTGACCCTGAGAAATCTCATCGACTGGAGAAACGAGTTCCAACCCACAGTTGTCTGGGCCAGCCGCTACCTGGACGCCGGTGAATTCGAAACCGCCCTCGACTTCCTGAATTGGAGCGAGGCGCAGGATGTCGACAGGCAGAGGGCAGCCCGGATTCGAGCCAGAGCTTTGATTGCTGCCCTGGCTTGTCTCGTCGTTATTCTTTTGGCCGCGGCCGTGGGTTCTTACCTGTTAAGCAAAGAGGCCAAGTTTCGCGAAATTGCGGCAGACTCGTTGGAACAAAGAGACACGGATCCGGAAACGAGCATCCTGCTCGCAATACACGCCGTCAAGGGGACGATCTTCTTTGGCCGTCCGCCCATCGCGATCGCCGCCACGGCTCTCCACTCAGCGATTTTTTCATCTCAAGTAAGAATGACCCTGAGCGGGAAAAGCGGACACACGGGACCGGTCAACTCCGTCGCCTTCAGCCCCGACGGCAGGTACCTGGCCACGGCAAGCAAGGACAAAACCGCGAAGATCTGGGACCTTCAAACCGGCAAGGAGCCGATGACCCTGAGGGGGCACACGGATTATGTCTCCTCTGTTGCCTTCAGCCCCGACGGCAGGCTCCTGGCCACGGCAAGCGGCGAGACCCCGCCCCAGATAAGCACAGACCAAACCGCGAAGATCTGGGATGCCCAAACCGGCAAGGAGCTGATGACCCTGAGCGGGCACACGGGCGGGGTCTTGTTCGTCGCCTTCAGCCCCGACGGCAGGCGCCTGGCTACGGCAAGCGCTGACGGCACGGCGAAGATCTGGGATGCCCAGACCGGAAAGGAGCTGATGACCCTGCGCGGGCATACCGGCGTGGTCCTCTCCGTCGCCTTCAGCCCCGACGGCAGGCGCCTGGCCACGGCAAGCGATGACAAGACCGCGAAGATCTGGGATGCCCAGACCGGAAAGGAGCTGAAGACCCTCAGCGAGGAGATGAGGACCCTCAGCGGGGACGGGGGACCGGTCTACTCCGTCGCCTTCAGCCCCGACGGCAGGCGCCTGGCTACGGCAAGCGGGTTCGGCACAGGGATCATCTGGGATGCCGAGACCCTGAAGCCGCTGATCACCCTAGGCGGGCACGGGGGACCAGTCTACTCCGTCGTCTTCGGTCCCGGCAGCAAGCACCTGCGCCTGGCTACGGCAAGCTCGGACGGCACCGCGAAGATCTGGGACGCAGAGACCGGCAACCAGCTGACGACCCTGAGCGGGCACAAGGATACGGTCTCTTCCGTCGCTTTCAGCCCCGACGGCAGGCGCCTGGCTACCGGGAGCGCTGACCATACCGCGAAAATCTGGGATGCCGAGGGAGCAAAGGAGCTGTTGACCCTGCGCGACGAACAATGGTTCACCTCTGTCGCCTTCAGCCCCGATGGGACGCGCATGGCTACCGGAAGCGATGACAACACAGCGAAGATCTGGAACGCCCAAACCGGCGAGCGGCTGATGACCCTGAGCGGGCACAAGGATTGGGTCAACTCGGTCGCCTTCAGCCCTGACGGCACGCTTCTGGCCACGGCAAGCGGCGAGCCGCCGCCCCTGATAAGCGCGGACCAAACCGCGAAGATCTGGGATGCCAAGACCGGTAAGGAGCTGAGGACCCTACGCGGGCACACGGGCGGGGTCTTGTTCGTCACCTTCAGCCACGACAGCAAGCTCCTGGCTACGGCAAGCGGGGACGGCACCGCGAAGATCTGGGATGCCAAGACCGGCAACCTGCTGATGACCCTAAGCGGGCACGCGTTGGCGGTCCGCGCCGTCGCCTTCAGCCCCGACGGCAGGTTCCTGGCCACGGCAAGCGATGACAAGACCGCGAAGATCTGGATCTGGGATGCCCAAACCGGCAAGGAGCTGAGGATCCTGAGCGGGCACGCGGGGGCGGTCCGCTCGGTCGCCTTCAGCCCCGACAGCAAGTACCTGGCTACGGCAAGCGCTGACGAAACCGCGAAGATCTGGGATGTCCAGACCGGAAAGGTGCTGATGACCCTGAGCGGGCACGAATTGCCGGTCTACTCCATCGCCTTCAGCCCCGACGGCAAGAGCCTGGCTACGGGAAGCGCTGACGAAACCGCGAAGATCTGGGATGTCAAGACCGGGAAGGAGCTGACGACCCTGCTCGGGCATAGCGGTTTTGTCCGCTCGGTCGCCTTCAGCCCCGACGGCAAGCGCCTGGCTACGGCAAGCGCGGATAAAACAGTTCAGGTTTACGACGTCGATATTGACGCCCTGATCGCGCTGGCGCACTCCCGTGTCACTCGTGATCTGACTCCGGAGGAGTGCAAGCAGTACTTCGACTCCAGCACCTGCCCGAAGCTGCCCTGAAAAAGAGCCTTGAGCGTTCAGGGATTCGGACAGCAGCTGGCGATGCGCCCGGCCGCGAACGCTTCGCAGACCATGGGCGCTTTCAAGGCCGTGGTTCGTGGTCAGATTGCCGCCACGGGATACACGCTCGCCCTCAACGTGGGTGACCAGTGGAGCGACCTGAAAGGCAAGCCGGAAGCGGAGCTCTGAGTAAAGTACCCGGACCCGTATTACTTCATTCCGTAGCGCGGTTTTAGTGGATGCGGATATTGCCGGAGCCACTCTCGACGCGTATCGTGGGGCCGCCGCCACCGATCTTGCCTGCCAAGTGGTGGTGCTCCATGGTTCCCTGGCTGGCAATCTCCCGATCGCAGTGAATGCTGCCTGAGCCCGTTTCGGCTTCGAGCGTGAACGCCGCGGCGCCCGTCCAGATTTCGACGCTCCCCGAGCCGGTTTGGAGCCGCCACTGCGCGGACGGCGTTCCGCCGGCTTTGATACTGCCCGAGCCGGTCTCGGCATGCAGCCCGCCATGCAGATTCTTGAGCTCGATGGAGCCTGAGCCCGTTTCCGCTTTCACATCGCCCGTTCCCACCTGCTCGGCATAAATGCTGCCCGAGCCGGTCTCGACAGTGAATCCGCCTTGCAATCCCGTGGCGTGAATGGAGCCTGAGCCTGTGTTGAGTTTTGCATTGGCGCCCACGCCGTCGTCGGTAACGTTGCCCGAGCCTGTTTCTGCATTCAGAAAGGCGTCGGGCGGAACCTGAATTTCGTAGTCGATGCTGATGTTGTGGAGACTCTCGTGCCTGGCTCCGATGCGCACAATGTTGCCGGTCTGCTCGATGGGCGGATGGTCTGCGATTTCGTGGACCTTCGCATCGCTCCCGCCCCAGTTCGACTTGACGCGTGCGAAGATGTGGACGCGCCCGGCGGGTCCGCTTGTGAGATGAATGGAGCCCGATCCTGTTGCCACGGTAAGGTCCACTCTGCCGGTGACCGTGAGGTCACGCGTAAAGGTCGCCTCCTCGGCCCGTGCCGGAGCTGCCGCAAGCGCCGCCCACGTGACCAGAAACGCCGTTCCTAAAAAAAGATTCTTCATTGCGATCCTCATTTGACATCAAGATACGCTCTTTGGCGCCGCCCGGTTCCAGAAAAGCCCATGCGCATATCGGTCGATCCTGTTTCCTCCCTACTGCCTACTCCCTGTTCCCTGTAATGCTATCCTCACAGCCAGATGCACGGTCTGCTCCTCTTCAAACCCGTGACGGTGGCCCTGCTGATTCTGGCTAACGCCTACTTTGTGGCGGCCGAGTTCGCGCTGGTTTCCATCCGCGAGACGCGCGTCGAGCAACTGCTTGAGGCGCGGGTTCCGGGAGCGCGCGCGGTGCGGCGGCTGCAGCGCAATCTCGGCGATCTTCTCCCCGCTGTACAACTGGGCGTGACGCTCTGCTCGCTGGCGCTGGGCTGGCTGGGCGAGCCGCTGGCCGCGCAGTTTCTTGGCCGGTGGATCGGGGCGCTGCCGCACGCGCAGATTTATGGCAACGTGGCCGCCCTGGTGATCGGCTTTTGTGTCATCACCTACTTACACGTG
This sequence comes from Occallatibacter sp., assembly GCA_050015795.1. Lineage (GTDB taxonomy): Bacteria > Acidobacteriota > Terriglobia > Terriglobales > Acidobacteriaceae > Telmatobacter. Next base: position 3,837 of record JBEKAS010000032.1, on the reverse strand, counting down.
GTCGCTGGTGAGCTGGTTCCCAAGGCGCTGGCCCTGCGCCGCGCCGAGGCGCTGGCCGTGGCCGTGGCGCCGCCCATGCTGGTGTTTATGGCCGTGGCCCGTCCCGCGGTGCGACTGCTGAGCCGATCGGCGTCGGCCATATTGCGCGGGTTCGATATCCCCAAGACGGAACGCGCCGCATCCATCCACTCCGCCGAGGAGCTGAAGCTGATTGCCACTGCGGCGCAGAGGCTGGGCCTGCTTCCCGAGTTCCAGGAGGTGCTGGTGCACCGCGCTCTCGAGCTCAGCGACGTGCTGGTGCGCGAGATCATGACTCCGCGGCAGGGGATCTTCTCGCTGCCCTCGAACATGGCGCTGGAGGAGGCGTGCGTGCGCGTCTTTGCCCGCAATCACTCGCGCATTCCTGTCTACGACGAGGCCCGCGGCTCCGAGCACATTGTGGGCGCGGTGTATGCGCGCGATCTGGCGCGGCTGTTTTATCAGCGCGCTACCACATCTTCGGCTGCGACGCCACCGGCCGAGGTCCGGCTCGGGCAGATCATGCACGAGGTACTGGTGGTGCCGGAAAGCAAATCCGCGCTGGAACTGCTGCGCGATTTCAAGCAGAACCGCCGCCATCTCGCGATCGTGGTGGACGAGTACGGCTCCACGGCGGGACTGGTGACGGCGGAAGATGCAATCGAGCAGCTTGCGGGCGAGCTTGAGGATGAATTCGACACGCCTTCGCAGCCGGTTCCGGGCATCGCCGGCGAAGCGGTGCTGATGGATGGAAGCGTGAATCTGCGCGATCTGGAAACGCAGATGCACTGGAGCCTGCCCCGCGATGGCGGTGTGGAAACTCTGGCCGGTTTCGTGCTGGCCCGTCTCGGACACATTCCCCAAACCGGCGAATCGGTGGTGTATGAGGATCGCCGGCTGACGGTGGCGGAGATGGATGCGCGGCGCATCGCCAAAATCCGCGTGGAGAAAGTGGAGAACGCGCCTCCTACGGCCGAATAGCGCGGTTTGTTTAATTGATGCTGCATGCACGCTGGCGGCTGCTCCGGCGCGTGCAAATGCGGGCGATTTCGACGAAAATAGAATTGGACAGATTTTTTCAGGCAGGATTGAGGAACGATTGACAGGTACACATATAGAAATTCAGCAATGGACAACTGAAGAGTTTGAGCGCCTGGTTTTTGAGTGCAAACCAAAGGTCGCGGTGTTCGATTGCGACGGAACGCTCTGGGGAGGCGACGCGGGTTACGGATTCATGGCCTGGACGCTGGAAAAGGGACTGGTGTCGCGCTCCACCAACGACTGGATCGATACGCGCTACCGCGATTACCGGGCGGGCAACGTGAGCGAAGTGGCGATGTGCGGCGAGATGGTGCAGATGTACGCGGGCCTGCGCGAGGCGGAGTTGCGCGCCGCCGCAGCCAAATATGTAGACAAGTTCGTGCGCAAGAATATTTTTGAAGAGTTGATCGCGCTGGTAGCCAGGATGCAGAAAGCTGGAATCGAGCTGTGGGCAGTGAGCTCCACCAATCGCTGGGTGATCGCCGAAGGTCTGCGCGATTTCGGGATTCCAGCGGAGCGCATTCTGGCAGCCGAGGTGCGCGTCAAAGAGGGCATTATTACCAGCGAGATTGTTGACGTACCCACCGACGAGGCCAAGGCGACGGCTCTCAAGCGCGTGGGACTTCCCCGCCCCGATGCGGTCTTCGGCAACTCCATCCACGACCTGGCGATGCTGGAAATGGCGCGTTGCGCGTTCCCGGTCAATCCGTCTCCGGCGCTCCTGGAAGCGGCGGCGAAGAAGGGCTGGGGCTATTACAGGCCGAGGGCTGCCGAAGGGATTGATGCGGCCGTGATGGGCGAGGCGGCCAGCAAGGGCTAGTTGCGTACGCAAAGCTGGCCCAAAAGCGATCCAATCTGCGAATCGTATTCGATTTACAAGGTTTACACTAAACGCGTGGATGAAGTCGAGACAGGATCCGGCCGCCGGCCACCGCCTCCCGCTCTCCGCTTTGTGGCGGCCGCGCTCATCGTGCGCGATCGAGAGGTGTTGATCGGCCAGCGCAGGGCAGATCAGCCCATGGGCTCGATGTGGGAGTTTCCCGGCGGAAAAATCGAGCCCGGCGAAAGCGCAAAGGAAGCGCTGGCGCGCGAACTGTCGGAAGAGCTGGGCATCCGCGCTGAGGTGGGTCCAGCGGTCACGCGCATCCGCCACCACTACCGCCGCGGAGGCGCCGTGGACCTGCAGTTTTTCGCGGTGCGCGAATTCAGCGGCGAGATCAGCAACCAGATCTACCAGCAGATCCGCTGGGTGAAGCTCGAAGACCTGACCGGCTACGAGTTCCTGGCGGCGGACCGCGGGCTGATCAAGGATCTGGCGGCGGGAAAGCTGCTGTAGACCAGCAACCCCGCACCGTGTTCTTCGTCGCCTGGCGCTGCATCAAGGCACACTCAACCGCCTCCATGCGAACCAAGTGCCGCACGCTCCAATACAACCTGGATGACCGGTTACTGCACGCGCATCATCGTGATGGGAACGTGCATCATCTCATCGGTCAGCGTAACCGTGTTTGGCCCGTTGAAAACATAGGAGTACAAGCCGTCCGGAGGCTTGGCCATCGGCTCCTGTGTATAGTAGCCGCCCACAGTTCCGGTCGGGTGATAGACGGGCATGGTCCTCGGCTGCCAGTCCGCCACCGTGAAAACAATGGTGTTCGGTGCAACCAGCTTCCAGGGTCCGGACTGCTGCGTCATGAGCGTGCTTGATTGTTCGGTCATGGTGAATCGTCCATTGGGCTGGATCACGACGGTGAGCGTGATGCCACCGGAAACGCCGCGCCATGTGCCGACGAAGTTGCTCTGCTGCGCCGCAGCGGCCGTTGCGCCCAGCACCAGAACGGCTGGAAGGACGAGCCTCCACATGCGGAGGAATTTGTCCGCCATGCCTGAAGTGAGAAGTGACTTTCTCATCGTACCTCCTGGGATTTCCTGGGGGAATGCAGGAATGATAGCAGCGGGTCGGCGAGTCAACAAGTCAGCGAGTCAGCACGTTGGCGATTGCGGCGGACTGGGCCTCTTGACATCCGTTACGTTACGCATTACGCTTGTTCATGATTAAATCCTTCCGCCACAAGGGGCTGAAACGCCTCTATGAGGAAGACGACCCTCGCGGTGTGGTGGCGGAACATGTGAGCAAACTGCGCAACATCCTCGCACGTCTGGACGCAGCAAGTTCAGTGGAGGACATGAATCTGCCAGGATTCAACCTGCACTCGCTGAAGGGCCGGTTACGCGGCTTCATGGCGGTCACGGTTCGAGCCAATTGGCGGGTGATTTTCCGAATTGCCGAGGGGCATGCGTTTGAAGTCGATTATCTCGATTACCACTAAGGAGGGTTTCCCATGCCGATGAAGAATCCGCCGCATCCCGGCAGCGTTGTTTTCAGCGAGTGCATTGAGCCGCTCGGGATCACCATCACGCAAGCGGCGCGGGCCCTGCGTGTCACACGCACCACGCTCTCTGAGCTCGTCAACGGCAAGCGCGGCATTTCGCCGGAGATGGCCATCCGGCTCTCTCAGGTCTTTGGCGGCAGCGCGGTAAGCTGGATTACACAGCAGGCTCAGTACGATCTTGCGCAGATTCCCGCGGGGCGCATTCGGCTGAAGCGGCTGGCCGCGGCGTAAAGAGCATTTGCGACCTTCTCAGGCCCGATGGTCCATTTCCGGGGCATCCGGCTCTTCAGGAGACTGTTCATTGGGTTTGATACGTTCACCCGGAATTCCCAAATCCAAGAGTTGCTTCTTGATCGAATCGATGATTCTCTTGGACCGGGAAACGAAG
>JBEKAS010000031.1:0-23675 GCA_050015795.1 Occallatibacter sp. | reverse complement strand
AGCCGGCTCGACGAGAGCCGGCTGCGTTATGTCGGGACGTGGCTCAGCCTGGTAGAGCACTCGCTTGGGGTGCGAGGGGTCGGCAGTTCAAATCTGCCCGTCCCGACCATTCTTTTCAATCCCTCATCGTTCGTCCAAAACCAGGGAAAGCTGCCGATCCATGAAGCGCCCCAACTCGTGTGCGCGGAGTCCCCAGTCCCGTGGCTCCGCAGCTTCTACGGCTCAATCTTCACTTCCGCGCACGCGGCCTTGTCGCCGCCGTCACATGCTTTGCGATAAAAGCCCAACGCCTGCGCCCCATCCACCGGTACTCCCAAGCCGTTCTGATAGAGAAGGCCGACGATCCGGCATCCCGTCGCCTCGCCCCCGTCGCATGCCTTGCGGAAAAATGTAGCAGCCTGCACCGCATCGATCGGCGTGCCCCAACCGTTCTGATAAGCGAAGCCATCCCAGACGCACCCCGCCATGACGCCTCCATCGCATGTCTTACGCTCCAGGCTCAATGCTTGCGTGTCGTCCGGCATCAAACCGTCACGAATATCGCCGAAATGGTATCTCATGCCTAATCCCATGCAGGCGTGCATCTCGCCCCCGTCACACGCCTTTCGCGCCAGTGCCCAGGCGGCATCGGGATCACGGGCCGTGCCCAGCTCGTTGTTCATCATGTAACTGAGCGCTGTGCACCCCTTCATGTCGCCGCCATCGCAGGCCTTGCGATAAACGCCCAACAGCTCGGCATTGCTCTTCGTACCGCCAAAGCCCTCGCTGTCCAAGAAGTCGAACCAGGCAAGGCCCACGCAACCTCTCGCCTCGCCCCCGTCGCAGGCGCGATGGTCGACTGCAATGGCCTGGGCTTCGTCCCTTGCCGTTCCCCGTCCCTGGTAATAGTTGAACGCCAGATTCGTGCACGCAAACATCGAACCGCCGTCGCAGGCCTTCCGCGTCAGGTTGTAGACTTGGGTATCATCCTTCGGCACGCCCTCGCCTGCCCCATACATCACGCCGAGGTTCGAGCAGCTCAGCAGGTGGCCCGCATCGCAGTTCTTTCGGTAGAGAGCCGCTGCCTGCGTCAGGTCCTTTTCAATCCCCGATCCCATGTAAAACGCAAGTGCTACACCGAAACACCCATTCGTGTCGCCGCTCTCGCATGCCTTTTTGTAAAGGCCGAATGCCTTCGCTTCGTCCTTGGGTACGCCATCTCCGGTCGCGATCAGAGCGCCCAGGCTCGTGCATCCGGCCGGTGCGCCCGCATCGCATGCCTTGCCATATAACTTCGCCGCTTGCGACTTATCCTTTACCACGCCCTGGCCGGTTTCAAACATGGCGCCAAGACCCAGGCAGCCCCTCATCTCGCCGCCGTCGCATGCCTTGCGGAACAGCCCGATTGCCTGGGGTTCGTTCTTCGTTGTGCCCACTCCGCTCTCCAGCATGAACCCAAGCTGGGTACACCCGGCCAAATTGCCCCCATTGCACGCCGTGCGATACAGATGCACCGCCTCTTCCTCATCCTTGGTCACGCCCGCACCCATCCGGTACAAGTCGCCCGCGTTGTTGCAGCCGATCATCTGCCCAGCGTCGCAGGCTTTGCGGTAAAGGCGCGCGGCTTGCGTCAGATCCCGTGGCACGCCCGTGCCCCGCACGTACATCAGGCCCAGGTTGTTGCAGCCGTACATGCCCGAGCCGCTGGCGTCGCATGCCTTGCGGAAGTACACGGCTGCTTGCGCCATGTCGGACTTGGCGCCCTTGCCCATCTCGTAGGCCAGGCCCATGTTGTTGCATCCCGTCGCCGATCCCCCGTCGCATGCCTTGCGGTAGAGCGTCGTCGCCTGCGCCAAATCCGCCGCCACGCCCTGTCCGGACTGGACCATCTCGCCCAGGTCGCTGCAACTGTCCATCTCGCCGCCCGTGCAGCCCTTGCGGAAATACTCCACGGCCTGCGCCGGATCGGCGGCCACGCCCTTGCCGTTCGCGTACATCCTGCCCACGTTTTCGCAGCTCCTCATGAATCCGCCGTCACAGGCTTTTGTGTAAAGCGTCTTTGCCTGTGCGTAGTCCTGCGTCACGCCACCTCCGAATTGATAGAGCGCACCCAGCCCGTTGCAACCCACCAACTCGCCGCCGTCGCATGTTTTGGTGAAGAGCGTCTTCGCCTGTGCGTAATCCTGCGTCACGCCATGGCCTTCCAGATACATCCTGCCCAGTCCGAAGCAGCCGCGCAGGTTGCCTTGCGTGCACGCGTCCTCAAAAAGCCGCACCGCGCTCTGCAAATCGGGCTCAATCGCCTCGCCTGTCTGGTAAATGTTGCCGAGCAACACACACGCGTCGCTCACGTGCGCATCGCAGGCCCGCTGCGCCAGCTTTGAGGCTTGCGGATAATCCGTGCCCCCGCCCAGCCCAGTGCGAAAGCTTCTCGCCGCTTCGTCGCATCCCCAACTATCGCCGCTGTCGCACAATTTCAGCGCCGCGCTCCGCGCCGCCGGAAAATTCTTCAACGGATCGTCGTCCTGCCAGTACTGCTTTCCCAGCTTCTTCAGCCGGTCCAACTCCAGGCTCTCGTACTTCGTCAGCATGACCGCCGGATTCGAGCTGCCCGCCATGGTTGGCGTCGATCCCGCGCCCATGTGGATCACCAGCTCCCCGCCCTCGTCAAGATCAAAGGAACCAAACAGCGGCGTCTGCTTCGATCCCGCAGCCACCGCGACTTCGTGCTGCGCAAACGCCCCCAGTTGGCTCGAGGTCACAAAGCCTTCGCTATAGTTGTCCGCTTTGCCCGACGTGAGTCCCTGGATCATCAGCCCGGTAAACAGCGAGTGATCCGGCAGCGGTCCGCTGTCGGCGGCAAGCTGGTCGCCCTGCGCGCTGGCAATCACCTTGCGGCTCACCTTCACCAGCATGTCCTTCTGGAATCGCGTATCGTCGCGGCTCGTGGAAAACTTGCTGCCCAGCGCCATGCCGCTGTGGCAACTGTCCAGAACCACCAGGATGTGCGCGGCAGGCAGGCTGCTGATCGTCCGCAGCAGCTCTTCGACATTGAGGTAGTCGCTCCAGTGCTCGTTCGCCCCCGAAGCGCGCGCATCCACCGGCACAATGAATCCCACCGACCGCGTCTGATCCCCGATCTTGTCGTTGCGCGTGGTGCCGTGGCCGGCGAAAAAAATCACCAGCGAGTCCTCGGGCTTCAATCGGTTGCGCAGGTCGTCGTCGATCAGCGAAATGATCGCCTCTCGCGTGGCCTGCTTCTCCGTCAGCGGTTCCACTGCGTATTCAAAGCCGAATTTGCTAGTCAGCAGCTTCGCAAATCCGGTCGCATCGCTCACCGCCGTGCTCAGAATGGGCCAGTTTTCGTAGTGATCGATGCCGATTGCCACCACATATTGGTGGCCGCTCTTCACCGTCGGCTCATCGGCCGGGGGTTGAAAGCCGCGTTGCGCCCCGCCCGCCGCCTGCGCCTGCGCAATGGCCGCCACTGCGGCCAGCAAGAAAATACCTGCCACTTTCCAGCGAATCGACATAGGGGAACCCTTCAATCGAAATGGCCGGGGGACGAAGATGAATGCGTGCTATCCAGTATTGACGTTCATTTTAGCGCTTCATGTGCTCATTCTTCGAGTTCAATCTCCGTCCGTGCCCAACGCGTCCAGCTCCCCTGCGCCTCGTTAAGCGCCGCATCTGCTTCACCCCAGGGTTCCGCGCGCCGGAACCCGGTCTCTCGCGCATTTGCATGGGGGACTGAGAGCGATTTATCTTGAATTGTCAATCCGTTTTTTGGGAGATGGCCGCAACCGGCCTTCGCAAGTGGGTGCGATGCTGTTTTGGAGCAAGTGCTTCGCCCGCGACCCGATAGTGCCGCCGCGGCATCCATCTCCCTGCACGATGCGCGGAGCAGAGGGGTGTTTCGATGGCGCAAAACCAGGATCTCTACGATGCAATCTTGAACGGCGACGCCAAAAAGGCGCGCGCCGCGACGGAAGCGGCCCTCGCCGCAGGCGCTCAGCCCATGGCCCTCATTCAGGAATCCATGGTTCCGGCCATGGAAGAGGTCGGCCGCCTCTTCGAGTGCGAAGAGTACTTCGTTCCCGAGCTATTGCTCACCGGCCGCGCCATGAAGGGCGCCATGGAGCTGCTCAAGCCGCTGCTCACTGCCGCAGGCCAGAAGATGGCGGTCCGGGTCGTCATCGGCACCGTCAAAGGCGACCTGCACGACATTGGCAAGAACATCGTCGCCTCCATGCTTGAGGGCAGCGGATTCGAAGTCATCGATCTCGGCGCCGACGTCTCGCCGGAAAGCTTCGTCGCCGCCGTCGAACAGCGCAAGCCGCACGTGGTTTGCATGTCGGCGCTGCTCACGGTCACCATGCCGGCCATAAAGCTGACCATCGACGCGTTGCAGACTGCCGGCCTGCGCACGCAAGTCAAGGTGTTCATCGGCGGCGCGCCCGTCACCTCGCAATACGCCAAAGAAATCGGCGCCGACGGCTACAGCGAAAACGCCAATGGCGCGGTCGGCCTCGTGAAAAACCTGCTGGCCGAGGCCTGATCATGATCGTTGAGGCCGCTCGCACGTTCACCTCACTTGCCATCCCGCCGGCGCCTCCACCGCGCTCGAGGAGCAGTGCGGCAGCTTGTACGACAAAGCCAGCTGTGGGCTATCGTTGGATCGTAGTGTCGTCCGTTTCGGCACGATCAAGCCAAAAGCTAAGAGCTAATAGCTAAAAGTTGTTTTTTATGCATCTCAAACTCATCCACTGCCAGGTCTTCACGCGCGAAATCGAGCACGTCGTCTCCCGCTCCGCGCACACCGTCGACCTTGAATCCATTCCCATGGGCCTGCACTCGCTGGGCGTCGAGATGCGCCCTCACCTGCAGGAGCGCATTGACGCCGCCGATAGCGCCGGCTACGATGCCATCCTTCTCGGCTACGCACTGTGCGGCCGCGGCACCGAGGGCCTTCGCGCCGGCCGCACGCAACTCGTTCTTCCTCGTGCTCACGACTGTATCGGCGTGCTCATGGGCAGCCGCCATCGCTACGCCGCCTACTTCCAGGACCATCCCGGCGTCTACTACCGCTCGCCCGGCTGGGTCGAATTTCAAACTCCCGATCTCAAGCTCCAGCCCGCCTTCCCTTCGCAAAAAAATCCCATGGGTGATCAAACCACGCTCGGCGAATTCATCGCCAAATACGGCGAAGACAACGGCCGCTATCTCTACGAGCAGTTCTCCTCCTTCCGAAGCCGCTACTCCGGCCTCACCTACATCTCCACCGGCATAGCGTCTGACGAAGCCAGCCGCGCCCGCGCGCGCGCCGAAGCCGAAAATCAGGGCTGGGCATTCGAAGAGGTTCCGGGCTCGCTCACTCTCCTCGAGCGCCTCGTCAACGGCCCCTGGGATGCAGCCGATTTTCTTGTCGTTGCGCCTGGCGCGCAAATCCGCGCCACGTTCGACGACGGCATTGTGGAAGCCGTATGACTCTCGACCCATCATCGACGCCTTCAAGTTCCGTCCGCATTCGTCTCGAGCCGCTCTCCGTCGAGCTCGAACTTCCGCGCGGCGGATCGCTCGTCCCCGGCCTCGCCGCCCACGGCGTCGAATTCCCCTGCGGTGGCACGGGCGAGTGCGGTGGCTGCCAGGTGCGCGTGCTCTCAGGCGCGCTTCCCGTCACCGAGGCCGACGCGGACACCTTCTCCGTTGATCAACTTGCCCAGGGCTGGCGTCTCGCCTGCCAGGCGCGCGCTGACGAGCCGCTCGTGCTCGAGTGCGGCCAATGGCACATGGAGATCCTGAGCGATTCAACAACTTCCTCACCGCAGATCTACTCCAAAACCAATAAAATAGCGATCGATCTCGGCACTACCACCATCGCCGCGCAACTCGTCGATGTTGCATCGGGCGACGTGCTCGGCGTCGAAACCATGCTCAATCCCCAGGCCGCCTTTGGCTCCGACGTCATGAGCCGCATCCGCGCCGCGCTCGAGGGCCAGGACGTCACCACGCCCATCCGTACCGCGCTCGGCCAGCTCGTTGCGCGCCTCGCCCGCGGCCGCGCATCGCAAGTCACTGAAGTTCTGCTCGTCGGCAACACCGTCATGCACCATCTGTTCTGCGGCCTCGACGTCGAGCCGCTCGCGCACGTGCCCTTCCAGTCGCCGCATTTCGCAGAGCAGCGTTTCAACGCGCGCGATCTCGGCTGGGACCTGCCCTCCCATTGCGTCATCCGTTTCGCGCGCTGCATCGGCGGCTTCGTCGGTTCCGACATTCTCGCCGGAATCGTCGCTGCGGGCATCGCGCGTGGCTACGATCTCACCGCGCTCGTCGACCTCGGCACCAACGGCGAAATCGCTATCGGCAATCGCCACGGCATCGTCTGCGCCTCCACTGCGGCCGGTCCTGCCTTCGAGGCCGGCGCCATCCGCATGGGCATGCGCGCTGTCACAGGCGCTATCGCCTACATCGCGCTCGCTGATGGCACGCTTCGCCCCACCGTTCTTGGCGACGTTGCGCCGCGCGGCATCTGCGGCAGCGGCCTCGTCGACGCCGTCGCCGCTGGCCTGCGTTCCGGAGCCATCCTCGCCAACGGCCGCATCGCCGATGGTTCAAAGATCTTCCCCGTCGCGCCGCCCGTCGTCCTCTACCAATCCGACATTCGCGAGCTGCAACTCGCCAAGGGCGCCATCGCTGCAGGTTTCCGCCTGCTCCTCAAGCGCCTCGGCGCTCAGGCGCGCTCACTCCACGCCATCCATCTCGCCGGCGCCTTCGGCAACTACGTGCAAATCGAGAGCGCCCTCCGCATCGGCCTCCTCGAAGCGCCGCACTCTGTCATCCACGCCGCCGGCAACACCGCTCTCCGCGGCGCAAAAATGCTTCTGCTCGCCGAAGAACCCCCGCTCCCACTCATCGAGCACGTGAGCCTCGCCGCCGACCCCGCCTTTCAGGACGAGTTCGCCAGCTGCATGTCCTTCCCCGAGCTTGTGTAGCGCCGGTCTCCAGACCGGCTGTCGTGCCCGCGCCCTCGCCCGCACTTTCCACCTTGCCCCGCTCCGTGCATCCACCCTGCATTGCCTGTTATCGTTTACCTTTATCGCTGCAGGAGACCGCAAGCCCCATGCCTCACCCCGTCATTAAATTCGGCACCGACGGCTGGCGCGGCGTCATCGCCGACGACTTCACCTTCGCCAACGTACGCACCGCCGCCGAGGCCATCGCCGCCTATATCCACGCCCAGGAAGATCCGAAAAAAGGCCTCTGCATCGGCTATGACACGCGCTTCGAATCGAAGGCATTTGCCCGTGCCTGCGCTGAGGTCGTTGCAGCCACCGGCATTCCCGTTCAGCTTGCCCACGCCGTCACGCCGACACCGGCCCTGAGTTTTGGTGTACGCGAGCGCGGCGTCGCCGGCGGCATCATGATCACCTCGTCGCACAACCCGGCGCAGTGGAACGGCGTCAAGTACAAGGGCTGGTACGGCGGCTCGGGGAAGCCCAGCATGATCGCCGCCATAGAGTCTTATCTCGGCAAGCCAGTTCCGCGCGCAGCGCAACCAGCGCCCATTACCGAAGTCGACTTCCTGCCCACGTACCTCAAAGCCATCGAGAACTTCGCCGATCTCGACCTCATCGCCAAATCGGGCATGAAGTTCTGCATCGATTCCATGTACGGTGCCGGCGGCACCATCCTCTCCGATATCTTCAACCGCATCGGCGTGGCCAACGTTCCCATCCGCTCTAACCCCGACCCGCTCTTCCCCGGCATCAACCCGGAGCCCATCGAGCCCAACATTCGCGCTCTCGGCGAAGCCACCGTCGCCAACCATTGCCAAGCCGGCCTCTGCACCGATGGCGACGCCGACCGCATCGGCGCGACCGATGAAAGCGGCAACTTCGTCGACCCGCACAAAATCTATTCCGTTCTCCTCAGTTGGGTCCTGAAGTATAAGGGCTGGCCCGGCGCCGTCACGCGCGCCTTCAACACCACCAAAATGCTCGACCGCATCGCGGAAAAGTACGGCCGCGAGCTCATCGAGCACGGCATTGGCTTCAAATTCGTCTGCGATTACATGCTGGAGCGAGAAATCGTCATGGGTGGCGAGGAGTCCGGCGGCATCGGCTTCCAGCGCCATCTGCCCGAGCGCGACGGCCTTCTCAACTGCCTCTTGCTCGCCAACGTCATGTGCCAGGAAGGCCGAACTCTTGGTCAACTCGTTGCCGACTTGCAGGCCGAGTACGGCGAGCATCAGTACGGACGCATCGATCTTCACATTTCCGACGACATCAAGAATGCCGCCATCGCCCGCGCCCGCGCACTCCCTGCTGGCGACGCGACCTTCGCAGGAATGCCCATCCTGCGCCAGGAGAACCTCGATGGAGCGAAGTTCTACCTGGATAATCCGGAAGCAAAGAAAAAGCCCAACGCCGCCGAAACCTGGCTGCTGCTCCGCGCCAGCGGCACCGAGCCGCTCATGCGCATCTACACCGAGTCCTGCTCCAAAGAATCCGTCGCCAAGCTGCTCGACTCCGCGCGAGAGTTTGCGTTGAGCAAATAGCCGAGCATAGCAGGACACTCGTTGCCCCAGGTCCGGATTCTCAGATCCGGGATCGCACCAACCTCACGCCGGCACGAACAAACTGAAAGCTGATAGCTGAGAGCTGCCTTTTCACTTCGGCTGCGACAGCACTTGCAACCCCGGATGCAGCGGCAATCCCGTCGGCTTGTATTCGTAGGTGTCGCCCGTCTCCGCGCGCAACGCCGCCAGTCGCGCCTTCAGGTGCGCCGTCAACTCCTCGTATCCCGGTTTGCCGTAGAGATTGTGCGCCTCATCCGGATCCTTCTCCAGATCGTAGAGCTCAAACTCTTCAGGTTCCAGGAAAAAATCGATCAGCTTGTAGCGCTTGGTGCGCACGCCGCGGCACGGCCGCACATTTTCAAATCCCGGGTACTCGTAGTACTCGTAGAGCCAGTCCTCGCGCCACGGCACTTCGGCTCTTCCCTCGGCCAGCGGCATCATGCTCTTGCCCTGCATCTCCGCGGGCGTATCTAGGCCCGCAATTTCCAGCAGCGTCGGCGCCATGTCGAGATTCAGCACCATCTCCTCTGAAGTCGTTCCCGCCTTCACGCGCCCCGGCCAGCGCACCATCATCGGCACGCGAATCGACGGCTCATACATCACGCGCTTGTCATACAAATGATGCTCGCCCAGCAGGAATCCGTGGTCCGAGCTCAGCACAATCGCCGTGCGATCCAGCAGCGTCTGCCGCTCGAGCTCCTGGAGCACCATGCCCACGTTGCGGTCGTTGTCTTCCACGCCCGCGTAGTGGTCCTTCACCAACTCTTCGAGCGACCGCGGATCGTCGGTGAATACCTCCGACCATCCGATCTTGTCGTCCGCATCGGCCACGGCGCGCGGCTTGCCTGCGTAATCCGTCTGGTCCTCATCGAACGTCGCCGGTTTGGGAATCGCCACGCCGTTGAAATCGTTCACCAGGTCCTTCGGCCGGTAGAACGGCGCATGTGGCGCATAGAACCACAAAAACATGCAGAAGGGCTTCTCACGTTTCTGCTTGAGCCATTCCACGGCCTTCTGCGTCAGCAGCGTATCCACGAACTCGCCTTCATAAAGCGTCTCCGGCCCGTACTTGCCCTTCACGCCCTCGGTAATCCGCGGCCGGTAGTAATCCGCCTGGCCCACAAACCCGAAGTAGTAGTCCCAGTAGTGATCCATCAGCGCGCCGGCAATGTGCGACTTGCCAAGAAACGCCGTCTCGTACCCCGCCTTCTGCAGCAGATCCGACACCAGCGGAAACCGCGCCGGCACCGTGCCCTCCACATTCGACACCGCGCCCGTGGTGTGCGAGTACAGTCCCGTCAGCATCGTGGCCCGCGACGGCAGGCACAGCGCATTCACCACGAACGCGTTGTGAAACGTGCATCCCTCCGTGGCGATCCGGTCCATGTTCGGCGTGTGCAGAATCCGATTGCCCGCCGACGAAAACTCATCGGCCCGCAACCCCTCGCCTACCATGCACAAGATGTTCGGCCGCTCGCCGTGCTCGTCGAGGCCGCGCGCAAAACTTTCCAGTGCGCTCAGGTTCACCGCCGTCGCGCCGACCGTTGCGCCCAACGCCTTTAACACCGTCCGCCGGCTCTTCATACCTTCCTCGCCTTTTCAATCCTGGAACGGTCCCACCAGTCCGCGCGGTGCGCCTCGCCTCGCTTACGCAATCACCGCTACCTTCGCGCGCTTCCCCAGTCGCACTGTCAACCGCGCCGGCCGCGCGCCCACCAGAATCAACAGGCTCTCCACCAATTCGCCATCCACGCGCACCGCCTTCTCGGCAATCTTGCGGTTCGCCTCCGCGCCGCTCGCCGCCAGTCCCATCGCCACCAGCAACTTCGGCAGCCGGATCTGCTGCGTTCTCTCCGGTCCCGCCACATCTGCGTACGCCACCGCAACTTCTTCAAGGTCCGCGGCCGTCTCACCAGCCTGGAACATCCGCGCCCAGTTCTCGTCCGCGCTCGCGGCCGCCGCCTCGCCATGGAATCCCGCCACAATCGTCCGCGCCAGTTTTTTCTTGGTCTCCATCGGGTGCAACTTGCCAGCAGCCACCTCCGCCCGCATCACTTCGATCTCCGAGCCGCGAAGGTCCGTCAACAAGGAAAAATACTTCCACATCAGCTCGTCGCTGATGCTCATCAACTTTCCATACATCTCGCCCGCCGGCTCGTTGATCCCGATCGCGTTCCCCAGCGATTTCGACATCTTTTGCACGCCGTCAAGCCCTTCGAGAATCGGTGTCATCAACACGATCTGCGGCTTCTGTCCGTACTGCCGCTGCAGTTCGCGCCCGCAGAGCAAATTGAATTTCTGGTCCGTGCCGCCCAGCTCCACGTCGCACTCCAGCGCCACCGAATCGTACCCTTGCATCACCGGGTACAGCAGCTCGTGCAAGCTGATCGGCTGCTCGGCGTGGAAACGCTTTGAAAAATCGTCGCGCTCCAGCACCTGGCTCACCGTAAAGTGCGCCGTCAGCCGCACCGTGTCCTCGTAGCCAAGCTTGCCCAGCCACTCGCTGTTGTAGCGCACCTCGGTTGCCTTCTCGTCGAGAATGCGGAACACCTGCTCCTTGTAGGTTTTCGCGTTGGCGTCGATCTCCGTCCGCGTCAGCGGCTTGCGCGTCATGTTGCGGCCCGTCGGGTCGCCGATCAGCGACGTAAAATCGCCCACTAAAAAAATGACTGTATGCCCCAGTTGTTGAAAGTGCCTGAGCTTGCGCATCAGCACCGTGTGCCCCAGGTGCAGGTCGGGCGCCGTCGGGTCGAACCCCGCCTTCACGCGCAGCGGCCGCCCCGTCTTGCGGCTCTCTTCCAGGCGCTCCTGCAAATCGCTCACGCGGATAATCTCTGCCGCGCCCTTCACTAGCAAATCCATTTGTTCGTCAACAGGTTTGAACGTGCTCATCTTGTGTTCCAGTATAAATTCCATTGCATGGAGCAGCCTTTCCTAAGGCCGTGTACAAGGATCGGCGTTATACTGACCGCCATGGAGCGCACCCACCGTAACATCCACGATCAACACCCCAAGTTGACCATCAACGCGCGGATCTTTTGGATCATCGTCGGCACTGGACTTCTCGATAAATGGCTTCCTCGTGCCGTCGAGAGCTGGAAGGCGGGAGAAACCTACAACCTGCCCCAGGGCATCGCCTATTCCGTTATAGGCTTGGTGGTCGTCATCAGCGGCTCTATTTTGATCAACTCAACGGTCAACAGGTTGGTGTCAAGGATCCCCTCCGATCCAGATCCGAGTGAAACCGAGGTCCATTAATTCTCTCCGCCGAACGCGCTATAATCAATCCATGCACCACCCCCTCTATCCCGCCTTCGCGATCGCCTGCGCGGCCGCGGCTACGGCGGCTCCGGCCGCCTAGACTCCGCTTCACCTCATTGAAAAACAGTTCTCAGTGGTCAGTGATCAGTTGTCAGTTCACGTCGGTGGACTGTCAACTGCCCACGGTTCACGGCTCAGGTTTCTAGTCCCTGGTCCCTACGTCCCTAGTACCTGACCTTGGTCCCTCGCTCCCTTGCTCCCTGTATTCTGGAGTCACCATGGAAGAGTTCTCTCGCATTCAACGCTTGCCCGCCTACGTCTTCAACATTACCGGCGAGATGAAGACCGCCGCCCGCCGCCGCGGCGAAGACATTATCGACTTCGGCATGGGCAACCCCGACGGCGCCACGCCCAAGCACATCGTCGACAAGCTCATTGAGGCCGCGCTCAAGCCGCCCACGCATCGCTACTCCGTCTCCCGCGGCCTGCCCCGTTTGCGCAAGGCCATCTGCAACTGGTACCAAACCCGCTACGGCGTCGAGCTCGACCCCGAAACCGAGGCCATCGTCACCATCGGCTCCAAAGAGGGCATCGCCCATCTCTGTCTCGCCATTCTCGACTCGCGCGACACCGTGCTCGTGCCCAACCCCTCCTACCCCATCCATATCTATGGCCCGGTCATCGCCGGCGCGCACATCGTCAGTGTCCCCGTCCACGACCAGGAGCAGTTCCTCCAGCAGCTCGAGGACCTCATCCCGCGCATGACGCCGCGCCCCAAAGCCCTGATCGTCAACTTCCCCTCCAACCCCACCACCGAGTGCGTCGAGCTTCCGTTCCTCGCGCGCCTTGTCGAGCTCGCCCGCGAGCACGGCTTCTATCTCATTCAGGATCTCGCCTACGCCGACATCGCCTTCGACGGCTACAAGCCGCCCAGCGTCATGCAGGTCCCCGGCGCCAAAGAGGTCGCGGTCGAGTTCTTCACGCTGTCGAAGTCGTATAACATGCCCGGTTGGCGCGTCGGCTTCATGGTAGGCAATCAGCGCCTGGTCAACGCGCTCGCCCGCCTCAAGAGCTATTTCGATTACGGCACCTTCACGCCCATCCAGGTCGCGGCCATCGCAGCGCTCGAAGGGCCGCAGGAGTGCGTTGCGCAGATCTGCGACAACTACCGCCGCCGCCGCGACGTGCTTGTCGACGGCCTCAACAAGGCCGGCTGGGCCGTGGCCTCGCCCCGCGCCACCATGTTCGTCTGGGCCAGAATTCCCGAGGCTTACCGCGAGCTCGGGTCGCTTGAATTTTCGAAGCTCCTGCTCACCGACGCCAAGGTGGCCGTGTCTCCGGGAATAGGATTTGGCGAACACGGCGACCACCACGTCCGCTTCGCCCTCATCGAGAACGAAGAACGGACGCGGCAGGCGTTACGGGGGATCAGGCAGATGCTGGCGAAACAGTTGGCCGTTGCCAGTGGTCAGTGAGAGGTGTGAGTGTGAGTGTGAAGTGCGCGGCGGACGGACGGCTGGAAAACTTGCATTTTTCTCTTCTCACGGCCCGGATAGGGGAAGTCCCATGGAATCAAGCGAAATGGCTGTTTATCTGGTGCGTCGAACCGGCCAAATGTTCGCTCAAGTGGTGTCATCTGCCCCGCAAATGTTCGCTTCGCAGGTTGCGATTTTTTGAGACAAATACCGTGAAATTGGCCATTTAATAGGTACGTGTAACCGCGAAATTGACTAAATAAGAGCAAAGGTTCACAGAGAATTTCCCAAAAGAGCGCTTAAAAGGGCTTTGGAACGCGTTTTTACGCGTTTTTTCGCGTGTTTTGCACGTCAGAAAGCGCTTTCTGGCGTCAGTTTTCAGGTGTCAGGTGTCAGGTGTCAGGTGTCAGGTTTCAGGTTTCAGCTGGAGCCCGGCACTGCCTGCCGCGCTGTCGTCCGGATTCGAGGGCGTCCGGGACCCCGTGACGCACCGCGATGATGGGGAAGGGTGGGAACGTACTCCCGCGCCACGCGCCCGAGAAAAATCCTTCCTCATTCCTGCTCACGCGGTATACGCTTAAGCCCGACCTCTTTGACCCAGGCTGAGCCTCACGGGTCAAGCAATCTCAACCAACAAACATTCCCCGAGGAGGAGAAATCATGAAATTCATGGTGGTGTGGAAGACTGTCCCCGGCAAGTACAAGACTGCGCTTGAACAGTTCCTGAAAACGGGCGGCCCGGTGCCGGCCGGAGCCAAAACAGTGGGCCGCTGGCACGTTCCGGGTTCAATTCTTGGCTGGCATCTGATTGAAGCGAGCGGCCCAGAAGCTCTCGCCGAACACGCGGCCGAATGGGCAGACGTTCTGGAGTTGGAAATCTATCCCGTCATTGAGGATGCCGCTGCCGGAGCCGCTGCGCAAAAGGTGTACGGTAAGTAGCCCGCGTGCCCGGTTGCCCCATCCTTTCCGTGTCTTTTGCGGAAGGGGTGGGAGACCACGCCGAGAGCCCGCCCTGAGCGACGATCGTCCTTCGTGAAGGACGATCGGAGTCGAACGGGGACCCGCTTTCATCCCCCGTCTTGTATCAGGGCTTGGCTTTGGGCAAGCCGCAACCCGCCCTTCACCTTTCGAGAAATCAAGTACGCGGCAAAGCCGCGATGAGATTCCGCGCCCGCAATCGCTCATCCCCAGGGCGATCACCAGGGCAAAGATCATCACAAGCCGACTTATGAGTATCTATTCTTCCATGTTCCTCTAAAGAGCTTGCTTCGCTAGAAGAAGATCTCATCCCTAGACCGAACCACTGGAAGGAGATGCAGGGCGGAATGGACTCGGTTGTCGCTGAGCTCGGTCAAGCCGCTGCAGGGTCACTGCGTCGCAGATTTCGAAGAGTTCGTTGTAGCAATCGAATTTGACTTGCTGTCGCGGTACAAGCATTTCCATGCCTGTCAAGTACAGCTTGCCGTCCCAGACTACTCCGAAAGATCGCCCCGCCCCCACACGAAACAGTCCAACAAGCTGCGGAGGACCGCCGCTATAAGGGTCGCTGCCAGAGCGAAGATACTCGCAGAACGATGAGAAAAAGGAGCGGCTTGTACCGCCTATATCGCTTGCCCGCCACCTCTCAAGATACGGTTGAAAAGTTACTTTGCCTGATCCTAGTATCGTAATCTCCTTGGATTTATTGGGGATGTCCAACAGATTGATAGTCTTAGCTTTGCCCCCAGTAAAAGGGACACTGTAAAACTCAAATGTCCCTTCCATACCTTTCCGAATACGTGAGCTGAAGACAATAGAAAAATCTCTTGTCTGCGCCGCGGGATACTCGGTGGCCGCCTGTTCTAGCGCGCTAACAATTAGCCGGACTTTATCCTCGGGCGACGCCCCGCTTGGGAAAAACGCGTCTTTGTCGATCAGCTCAACAATCTGGCTTATTGTCTGGGTCGGGAACAGAACATCGCCGCAATAAGCGATCAAATCTGGATGTCGTTGGGATGCGAAAACCTTTCTTCCGTAATCCCACTTCTGAAGAAATCCTCCGGTGGCTCCGCTCCAAGAGATTCTGCTGTCAGCTGCAATCCGGATTGAGGCTGGTCCACGCTGATCTACACCAACCCAAGCAAGTAATGTTGTCAAAATGTGCCTCCAAATGCCGCTACAATTAGAGAAGGCGCGAATCAATGCGCCGCTAGGCAACTCCCTGGCTCTCCACCAAAAACATTCTACGGGGAGGCGAGGTGCTAAGCTCCTCCTCCAACGAGGAGGAGCGACCAGGGTCCGTCAATTAGCGTCGGCGCGATCAAGCCCTCAGAAACGCTCGCCCAGTCATGGACCTCCGTTCATTCCGAATCGACGACCCGCCTATCGCACTGCCACCACTAGCGGTAACTCATCCTCCGCAAGCTTATAGGCGCTCTTCTGGGTTACGGTTCCTTCCGCTGAGATCTCGTACTCGAGATCCAGGGCCTCGCAGACGAAATGACGTTCAGCCTGTCTAAAGCCGGCGGCAAATTGCCCGGGAGCGGGCTTGGGAGGGATGCCTCGATCGCCCTTGTGGACTGCCGTCTGAATAAGCTTGCCGATGAGCCGCGTCTCACCGGGGTAGATCACATCGTCGACCCCACCGCGAAACACGATCCACTCCGGTTCGGACGGCCGGGGTGGAAGTCCGAACCCCGTGTTCCCGTCAATCCCATAATTATCCAGCCGCACGGCTCGCGATCGTTTGAATCGAATGCCTGGAAACTTGGCCATGCCCCTGCCGTCATTCTTGAGGCCGAAGACCAAGCGCCGAATCGCGCCCCCTTCATGCCCAGGTGGATCCATCATCATGTTGGAGACATCCATGACTAGGCCCAACTTGGGCAGAGGTCTTCTGCCGAAGCGCTCCTCGATCTGGAAGAACTCCATGGGAAGGGTACCGGAGGCGACGCGTAAGTAAAACCGCCCATCGATCTTCGACCGCCGTGGGGGTCCCTCGGAAGCTGGCACAAAGAGGAGTACAAAGCCTGAGGGCCTTGACTTCCCGTCCGGAATGGTTTTGGTCCGGATGCCTTCGATACCGGGCTCTACGGATTGGAGAACTATTTCGAGGGCCGCCGAGGCGACGGCGTGACGATCACCCACTGGCGCAAGAGCGCGGACTACGTCGGGAGTGTCGGCGCCAGCCCCGCTCGCCTTTACCCCGATGACGATGACTCCGCCCGTCGCATTGGCGAAGCCGCAAGCGGCTTTAGCGACAACCCGCCGCGCATCGTCTGGCCGCGCTGGCCATACCTTGCAATCAAAGTCGGCGTCTTCTGGCTTTCCGACGAGAGCTGTCAATGCCCGTAGGGAGGACAGCTGTTTATAGAAACGCTCTGCGTTGGTGAGCATGGCGAATTCCCGGTGTCTGAATTCCTCGCATTGGGCGCGTTCAGTATACCTGCTGGCAATATCAAGCGAATCCCTTGCCTACCGCATGCTTGCGAGTAAACGGGCTCGGCTCAGGTGATTGCTCCCCGAAAACGCCCATCCCTTCCCCAACTCGCCCCGGCCCACTCCACTCACCCCACCGCCCTGCTAGACTACCCGCACGATGGCCGATGCGATCTGGAAGGAGTACGAGCTCTTCTGCCCGGTGTGCAACGCCTACTTTAAACAGTTAGTCGTGCTGCACAAGGTGCCGGTGAACTTCGACATCACGCCCTATCTCGACGGGTTTGTGAAGAGCCACGACCACAAGGCCTGGCAGGAGGCGCAGCGGCAGAAAGCGGAATCGGATGGCGGCGAGCCGCGCTGAGGCGGTGTCTGACGAATCGAAAAGCTGAAGTTTGTGGGGCGACAAACGTCGTTCAGGGGTTAAAACCCAGCCGTTTTTTGCGCCTTTTCGGCACGACTGAAGTCGTGCCCTGTTACAAGACCTGTAAGTTGAGGTTCGTGCGATCCCACCCTAAATGCACAAAACGCATTTAGGATGGGGCAACCGCCCGTGCCCTGATACAAGACCTACACATCGAGGTTCGTGGTCTCCCACATCTCAAAGGCGAGATGTGGGGCACCCGGCATCCGGGAGAAGTTTGTGGGGCGACAAACGTCGTTCAGGGGTTAAAACCCAGCCGTTTTTTGCGCCTTTTCGGCACGACTGAAGTCGTGCCCTGATACAAGACCTGTAAGTTGAGGTTGCGGTGTGCGGGCGTGGACGCCCGCACTACAGCCGGTCTGGAGACCGGCGCTACGTTCTGGCGATCGCAAAATCAAGTTGTCGATGCAAAACGCTGCCGTTGCCGCAGGGAAAAATCTCTTTGCTGGAGATTCGGAGCGGCTTTTTTCCGGCTGATTACTGCTCAAATCGGCACATTCCTGCAGGAAATTTCGTCGTTGGCCCTCAAAGAATGCATTTATGCACCAACCTTGGTGAAATCCACATATTTACTTGATTTTTGCACTTGCTTCCACAGATAGGGCGGACGTAGTGTTCATTCAACTGATGACCCGTTAGGGCATCGGAGTTGGTTGCCGGAAAGCTGGAAGAAGAGACAGTCGGCGCAAGCCGGAAGTTGATCGCCAGCAAGGTTGACGGAGTGGACAGCCGGTGAGAACCGGAGGATGGCCGCCAGCCCGGACAGAGGGTGAAACCTGAGGCGCAAGCCGCAGAGGGATCGCTGGACGCACCAGAAGTGCAAAAGACGGCGCAAGCCGGAAGTTGTTAAGCTGGAAGATTCCGGAAGATGCAAGGGCCGGTGGAAACGGAATACTCATCGACGGCTTTGCCGGCGATGCAAGGTTCAGTTGAAACAAGGAGTGCATCAGAGGCTCAGCCGGAGAAGGAGCCAAGAGGCGCAAGCCGAAGGGTTCACGGCCGGTGAAGACGGAGGGTGAAGCAGCCGGTGCAAACTGGAGGCGGAGCCAGCCGGGGGGGCAGGGGCAGCGTACGGCGCAAGCCGGATGAAGCCGCCAGCCGAGCCAAAGGACGGCATCGATGCGAATCGGAGGTAGGTTGTCGGCCTAGCCGGAGGAGGGGTCGTTCGACGCAAGTCGGATGGATCGCCACCGGTCGATCGGAAGTGCGGAACAGTCGACGCAAGTCGGAGGTTTGCAGCCGGTCGAGCCGAAGGACACGAAACCGATCCGAGCCGGAAAGTTGGCCACCGGTCGAGCCGGAGTGCAGGCCGCCGACGCAAGTCGGAGGTTATGTGCCGGCGCAGCCAGAGGATACAGCGCCAGCGAAAGCTGGAGGGCGGCCACTGGGGTAGCTGGAGGACGCAACACCGGCTGTACTTCGAGTGATCAAGATTGAAACGCCAGAGGCTTCGGTCTCTGGCGTTTTCAATTTAGGGACTTTTTTTGAGGCCTCGGTCACCGAACCTTCGCAGGAAAAGTCGCGGTACGACTTGCTGATAAACAGGGAGCAAGTGACGAACCCTCGTGCGAAGATCCCTCAGAGGCTAAAGCCCCGTTCGTTTCAAGGCGCTTTTCGGCGCGGCTGAAGCCGCGCCCTGATACAAGACAATACGCCTTAAGAGTTTTTCAACAGCTCTTCGCTTCAGACGCCCCGTCGCGCGCTAACGCGCAAACTGAGACAACGCCCCGCCGCGTTCGGACATAATAAAGACGGAGGCGCAGTGGCCCGGGATCGTATTCCCCTGATCTCTGGCCCCTGATCCCTGAAATCTGACCCCTGCAACTATGATCCTCGACAAATTCAATCTCAAAGGCAAAAGCGCGCTGGTTACCGGTTCGTCGCGCGGCCTGGGTGCGGCCATCGCCGTTGCCCTGGCGCAGGCCGGCGCCAACGTCGCCGTACACGGCTCCAGCACAGCGCCCAAAGCTACTCAGCACAAGCTCGAAGCCGCCGGCGCAAAGGCCATCGCGCTGGTGGGTGACGTTGGCTTACCGGAAGTCTGCGCGCGCCTCGTGGAAGGGACCGTCCGGCATTTCGGGGCTATCGATATACTCGTCAACAACGCCGGCATCATTCGCCGCGCTCCAGCCGCCGAGTACTCCGAAGAGGACTGGCGGGCGCTCATTGACGTGAATCTCTCCAGCGTTTTCCGCCTCATGCAGCACGCGGGCCGGCACATGCTCAAGCAGGGTTCTGGCAAGATCATCAACATCGCCTCGCTGCTCACCTTTCAGGGCGGCATCCTGGTGCCCGCATACGCCGCGGCCAAAGGCGGCGTGGGTCAGCTGACAAAGGCGTTTGCGAATGAGTGGGCGTCAAAAGGCGTGAACGTCAATGCCATCGCGCCCGGCTACATGGATACCGACAACACCGAGGCCCTCCGCAAGAATCCCGAGCGCGCGCGGCAGATTCTCGATCGCATTCCCGCTGGCCGCTGGGGCCATCCTGAAGACCTCGCCGGCGCCGCGGTCTTTCTTGCTTCCAGCGCCAGCGATTATGTTCACGGTCATATCCTGGTGGTCGACGGCGGCTGGCTGAACCGGTAAAGGCAGGGAACAGGGAACAGGGAACAGGGGAGCGAGAAAGCAGGGAACAGGGAACAGAGAACAGAGATCAGGGATTTTTGATCCGGCCCATGTGGCAGACTTTCCCACCCTATTCCGCAAAAAAACGCGGAAGAGGATGGGACAACGTCGTAGTATTTTATGGCCGGCTCTCGTACGAGGGAAAAGCGATGCAGGAATCCGGAGTCATCTACACGGCCACCGATGCCACGAAAGTTACTACGCCGGAACCGGGCATGTTACGCCAGGTTCTGGCGTACAACCCGCACCTCATGCTGGTGCGTCACACCTTTGAGAAAGGCTGGAAAGGCGCGCGTCACAGCCACCCCCATCATCAAATGGTCTATGTGGTGCGCGGCCATATCCGTTTCGAGGCCGCGGGCAAAAGCTGGGAGATGCGCGCCGGCGACAGCATTGTCGTCGATGGTGGTGTGGAGCACGAAGCCGCGGCGCTCGAAGCCTCTGAAGTGCTCGACATCTTTACGCCCTATCGCCAGGATTACGCGTAGGCCGCGGCTTCTCCGCGGGCATGTCTCATAATTTTGAGGAGACTCAGATGAAGAATCGTTGGATTGCCATTCCGGCGCTGGCATGCGCGCTCTCCGTCCTCGCCATGGCGCAGCCGCCCGCGCCCGATGCCGGCATCACCGGCATTGCGCACATCGCCTTCCGCGTCAGCGACCTCGATCGCGAGATCGCGTTCCTGGGCAAGCTCGGCTACGAAGAGTCCTTCGCCATCACCAACGCCGGCAAGACCACGGAAGTCTTCATCAAGATCAACGACGGGCAGTTCATCGAGCTCTATCCCAAAACCGATCCCTCGCAGCCGCTGGGCTGGATGCACGTCTGCTTCGAAGCCGGCGATCTCAATGCGCTGGTCAGGTACTACGTCTCCACCGGGCTCAAGGCTGCGCCGGCGCGCAAGGCGGCCGCCGGCAACCTGATCTCTTCCACAAACGATCCCGAGGGCCGCGTGACGGAGTTTACGCAATACATGCCGGGTTCGCGGCACACTCTGGACCGCGGTCAGCACCTGGGCGCCAACCGCGTCTCCATTGAGCTGATGGGCATCGACCTGCCGGTGAAGGAGGGTGCGGCGGAAAAGGAATTCTACACCGATCTTGGATTCGAAGCGCAGGCGGTGAACGGCAACGTGCGCCTGACCGCGCCTGGCGCTCCGGATGTGCGACTGGAACTGCGCCCCGCTAGCCCCGGCGCTCTGCCCGAGTTTCTGTTTCCTGTGCCCGACGCGCGCAAAACCGCGGATGCATTGAAAAGCGCCGGCGTGAAATTCGACCGTGACGGAAAGATCATCTTCGTCCGCGATCCCGACGGCAACGATTTTGTTTTCCTTGAGACCGGCCCCGAGCGCAGGTAGGGGCTTATACCCTGGAAGCACAACCACTACTCATTGCGCGTCAGTTGCGGGCCGCGTGTGCGACCGCGGCGCGGTCCTGCGCCAGCAATTGCGCCAGGGCCTTTTCCGGGCACATATGATGCGCCTCGCGCACGTCGAGCTCTTTCTCCGTCTCCACGCACGAAGCGATGGTCATAAAGCAGTCGAGGCAGCGCGAGTTGTAACTGCCGTTTTCGTTCTGTGTGCGGCTATACATGACTGTTGGGGGAGAATGCTCTTCGATCCTAGCCACATTCTCGATTCTTCAGGCGTGACTCACATCACCTGTGCATGTTTACGGTGCTGCCGCGTGCGACGGCTCGTGACCTTCATCGCTTAATACTGCGGCGTCCCCACATTTTCCCATTGGTTGGGATTGCGTTTGAGATGCCAGCAAGGATCCTGACCGTCCTGAGGAAATAGCGCCACCGCGCAGGAGACATTCGAGGTTCCAAGGTAGTCGTACTCCGTCTTCTGCCCTTTGAGCGGAACGATCATGAAGCGGCTGACGGCCACTGAGGAGTGAGGCGAGCCGCGCAGGTGGAACACAGTCCAGTCCACCGCAAAGACCACAAGAGAAATCGCCGCAAATCCTATCAGGCCGCGCAACAGCCATACGCCGAACCAACGCATCAGGGTCCGCTCTCCTTCGTGCGCGGGGCTGCTCTTTTGAGCGCCACGCCTGGGGTCTCCAGGGACAGGTCGCCGTCCGTGAGCCCGATCCTCACAGAAACTATGCAAGCGTTTAAAACTTCACGCTCCCTGCCCGCGGCGAAATGCCGCTCAGCTCTGCCGCGCGCGCTTCGGCGTACGCGGCCGCTCCGATCAGCGCTGTGCGGCTCTCCAGAATCACGCGCACCGGTATATTCACCAGCAACTGGCTCAGGCGGCCCTTGTCGGTGAAGGCCTTCACGAACGTTCCGTCCTTCAGCTTCTCCAAAATGCGCGGCGCGATGCCGCCGCCCACATAGAGGCCGCCGACCGACAGAATCTTCAGCGCCAGGTTGCCGGCCTCGGCGCCGTAGGCCGAAACAAACATGTCCAGCGCCTTCTCGCAAAGCTCGCTCTTGGCCTTCAGCGCCGCTTCGGTGATGGCCGCGTTGGGATCTTCCTGGGTCATGCGCTCAGCCAGCCACGCCGGCTCTTCCATGCCCCTCACCTCGCGCAGAAACTCGTAACAGTTGGTTAGCCCCTGCCCGCTCACCACGCGTTCATAGCTGATGCGCCCATCGTATTTCTGCCTTAGAAAGCGCAGCAGGTCGATCTCGTCCTCGTTGCGCGGCGCAAAGTCCGAGTGCCCGCCCTCCGAAGGGTAGGGCACGTAATCGCGCCCATCCCACACCAGAAACGCCTCCCCCAGACCGGTTCCCGCCGAAATCAACGCGCGGTTCCCCACCTGCCGGGCATCGCCCTCGCTCAACGTGTACATCTGCTCCGGTCCGAGCTCGGCGATACCGTACCCGTTCGCCTGCAAATCATTGATAAGAAAAACGTAATCAATCTTCAGGTTGCGGGCTAGCTCACGGCTGTCCAGCGTCCAGGGAAGATTGGTAAGCCGCAGCCGCCCATCCCGCACCGGTCCCGGAACGCCAAAGCACGCCGCAGTCACTTTTTCGGAAACGACAAACTCCTTCACGATCGCTTCGAGCCCCGCATACTCCTTGGCGGGGAACTGCTTGTCGCGTGAGTACTTCAGGTTGCCGTCGGTAAAGTCAAACAGCGCCAGGTGAACCTTGCTGCCGCCTACATCGCCTGCCAGAATCATTCAATCCTCTCGAGAACTCCACAGCCTTTTGCGTCCGGCGCCGGCAGCAGCGCCGCTGCCGCACGGTCCAGAAGCAAGGTCAGTATACCGCCTGCGGGGCGGATCAACTGACTGGGCAGCCGGTCAGGATCGCGCGGTCCAGCGAATATCTCTTTTAGAATCTGCGCCTTATCCGCTCCGCCGATGAGGAAGAAGACTTGCGATCCGCGGTTGATTACCGGCCAGGTCAGCGTGACCCGCCAGGCATCCTTGTTCTCGACATGGTTGGCCACGGCGAGACGGCCCAGCTCGTGCAGGGCTTGAGTGTGGGGGAAAAGAGACGCAGTGTGTCCATCTGGACCCATTCCCAGCTGCACCGCATCGAACCGCGGCAGCTCAGCCCCCTCCAGACGGAAGCTATTCCGCAATTCCGACTCGTATCGCGCCGCGGCGGCCTCTGGTTCGAGTTCACATTCCATGCGGTGAATCTGCTCCGGCTGGAGCGGCACGTGGTCCAGCATCGCCTCGCGCGTCATGCGGTAGTTCGAATCGGGGTCATCCTGCGGTACGCAGCGCTCGTCCACCCACCACAGGTCGAGCTGCGACCACGGCATCCGCGCCCTCCACGGCTGTGCGGGATCGGCCAGCAGCGCAAACGTCGCCCTGGGCGTTGATCCGCCACTGATCGCAATGCTCGCACGGCCGCGCGACGCTACGGCGTGCTCTGCCTGCTCCACAAAATATTGCGCTGCACGCGCGGCGAGAGCAGCCGCATCGGGCTCGACGTGGTAGATG
>JBEKAS010000030.1:0-24472 GCA_050015795.1 Occallatibacter sp. | reverse complement strand
GCGCGTTTTGCCCGCATCCGGCATGGACGTGGCCACTCCCTCAAAAAATTGAAGGGCCGTTCCCCTGTTGGAATGGCCCTTCGGATTGCATTGAAGCGATTCCGCCACTACGGAATGGCCTGGCATTCCGCCAGGGTATAGTTGGCGCCATAGGTGGCCACCATGGTCGCAGGCGACAGGTTGCACGGCTGGCCGTAGCCCGGCACGCGGCTGCTGTAGTTGTTATTGCCACTGTTGCCGTTTTGCGTCGTGGTGCGCACATCCACCACCGTGCCTTCCACCAGAACCGTGGTGTCGATGAGGTCAGTCACCGTCGGACTCGATTCGATGATGGTGATATACGGGCTGTCGGGCGAGCCAGTGTAGATCTTGGCGTACTCGGAGTTCTGCGTATTCACCACGGTGCGCGGATGGCCGACCACGGTGATGGTCTTTTCCACTGTGTACGTTGACAGGTTGACCACCGTCACCGTGCCGTTTTGCACGCCGTCATTCTGATTCGCGGTGTAAGCCTTGCTGCCGTCGTAAAGTACCGTCACGCTGGCCGGATTGGGTGTGGTCGTATTGCCCACAGCAATGGTGTGCACGGTTCCAAAGCCGCCCGTGATCGCGCCGCAAGCAGCATACGTGGTGCAATTGCTGTTGGCGTAGGTGTTGGAGTCGTTGCCGTATTCATCCAGGGGAACGTCGATCGCACTGATCGTGCCGCCCTCGTAATTGGCCACGATGAGCTGCTCGGTCGCCTGGATGTACTCCGCGTAAACCGGCCCCGAACCCGCGGGGAGCTGGATGGATTGATGGCAGGTGACCCATTGCCCGTCTTGATTCTGGAAGGGCGTGCAGGCGTCGAGCGTGTTGTTCCTGGTGTTGATGACCGAGATCGTGTCGTCGCCCCGATTGAGGATAAACAGGCGCTGCTGATCGCTGGACGGCACGGCATATACCGGGCACATGCCCACCGGGATTGCCGGGTCGGCAGTATTGCTGAAAAGCTCGATTGGGGTCGCTACACCCGTCGCACCCGCCGTTCTGGGCGTCAGGTTGCACGTCATCGGCGCGGCATTCGCGACGTTCTGGCTCAGGACGTATTCACGCTGGCCGGTAAGGGTCGCAGACCCGGCGATAAACATCGGCATGGTTGCGGGGCTCGCAGAGGTCGCCACCGGAATCGCCAGCTTGAATGCCTCAGGAATTGAGGAGAAGATATCGACCTCGTTGCCATTCAGATCGGTAGCCCAAAGCCCCGAGGAAGGCGGCATCAGGTTCACGATCTGCGCGGTCGGCGACAACGTGGAGAAGGAAACATTCTTGGTCTGCAGCGAAGTGCTGACGGCAAAGTTGGAGAGCGTGCCGTCGCTATTCACGGTGTAGCCGGTGGCGCCCAGCTCATCGAGGGTGAACGCAGTCGGTCCGGGACCGATGGTTGCCTCGACGAGGATCGAATCGCCTGAGTAATCGATCAGGGTGACCACGCCATCCGTTCTGACGCCTGTGGAGGAAACTACGACCACATACGATGTGGGCTGCGCAGCCGGGCCGCTGGTGTTTACCGGGGTAACCGTTGGCCTGTAGTTGTCGCCACAACCCGCAATCAACGCGGCAATTACTAGTGCTCCGCCTGCCTGGGCCAATAGCGCGCGCCCCGGGCCTGAAATTATGGGAAAAAGCCTCATTCCGAATCTTTCCTGCTTCCTTGGTGATTGTAAATCAGCGGGGCGGGGAAAACCTGGTCCCTGCTCCTACACCTTCTTGCGACGCTGGAAATGAAGATTGGTCATCGGCCGTCGCCGCGCACTTTTTGCCAGGCGCGGCCTCGGGATACGATGAAGCGTGGCTGAAAACAAGCTGACTTGGCAATCCAAGCTCGTGTTGCTTGCCGTACTGCCTTTTGCGGGCACTGAAGTGGTCCTTGACTACGATTGGTGGGCCTCCCATGCGGCTCCGGTCGCCATCTGGACCATCGGTCTCAGCGCCTTGCTGGGGCTGGTCACCTGGAGGCTGCGGGCGGCCACTCCCGCAGCCGCGCTCACCGGTGTGCTGATCACGGCCAGCCTCATGTTTTCCACCGTTGTGGTTCCCTATGCGCCCTGGCATACCGCCCTCGTTCCCACACTCGCCGTTTCCCTGCTCGCATTCGTTGCCACGCGTGTCGGCCGGCGGCAAAAGGAGCGGCTCGGAACCGCGGAGGGGCGCAGAGGACGCTCTGCCTCTCAAGTCGCGGCCAACCTGGGCCTGGCAGCGCTGGTTTCGAGCAGTCCCGTGCAGTCCTGGCTCATGAACTCCCGCTGGGTGCCCCACCATGCCACCACACAGACCATGCTGTTTGCTCTGGCGGTAGCGGCGCTGGCTGAGGCTGCGGCCGACACGGCTTCCTCGGAGATCGGGCAGGTGCTCGGCGGGCGTCCGCGCATGATCACGTCGTTCAAGGCGGTCGATCCCGGCCGCGACGGCGCCATCAGCTTGGTTGGCTCCCTGGCCGGGGTGGTTGCCGCGGCCATAGTGGCCTACGCGGGAATGTGGGCGTTCGGCGGCGGCTTCGGCCTGTTTGAGGTGAGTTGCGCAGGGGCCATCTTCGGCCTCTTCTTCGACAGCCTGCTGGGAGCAACGCTGGAGGAACGCAGCTGGCTGAACAACGACGCGGTGAATTTTCTGTCGACGGCCAGTGCAGCGGGGTTCGCACTGGCGATGCTGTGTGCGATGCACTGAAGCCGGCAAACTCTCGCACTCGCCCTCACACTCATACTCACACTCACACTTGCTCCCTCGCTCCCTGCTTTAATGCAGGTGCAGTTGCCACAAGGTGTAGCTGAGAATCTCGTGAGCGATGCGTTCGCCTTCCTGCGTCTTTTCCTCCGTGGCCGGGCGCGGTCGCGGAGAAGTCAGGACATCCAGCCCATCCGCGGCGCAAATGGCACGAATGCGGAACATGTGCGTGTCATCGCTGACCACTACGAGGCGGTGCAGGCCGTTGACGCGCGCGATCACGACCATGCGGCGCGCCGATTCCTCGGTGTTGCGGCTCTCCGTTTCAGCAATGATGGCGCTTTCGGGAACACCCCTGCTCATCAGGTATTCGCGGCCCACCGAGCCCTCGGTGTATTGATCGCCGCCGGGCCCCCCCAGCGTGATGATCAGCGGAGCGATGCCTTGATGGTAGAGCTCGAGCGCGTGGTCCAGGCGGGCGCGGTAGACCGGCGAGGGCCGGCCATCGTACTCCGCCGCGCCCAGCACGCCAATGGCATCAGCGGGTGCAGCCTGATCCTGATGCGCGTAGCGCTCGATTTGCGCATAGACCCAGTCAATCCAGCCCACGGCGCCGGCCGCGAGGAGCAACACCAGTACCGTCGCAATGCGAAGAGCGGTATGATGACGCCTCGGCTTGGATTGGGCAGACATGGGACAGGGGTCAGGTTTCAAGGGCCGGTGATGAGTCTGCAGTTCACAGTTCGCAGTTCTTAGTTTCGCACCCCGCTCTGCTCCGTTGTTTCCTCTTGCCCTTGATTCCTCAGTCCCTTAGTCCCTCAGTCCCTTAGTCCCTGTCTCTCTCACCGCTGCAGGACCATGACGATTTCGTGGGTCGGGATCGCGCCCTCGCGCAAAATCTCCCATCGTCCCGCTCCCAGCGTGAGATCGACGATGGTCGTGGGCTGCGCCCGGCCGGTAGGGCCACCGTCGATGATGAGGGGAATGCGATCGCCGATCTGATCGCGGACACAGGCGGCGTTGGTACACTCCGATGCGCCCTGCAAATTGGCCGAGGTGGCCGTGATGGGCAGCCCGAAGCGCTCCACCACCGCGCGCGCGATGGCCGCGTCGGGCACGCGCAGCGCCACGTTGCCGGTGTTGGCCGTGGAGCGCAGCGGCAGCTTGGTTCCGGCGCGGACAATGATGGTCAGCGGGCCGGGCCAGAAGCGATCGGCCAGCTTGTCCAGCAGCGGATCGGTGTCGCGCGCCAATTCATAGGCCTGGGCCAGGCCGGAGATCAGCAGCGAGAGCGGCTTGTGCTTCTGGCGGCTCTTGATCTGGTAGATTTGCTCGACGGCGTGCAGGTTCACGGGGTCAACAGCCAGGCCGTAAAAAGTGTCGGTGGGCAAAGCAACCACACCGCCCTTGCGCAGGCAGGAGACGATGTAATCGATCCGGTCCGGTTGGGGTTCATCGGGATGAACGCGCAGAATCTCCGCCGACAATCAGGCCTACCTCGGTTCCCGAATAGAAAGAAGAGGCTACAGACTCGGAAACTATCACAGCACCAGCTTCGGTGCAAGTTGCAATGCGACTTCCAGCTTCTCGTTCCCAGCACCGCGACTGTTTGATTGTGGTTTTGGCGGAAAGGTAGCGCCGGCCTCCGGCCGGCTGTAGCGCGGGCGTCCTCGCCCGCGCATGCCGGAAGACCATTACGAAATCACGTGGCCAGAGCACCGCGGCTAGTAGCTAGAAGTTGGTAGCTGCTCTTAGAATCGCCACAGCGCTTGAGAGGTGGCCGCACAATGCCGGTTCGCGTGGTGGAAAGCAAGGACAATGCGCGCCTGAAGGAGTTGCGCAAGGCGCTGGCCGCCGCGGGCCGCAGTGCTCAGGGCCGCGTGGGTATCGAAGGGCCGCATCTGCTCGCGGAGGCGCTGCGCGCGGGCCTGCGCGTGATGACAATTTTTGTCACGCAAGATGCCGAGCGGCTGCTGGGCGCGCTGCCCGTGCCACCGGAGACCGAAATCTTGCGGCTGCCGGCGAAGCTGCTCGGTTCCGCGCTGGCCACCGAGACACCGCAACCGATTGCCGCGTTGGTCGAGCCGCCGGATTGGACCTGGGCGCATGTGTTGGGCGAACGCCGGAGCGGGGCAGAGTTGGTGGTTGTGCTCGCCGGCATCCAGGATCCGGGAAATTTGGGCACGATCCTGCGCTCGGCGGAAGCCTTTGGCGCTACCGGTGTGGTGAGCCTGCCGGGAACCGTCAGCGCGTGGAACCCGAAGGCCGTGCGCGCCTCGGCGGGCAGCGTCTTCCGTGTGCCTTTGCTCGCGGTCAACCAACGCGAGTGCTTTGAAAAGCTGCATGAGGCTGGAGTGAAAATTCTTGCCACAACGGTCCACGGCGCCCAGCCAGCCGATCGTGTCAACCTGGCCGGGCCCGTGGTTCTCATCATCGGCAACGAGGGCAACGGCGTGGCTGACGATCTGGCGGCGAAGGCCGACGCTAGAATTACCATTCCCTGCCCCGGACCGGTAGAGAGCCTGAACGCCGCCGTGGCGGCCAGTGTGCTGTTGTACGAGGCGGCGCGGCAGCGAGCAACTCGCATGAGCAAGCCCTCCGGCAGCCCACAACACTCCTCCAAGAGTCTGCCCCACGCAGTGGATCGAGGAGCGCGGCGATGAACCTCTTCGACAGTACGCCGAAACTCCCACTGCACTCCTCCAAAAGCCTGCTCCATGCAATGGCGCCGCTGGCGGAGCGGATGCGCCCGCGCAGCCTGGACGAGTTGGTGGGCCAGGAGCACCTGGTCGGCCCCGGCAAGCCGTTGCGCGTACAGATCGAACGCGACGATGCCAGCTCCATGATTTTCTGGGGTCCGCCGGGCGTAGGCAAAACCACGCTTGCCAAGATCATTGCCGAGACCACCAAGGCCAGCTTCATCGAGTTTTCGGCGGTCACCAGCGGCATTAAAGAGATCAAGCAGGTGATGGTGGACGCCGCGCGCGCCGCCCAAATGCACTCGCGCACCATCCTCTTCATCGACGAGATTCACCGCTTCAACAAAGCGCAGCAGGATGCATTTCTTCCTTACGTAGAGCGCGGCACCATCCGCCTGATCGGCGCGACCACGGAGAATCCCTCATTCGAGATCATCTCGGCGCTGCTCTCGCGCTGCCGCGTGTACGTGCTCGAGCCACTCAAAGAGGAGCAGATCGTGGTTCTGCTGCGGCGCGCATTGGCCGACAAGGAGCGCGGTCTGGGCGCGCTGGAACTCACGGCCGATGACGATGCGCTCGAGCTGATCGCGAGCTACTCGAGCGGCGATTGCCGCAACGCCTACAACGCGCTCGAGGTCGCCGCACAACTCGTCCAAAACGAGAAAAAAATCACAAAGGCCGTGGCGGCCGAAGCGGTGCAGAAACGCGTGCTCATGTACGACAAGGCTGGCGAGGAGCACTTCAACCTGATCTCGGCGCTGCACAAGAGCGTGCGCAACTCCGATCCCGATGCCGCGCTCTACTGGCTGGGACGCATGCTTGCGGGCGGCGAAGATCCGCTGTATCTGGCGCGGCGCATCGTGCGCATGGCCGTTGAAGACATCGGCCTCGCCGCACCCGAGGCGCTGAACCTGTGCCTCTCCGCGAGGAACACGTACGATTTCCTCGGCTCGCCTGAGGGTGAGCTGGCGCTGGCCGAAGCCGTGGTCTATCTCGCGCTCGCGCCCAAATCGAACTCCGTGTACACGGCCTGGGGCGCGGTACAGGACGACATCGAGCACACCCGCCAGGAACCTGTGCCCCTGCACCTGCGCAATGCGCCCACGCGCCTGATGAAGGACCTGGGCTACAGCGAAGGCTATCGCTACGCCCACGACGAAGAGGGCAAAGTGGCCGACATGGACTGCTTGCCCGACTCGCTCCAAGGCCGCCGCTATTACCACCCCACGCAGGAAGGCCGCGAGAAGCAGTTGGCCACGCGGCTCGAGGAAATCCGCCGCATCCGCTCCACCAAGCACGGCAAAGACTGAGCGACTTGTGCCGCAACCCTGCAAATGCTTCCCGCGCCGAATCTCAAAAGGGACGCCTTCGCAAGCCGCCCGGAGTCTGCCGCGCTTCGAATCCATTGTTCACTTCGCGTCCCTGGCACCATCGAACTTCGCTGCCAATTAGCTGACGTTGGCTGCGGTCGCGTCTAACCTGGCCTGTCCGCTCTTCGCCGGAATGAGGACGCCGGCGATGCGGCTTTGGGGCCGCAGCGCCCACGATGCCAGGGTAAGGCCCGCAATGATGAGAGGGGCAATAACGTGAAAGGCGTATGCGCCGTACCCGCCGACCGCGGCGCAGGATGCGGCTGCGCCTGTCAGGTCAAAGAAGATGCCGGCATACGCCCATTCCTTGAGCCGCGGAAAACGCGGCATGAGGATGGCGATGGCTCCCAACACCTTCCAGATTCCGAGGATGAGGAAGAAGTACATGGGGTAGCCGAGTTCGGGCACGATGCCATGAGGCTTGGCGCGGAATTGCAGGATCTGCGCGACACCGCCGCTCATGAAAAACGCTACAAGTATGGTCGTCGCCCAATAGGCAATGCTTTTTGCTTTCATGGTCAGTCCAAACCTCCAACGACGTTTTCGAGTTTGCCAATGAAATTCGTCCATCCGTACTTCGCACCCTTGTAGCTGGCGCTTTCCTCCGACGGGAAGCCGGAATGCTCCATGCGAACATGCGTGCCGCTTGCGGTCGGCGTCAATTTCCAGGTGACAACGCTCTCCATTCCCATGGTGCCCCAGCTATAAGAGAGCCGCGAAACCGGTTCGACAACCAGGACTTGACTGTCGATGACCCCGTCCCAATTGGGCACGGGAGTGGAGCGGAATTTGAACCGGTGGCCGACTTGCGGCTCAAAATCATTCCCCATCAGCCAATCCGCGATCAATGAGCTTTCAGTGAGAGCTCGCCACACCTTCTCTGGCGGATGCGGCAGTTCGCGCTCGATCGTCAGAGTGCGGGTTATTGCAAGGGTTTCGGTCATTTGTCCATCCTTTCCAGCAGATTTTCGAGTCGATCGAAACGCTCATCCCAGAAAACGCCGTACCGGCTCACCCAGCCGGCCAGTGGCGACAGGGATTGCGGCAGCGCGGTGTAGTGCGTCTCGCGCCCTTCGCGGCGATGCCGAACCAGTTTCGCCCTCTTCAGCACCGTCAGGTGCTTCGAGATTGCCGGCTGCGACACGTCGAATGACCCCGTCAACGCATGCACGGTCTGCTCGCCTTTGCGGGTGAGCCGCTCAAAGATTGCCCTGCGAGTGGGGTCGGCTAGCGCTCTGAAGATGTCCGACTCTGCGGTCTGCATGGGTAATTCATAACCGAATGGTTATGGTTTGTCAAGTGCAATATCAAATTTGCCAGAGGAAAACCACGATCGTTCCTTAGGCCTCAGTTCGCGTACTTCACCGAGCAGCCGTACGACCGCGTGTAGGCGTGCGCCACAGGCTTGCCGGTCATGGCTTCCATCAGCGCGTCGTTCAGGTAGTTGTCCGCGCCCTTGATGTCACTGACGTCGGGCGTGGGACGGTCGTCGATCGCGCCCTCGTAGATCAGCTTGCCCTCGGGATCGATGACGTACATCTCGGGCGTGGTCTTGGCGCTGAAAAGGTGCCCCAGTTTGCCCTCGGGATCCATGAGCACAGCGGTGGGCGCGGCATGCATCTCGGCCAGGTACGCGTTCTCCTCGGCATCGGTCACGTAGCCCTGTTGACCGGGCGCCGAAGAGATGACCGTGAACCAGACCACGCCTTTCGCGGTCCACTCTTTTTGCAGCGACTGCATGTTGCCGCTGGCGTAGTGCTTCTTGGTGTAGGGACAATCGTGGTTGTGCCACTCGAGGACCACGTATTTGCCGCGGTATTCAGCGAGCGAGTGTGCCTGGCCGTGCGAATCGGTGGCGGTGAAGTCGGGCGCCCGCGAGCCCACAACAGCCTGTGCGCCGGCCGCAACGGGCACGAGCGCAACCGCAAGCGCAGCCACGCCTGCAAGACAAGATAGAGATTTCATCTGAGTCGACCTCCTGACTGTGGGGAGTTCGGACGTGCACTGGATGGGGAATCGGAGATCGGCATACAGCCGGTCACGCATCCAGCTTACTGCTGTTTGGACGGGGCAGCGCTGGCTGGAGTTGCAGCCCCGGATGAGAGTTCGTTGATGGCGTCCAGAACGATGCCCGGCGTAAGCACCTGCGGCAGCAACCGTGGGTTGTTTTCCCCTGGAGAATAAAGTGCGTAGACGGGCACGCCGCTGCGGCCCAGCGCCGTGAGTTCCTGTGTGATTGCGGGATCCTCGCGGGTCCAGTCGGCTTTGAACAACGCCACATTTTTTGCCCCAAACGCCTGCATCACTTCGGGTTGGCTGAGGGCGATGCGCTCGTTGACCTGGCAGCTCAGGCACCAAGTGGCAGTAAAGTCCACAAAAACGGGTTGCCCGGCGGCGAGCGCGTGCTGGACACCAACGGCCGACCATGGCTGCCACGCGGCAGCACTTCGTGCAGCGAAGCTTTCGGACGATAGTTGTGCTGATAAAGTGGCTGGCGCCTCGGCGAGTTCCCTGGGCGCGGTAACGCAGGCAACAAGCACCGTGAGCAAAAGGAGCGCAGCGACGAGGGTGGACCAGCGCTGCGCCGGCCAGCGGCCCAGGAACCATCCGGCGATACCGAGCAGCAGAAAGATGGAGAGCAACGCGAGCAATAAGTTGGCGCCATAGGCTTCGGCGACGACCCAGGTGAGCCAGATGACAGTGCCGAAGATGGGAACTGAAACCGCCTGCTTCAGAATCTCCATCCACACGCCGGGCTTGGGCAGCACGCGGGTCCAAGCGGGTTGCAGGGTGAGTGCAATGTACGGAGCGGCCAGACCGAGAGCAAGCGCGGTGAAAATCGCGAAGGTGACGGCGGCAGTTTGGGCGAGCGCGTAGCCGATGGCCGCTCCCATGAAAGGCGCCGTGCACGGCGTGGCCACGATGACAGCGAGGACTCCCGTAAAAAAGCTGCCCGCGTAGCCCTGTTTCGCGGCCCCATTTTCTGTGACCAATGCCCCGCCGGCGCTGGTCAAAGTGAGGCCGATCTCGAACTGCCCGGCCAGCGAGAGGCCGAGAAAGAAGAGCAGTGCGGCCATGAGCGCAAGAAAAACGGGCGATTGGAACTGGAATCCCCAGCCCAGCGTGGCGCCGGCGGCGCGCAGCACGAGCAGCAAGGCAACGAGCGCCCAGAAGGAAACGAGAATACCCGCGGTGTAGACCAGGCCGTGCGCGCGGAGCTTATGTCGTTCCTCTGCGCCCGACTGCACCAGCGCCAGTCCCTTCAAAAACAGCACGGGAAACACGCAGGGCATCAGGTTGAGCAGCAATCCGCCGAGGAACGCGAAGAACACCGTGCTGGCAAGCGCTGCGAAAGAGAACGCAGGCGCGGCCGGCGGCGCAACGACAGTTCCGGGCAATGAGAGAGCAGGTGCGGCGGGCGGAGCAGCGACGGTTCCGGGCGTCGCGGCAATCTCGTAATTCCTGCCGCCCGCAAGCTCAAGAACGCCCTTCAACTGCGCGGGGCCCGAGGTGAGGTTCGCGTCTTTCTTTAGGTCGAGAACGAAACCGGCTGCGGTCGACGTGACGGTTTGCGGCGCAGGATTGTCGAGAATGTCTTCGTCTTCAGGGAAAAACTCCGCTTCTGTTTCGCGTTTGCCCGTGGTGACAGCGAGGCGGAAACCGGTGGGCGTGGGCTGGAAGATTGCCGTGTCAGAAGATGGCAGCGCCTTCGGGAGCGCGTTCGCAAGGCGATTCCAAAGCTCCTGATCGGATGGGGAGATCAGGTTGACCACCGGCGCCCTGGAGACCACATTGACGTTCTGGTCCAACTCCGCCTTGCCCGGGATACAAACCTCGCGGCAAACCAGCCAGTCAGCCTTTGCGTGCAAGACGGCAGAACCCGGCTTGGCAGTCGCCGCCGCCTTCACTGTGAACGGGAAAAGAACCTCGTTCTCGTATCCAAAATCCATCAACGGGCCCAGCGGCAAACGTTGGGGCGCAGGAAACTGCATGGCGCTCGCCGTGATGCCAGCGGGCAGGGTCCACTGAATGTGGGGCGGCTCGCCGGAGTCGCCCGCGTTCTTCCAGTACACATGCCAGCCAGATTCGAGCTTGAAGTACAAACCCGCATTCACCGGAGTTCCGGTGTTGAGATTCTGGTTGGGAACGACCAATTGCACGTGCAGGTGCGCAACGTCGGCCGAATTCGAAGCGGCGAATGCCAGAGGAACCGCGGCAAGCACGGCAATCAGCGCGAAAATCAACCGGAAACGGCGCATGGCGGAGGGAATCGGGCTCCTGACGGCTGGACTCAGTGTAAAGGACCGGAGATGCAGCCGGAGGCAGAGAAAATGGGCTTGCGCTTCCCAAAAACGTGAGAAGCGCGGCAGGGTGAGAGCGATGCCGGCGGCCGGGGCATGGCCCGCCGCCAATCGGGGACGGGGCCGGAGCCCATCGGTCCTTGAGAAAAAGGTCGGAAAGCGCTCTTTTTTCGATACAAACTCCGCGCCCGTGTGCTACCTTGAGTGCGCATTCAGTCCCCGGCCCTCAACCATTCACATCCCAAGGAGGATCGTCTCATGAAAGTCCGTAGTTTCTTCGCTGCGTTGGTAATGATTAGCGCACCCCTCACTCCTCTCGCCTTTGGCCAGAGCAGTCATTCGTCAGCAGGGGTGCTGGACGCCCCGCTACCGGCCTGCAGCGGCGTGTATAGCATCGTCCGGATCGTCGACCTCAAGCCTGGCACCACAATTGACCAATACAACGCAGCTTTGGCGGCTCACCAGGCATGGTACAAGCAGCACAGCTATGACGACGTGATCTATGCCGCGCAAGTCATTGAGCGCGAGGAAGGATCAGGACACGCCAGGTATTCCAAGCACCTGATCCTCACCTATCACTTCTTCAAACCGACGAGCCCGCATCCGACGAAGGACGCCGCGTGGGATGCTTTTGTGAAGTTGTATACCGATACGTCGGACCTGAAGGAGTCGTATTTCAACTGCGTTCCCATGGAACACGCACCACACTCGTTGAAATAGGCGTCAGGCACGATGAAATAACGGGTACGCGCGAGCGCCCGTGATCGCGGTTAGTCCAATTTCCCAGGGGCCGGCTGCTCGCCGGCCCCGCTCGCTTGCCGACCTGCTGACACTCGCTAGCTCAGCTTCCCGTGCAGCTCCGGCCGTGCCGCGTGCTCGCGGAAGATGCAGTCGTTTTGCACGCACTTGACGCCGGCGGCGCGGGCGCTGGCCACGGCCTCGTCGTGAATGACCCCGTCCTGTAGCCAGAGATAGGGAATGCCGAGGCGGATCACGTCGTCGACAATGGCGGGAATGTGTTCGGAGGCGCGGAAGACGTCGGCCAAGTCGATTCCCTGCCCGGTTTCCGCGCGTGCCGCTGCCTGGGCGGCGTCGAGGTCGGGATAGCTTGGCCTGCCGAGCACCTCCTGGAACGCAGGATTCACGGGAAAGATGCGATAGCCGCTCCCGGCAAGATAGCGGCCGATGTTGAAGCTGGCCCGGTGCGGCTTGTCGCTCATGCCGACGACGGCGATGTTGCGCGCGTTGCGCAGCATTTCGTCGATGAGTTCGTGTTGGTTTGTTGACATAGTGATTAGTGGCTAGCGCGAGTGAGAGTGTGGTCCGTGACCACACTCTCACTCACACTTTCCTTCTTGTTCCCTTGTTCCCTCGGTCCCTTGTTCCCTGCCTTCTTCACACTTCCAAATCATCCTCAGCACCCGTCGCCACTGCCGTTCCGCGGCGGATGGCGAGCAGGTAGCCCCTCAGGAACGGCTCCAGATACCCGTCCAGCACCTTGTCCACGTCGCCCACTTCGACCTTGGTGCGGTGATCCTTGGCCATGCGGTAAGGCTGCAGGACGTAGGAGCGGATCTGCGAGCCGAAGTTGATCTCGAGCTTGGAGTCTTCCAGCTTCTTGCTTACAGCCCGCTTCTTTTCCACCTCATACTCGTACAGCCGCGAGCGCAGCATCTTCATGGCCTTGTCGCGGTTCTTGTGCTGGCTGCGTTCGTTCTGGCACTGGACGACTATGCCTGTCGGAATATGCGTCATGCGCACGGCGGAATCGGTGGTGTTCACGTGCTGGCCGCCCTTGCCGCCGGAGCGGTAGGTATCGATGCGCAGGTCTTCCACTTTCAGATCGACGTGAATGGTTTCGTCAATTTCCGGCGACACGTAGACCGAAGCGAACGACGTGTGGCGGCGCTTGGCTTGGTCGAAGGGCGAGATGCGCACCAGGCGATGCACTCCGCTCTCGCCGGCCAGCATGCCGAAAGCGTAGTCGCCGATGATGGTGAACGTGGCCGACTTGATGCCGGCCTCTTCGCCGTCCTGGTAGTCGTTCATCTCGGTCTTGAAGCCCTGCTGCTCGGCCCAGCGCAGATACATGCGCAGCAGCATCTCGGCCCAGTCCTGGCTTTCGGTGCCGCCGGCCCCGGGATGCACGGTGACAATGGCGTTGAGCGCATCGGCCTCGCCGGAAAGCATGGTGCGCGCTTCCAGATCTTCGGCGAAGGTCCCCAGCTCCTTGATGCTCTTCTCCAAATCGAGGAGAACATCCTCGCCCTCTTTGGCTAATTCGAAATAGGCATCGATGTCGCTCGTGCGGCGCACCAACTCATCGTCGTCGGCCACAAGCTTCTCAAGCCGCTTGCGGTCGCGCATCAACGGCTTGCTCGCTGCGGGATCGTTCCAGAGAGCCGGATCGGCCAGCTTCTTTTCTATGTCGGCTAGTTCCCTGCGGATGCGTGCAGGGTCAAAGATACTCCCGCAGGTCGCGCACTTGATTGCGCACGGGAGCGTAGGCGAATTCGAGATCGTTTAACGACGACATATTTTGCTCTTATGACCTGGCTTTGAGTTGGACTGTGAATCTGTACCGTTTCGACTGCCCTTAGAATATCACCGCGCCGGTTTCGTCGAGTTCAGCGGCCTTCGACATGCAGTATGAGCGCACTCATTCCAGGCTCCAGAAGCAGGATCTGGATACCCGCTGCTTCAGCCTCGCCAGATTTTGCTATCCTTCCGTCTCTCTCAACCCGATCATCGCGATCCACACTTGGATCGGCACAAACACCATAATAGATATCACGCAAGCCGTTAGATACCATCTCAGATCGCCAACCCGAAACAGCAGCAAAATGCTCATCGCCAACAGTTCTGTGATCCCACAAAGAAGGCACAGGTTCTCTTGTATGCTGCGATTGGCACGGTCTGCCATTGCCTGTTCAGGCCAGATTCCGACGGCGAAAGCAACCAGTAACGCAGGAATCGTAGCATTAGCAGAAGCCGATCTGATGATAAGGCTAAAGCTCGTTAAACTCCATGCCCCGAATGCAAAGGCGAGGTAATAATAGCTCCCGGCCAGGAGCAGAACGCACGCGAACCATCTAATGGATGACATCTCTTGCCCGATCATCTTAGCCGCGGCGACCTGTAGTCCGTGGGATGGGAGCGTTAGCAAGCCGATAATTTTCGGGCAAATGAAGGCAGCAATGAGAGAGAGAACCACGAGCTTCCAATAACCCAAAACACAAAGCCAAATTGCGCCAGCCGGCAAAGCTACGAAATTGAGAATTGAAATGGGCAAGAGCAACAGACCGGCAAGACCCACCAGAACACGCGCCAAGATTGTGGGATCTTCGTCGAAGGAATCGGTCGAGCTATACATGATCTTTCTCCGTCCTTTGAGGCGAATAGATCAAACGCTGGCAGGAGGGTGACCCACATCTCAATTTCCCAACAATGAAGGGGTGCCCCAGGTCCGGATTTTCAAACCTTGGATTCCGCTAGCATTATCAATCTCAGACCCCAACTGCGGACCCTGGCGCACTGATTTCCCTCACCGGCCAAGTGGCGGGCCACCCACCTATAGAAAGGAATGTGACGCTAAATCGGAGAGCATCTGGATCCCACTGTCCGGGACCTCCAGGCACTGGATTTCAGCCTGTCTCCGGGCCATTAGATTCTTGACGAACTGGGGGACGGCAGCTTCATCTGGTGCCAACACGCCTGGCATCGTCACGACTGCTTGCAGTTCACTGGCCCTGATCTTGCCTTCGCACTCAAGTATCTTCTGCCGTTCACCGTTGGATTGGTCAACTCGCAAGCGGATAGGCCAATCTCCAGCAGGATGGTTTGGGGCTAGAGATGAAGTCTCCTGTATCCTGGCTTTTATATCTACTAACATGAAGACCCTCGTCGCGGAAATTGTAGCACGGATAAAATTTAGCCGAGGGCGGGGCGCCATGCGCTGCTACGCCACCTTGATCTCATCGAGCAGGTCGGGATGGCGATCCAACACTTTGAGCAGCTTGACCAGGGCCAAAGGCGGTTTGGTTTTGCCGTTCTCGTACCGTGAGAAGGCATTGACGCCGCCTCCGA
The DNA here is from genome assembly GCA_050015795.1 of Occallatibacter sp. GTDB lineage: Bacteria > Acidobacteriota > Terriglobia > Terriglobales > Acidobacteriaceae > Telmatobacter. The sequence continues at coordinate 9,313 of JBEKAS010000030.1, read as the reverse complement.
AGATCTCGGCTGCCTGGCGCTGGTCGAGCGCCAGTTTCTTGCGCACCTTGACGATAAATGCCGGATCGACGATGGCGGCGTTCACCTGCCGGTTGAATGACCGCATCTCACGCATCACGCATTCCGAATCCTCCTTATCGTGAATGGATTCGCCGCAAGCCGGACAGAAATCGCCTGTCGTCTTCAAGACGGTGGTCTCGCCCTTGTAGGTATAGGGGATGTCACGGGTATCGTGGATCAACTCGGCCGCACCGCAAACAGGGCATTTCATCGTCATAACTCCTTGAACGAGACGATCAGCACGTCGTCCACCACTGTCAGTTTCAAATACACATCCCCAGCCGTGGTCTTAGGGCGATACACGTCTTGCCAAATGGTGTGATCGGCGTAGGTGGTCATGCTCTTGTAGAAGTCCACCGGCTTGAGCGCCAACACCACAGCCAACATTTGGGAGTAGCTGAATCCCAAAGCCACGGCTCCGGCTCGCGCCGTCTGCGTGGTCCGCACTTTGCCTGCTTCGACCAATATCTTGACTCGCGGCAACGGACAATGCGGAGATCGCTTTTCCATAGAAATATTAACCTACTTGGTTAATTTTTGCAAGCCCGCCGGCGTAAAACTCGTCCTCCAGCCCAGCCCAGAATCCCCAAACTCAGCAGGACACAAAGCCACGCAAAAACGTCGCCGTGCGCCGTGTAGAACGTGATGTCGTCGCGGAAGGCAAATTCGGCCGGCAGCGCGTCGGTTTGGTGGCGGGGAATCGACTGGCGCACGCGGCCGTAAGGGTCGATCGCCGCCGTCACGCCGGAGTTGGTGTCGCGCAAGAGCCAGCGACGGTTCTCGATCGCCCTCATGCGCGCCATATTCAGGTGCTGCCAGGGAGCGCTGGTGTCGCCATACCATCCGTCGTCCGAGATGTTGACGAAAACCTCGGCGCCGTGGCGCGCAAACTGGCGCACCTCGTCGGCGAAAACCGCTTCGTAGCAGACAAAAACGCCGTAGCGATGTTTTTCCTGGTTTTGGTTGGGTAACAGGAACGAATTGCGTTCGGTGCCGCGCGTGAACAGGCCGACGCGGCCGGTGAGCTTATGTGCGAAGGCAAGCAGATTCTGGAAGGGGATGTACTCGCCGAAGGGGACGAGATGGATTTTGTCGTAGCGGCCAACGCGTTCGCCATCCGCGTCGACGACCAGGGCTGAGTTGTAATAGTTCCACTCGCGCGCAGAGGCATCGAAGGTCCAGCCAATGTTACCCACCACCAGCGGTGCCTGGAGGGCGCGGGCGATGCTCACCAATGCGCTCTTGAATCGGGGGTCCGCCTCATCGAAGGGCGCGGGCGACTCCGGCCAGGCCACGAGATCGGGATGAGTGGGGTAAGGCGGGCAGATGATTTCGCCGGTGGGCGCGCCGGTCTGCGGGATGCCCGCGATGTAGGTTTTGCATTGTTCGCCGGCCAGGCGCGTGAATTCGGCGATGTGGCGATCCCACTCCGGCCCCTGCCAGTTGTTGGCCACTGCCACGTCGAGATTGGGCTGGATGAGGACGGCGGTTGCCGTGGGCGCGTGCCTGGGCGGCGCAATAAAGACGCCGGCGAACCCGGAGATCAGGAGCAGGGCTCCACAACCGGTCCAGGCCCAGCGGCCGGAGAGCGGGTATTTGATCTCGCGCCCCAGCAGCAAACCGCCGGCCAGCAGCGAATTCACCGCGACGAGCACGAAGCTAATGCCGTACACACCGGTCCACGGCGCGAGCTGGTTGACCAGCGCATTATCCACCTGCGAGTAGCCGAGCTGATCCCACGGCACGCTGGTAATGCGCGCTGCGGCGAGTTCCAGCGCGGTCCACAGAAACGGCGCGAAGGCAAGCGCCATGCGCGTAGAGCCGGTAGCGCGCCGCACCAGCACCAAGCCCAGCCCGAAGAGTCCAAAATAAAGTCCCAGCACAAGGCTGAAACCGATGAGCAGCAGCGTGGGCGCGAAAGGCGGCATGTCGCCGTAATGCAACATGGTGTCGCGGATCCAGTAGCAGTTGCCCATGTACCACAGGAAACCGCAGAGATAGGCGACGAAGAACCCACGGCGCAGAGGATGGCGCTCATCGGCTTCGGGATTCTTAAGCAACGCCCAAAGCAGCGGAACCAGGGCGAACCACGCGAACACGCTGCGCCAGGGTGGCATCGGTCCGGCCAGCGGGAACGGCAATTCCAGCAAGCTGGCCGAAAGCCCCGCGGCAGCCCACAGCTTCGCCCCCGACGTCCATGACGATTGCATACATCGGCGAGTGTAAAACATTTGCCTGCGATAGAATCGAAAGCATGATATTGGCCGTCTTCGCAATAAGGGTGCTCGAAGTGATGTTCTTTGTCGGCCTGGTGGGATCGGCGGTGGTGGTGCTGATCAGCTTTTACGAGGACGGGAAAGAGCTGTTCGGCAAAGACTAGGGCTCTGACCGCGTGAATTCGTAATCGCTCTCCGGCGGGTGCGTTCGTGGACGCCCGCACGACAGCCGGTCTGGAGACCGGCGCTACTTCCCCCGCTGCGGTCCGGCTTTACTCATCTTTTTCCATGGCTGACTTGCGATCCTCCTCCGAGAACGCCGCAGCCTTGCCCTTGCGCGCTGCACCGACATAATGTGAAACTGCCGCCATCGTGGCCGCTACGCCCGCTTTGCTGGTGCTGTAACTCATGGCCGAAGGCAGCGGGATACTCATGGCTGCCGCCGTCGCGATGGCATCCTGATTCGCCCCCAGAAACACAAAGTCCCAGTTGTACTTGTCTCTCTGCTCCCGGATCATCTCGCCGATCTTCTCGAGGTTGTATTGCTTGCTCGCGTTTTCCAGGCCGTCGGTGAGCGTGACCACGATGACCTTCGATGGGCGCTCAGGCTCCGGGAGCGCCGCAAGCTCCTGACCCAGTTCGACGATGGTGCGTCCCTGCGCATCCAGCAGCGCGGTCGATCCGCGCGGGACAAATGTGTTTTGCGTTAGCTCCGGACATTCCTTGAGAGGCTTGTCGAACACCGTCTCGTATTGATCGTCGAACTGCACCAGCTTGACCGTCGCCTCGCCGGGAATTTCCTTCTGGCTCCTGATGAATTCGTTGAAACCCGCCACGGTCGATTCCTTGCAGATTTCCATGGAGCCCGAGCGATCCAGAATGATCGCAATGCGCGTGAAATTGTCCTTCATTTTTCCTCCTCCGCCTTCTTTTCTCCTCTTGACGGGCTGGTTCCGGATGGCGTCACCAGCGTGTAGACCATCGCCTTTTCGACTTTGAGCGCTGCGGTGATGCTCTCACCCGGAGGCCGCCTTCCGTTGTAGACGTCGCTCAGGTACTGCGGAGAAACCCCGAGCCTGGTCGCGAATTGCTGGGCGGTTTGCTCTCCCTGTTGCTTCTTCAGGAACTCCAGGAATTGCTCGATATTCATTTTCTTAACGGCCATAGCACCAGTATACGTCAATTGACGTATCCGTCAAGTGACGTACGCTTGCGGCTGCTTTCCGCCTCCCTGCCGGCGCCTTGCAAGAACCTGAAACCCGCGCCCCTAAAGGCGATGCAGGGCCGGCGTCAACGGATCTTGGTTTTTCCATTGACACGCATTTGCTTGAGAATTAGACTCATCGCAGAGCGGTGGTTTCGCTCGAACGCTTTTTTACCACCGGTTCCCCGGTCGGCTTTCAAGCGATGGCCTCTTCTCGAACGACCGTAGCCCCTCCAAGTGACCGCGTGCGGTTGATCGTGGCGTCCTCGGTGATGCTCACGTTTATCTCCTTCTGGCGCGCGGCGGCCATCGTTCTCAACGACCTCGGATCGTCAGCTTTTTACGCAGGCGGCATCGCCGAACAGGCGGTGGGCGCGGCAGCCCCATGGTTCATCCTCGGCATCATGCTGTTCAGCTTCGCCGTGCGCGCGGTGTACGTCGAAAGCTGTTCCATGTTCACGCGCGGCGGCGTGTATCGCGTGGTCAAGGAGGCTCTGGGAGGCGGTTTCGCCAAGCTCAGCGTCTCCGCGCTGATGTTTGACTACGTCCTCACCGGGCCCATCTCCGGCGTTTCCGCCGGCCAGTACATTACGGGCCTGCTCAACGAACTGATCAACGTCGCCAACCAGTGGCATTGGCTGCCGCCGGCTTTGATGGACGCACACAGCAATCCCCTGCAGCTGAACATGAACTACACGTCTGCGCTGCTGGCTGCGGCGGTGACGATCTATTACTGGTGGCAGAACATCAAGGGCATTGAGGAGTCGAGCGACAAGGCGCTACGCGTTATGCAGATCACCACGGTGATGGTGATCGTTCTGCTGGCATGGGGCTGCTATTCGGTTGCCATCCGCGGAGCCCATCTCCCGCCTTCGCCCATCCCCTCCAATCTGCATTTCAGCAATGACGCCCTCGGGTTCCTCAAAGGACACGGGTTGCCGATCTTCGGCCTGTTTGGCATCCTGATGGCATTCGGCCACTCCATCCTCGCCATGAGCGGCGAAGAAACCCTGGCCCAGGTCAATCGCGAGATCGAGCATCCGAAGCTCAAGAACCTGAAGCGCGCGGCGGTCGTCATTGCCATCTACAGCCTGATCTTCACAGGCGGGGCCACGCTGCTGGCTTCGATGCTTATCCCCAACTACCAACGGATCCACATCTATTCAGACAATCTGATCGCCGGACTGGCGATGTTCATGGTGGGACCGCTGGTGTGGCGCATCCTGTTCCGCGTCTTCGTGGTGCTGGTTGGCTTCTTGATCCTTTCCGGCGCCATTAATACCTCGATCATCGGATCGACCGGCGTGCTGATGCGCGTCGCAGAAGACGGCGTGCTAACTGACTGGTTCCGCAGGCCGCACCGGCGCTTCGGCACCAGCTATCGCATCGTGAACCTGGTCTTTGTCCTGCAAATGTTCACGATCATTGCGAGCCGGGGCAACGTCATCGTATTGGGCGAGGCATACGCCTTCGGCGTGATCTGGTCGTTTACCTTCAATAGCCTCTCAATTCTGGTCCTGCGTTGGAAGTACAAGGGCGAGCGGGGCTGGAAGGTACCCCCCAACATCCGCATCGGTAACACTGAGATCCCCGTCGGCCTGGTCTCGGTGTTCATGGTTCTGCTCGCGACTGCGACCGTGAACCTGTTCACCAAGTCGATTGCCACGGTGAGCGGGATTGCATTTGCCATCGCGTTCTTCATCGTCTTTACGGTGTCGGAACGCATCAACCTGCGCAGGCACGCGTTGACCGCAAAGGAGATGAAAGACCACTTCCAGCTGGAGCACCAGGAAACGGTGGACCGGGAGTCGGTGGCCGTCCGCCCCGGCGGCGTGATCGTGACCATGCGCGATGCCGCCAATCCGCTGGCCCTCAAGTGGACGCTGGCGCGCACCAACACCGATGAGCGGGACGTTGTGGTGGTCAGTGTCAGGCTCATGGGCGCGGGCGGGCCGGAGTATCTGAGCGCCGAGCAGCAGAGCTTCAGCGAACACGAGCAAATGGTCTTTACCAAAGCCGTTTCGGTTGCCGAGAGCTTCGGCAAGAAGGTTTCACTGCTAGTGATTCCAGCTGCCGAGATCTTTCCCGCTCTCGCCCAGACTGCGAGCTCGCTGGAGGTAGAGTCGGTGGTCTCCGGCAGCTCGAGCTCGTTGACCGCTGAAGAGCAGGCCTTCCACATGGGACAGGCCTGGGAGGCACTCCCCGAGCCCAAGCGGCAATTCAATCTCTGTGTTGTGGCTCCCAATGGCGACATCAAGGTGTTCTACATCGGGCCTCATGCGCCGTCCTTGAGTTCCGAGGATGTGCAGCTGGTGCACCGGCTATGGCTGAACATGCGCCGCGACCCAACGGCTGCCGACCTGCATCACAGCGACATCATCACCTACGCTCTGACGCGCCTCGCCGGCCAGTATGCGCGCGAGAAGCAGGAGATCTTGCGCGACCTACACAATTGCCGCGGCGCAGGATCGTCTGCCTCCATGCGGCCTGGCCCGCAGGATACATACGCTCCCGGCGGGATCACGCAATCGCCGCGTGCGGTCAAGCAGACCCGCGATCAGTGAAACAGGGATCAGGTTTCAGGGGTCAGGGGTCAGGGGCGGCAAGCAGGTTCTCTGACACCTGACACCTGAAACCTGCCTTTACGCGGTGTACTCGTCTCCCGGCTGCCAGCGCAGCACCTTCACGCCCGGCTCAACCAGAGCGCCCAGTTCTTCCGGCGTACCTTTGAGCGGCGGAAAGGTGCCCCAATGGATGGGCAGAACAACCTTGGGCGCCAGGAGACGGCAGGCAAGCGCCGCTTCCTTCGGTCCCATGGTGTAAAAGCCGCCAATCGGCAGCATGGCTACCTCGGGCTTATACAACTCGCGGATGAGCTGCATATCGCCAAACACGCAGGTGTCGCCCGCGTGGTAAAGCACGGGGCCGCCGGCCACTTCCAACACGAACCCGCCGGCAATACCCACGTAATGAACGCCCTTCTCATCCTCCGCACCGGATGAGTGCCTGGCGTCAACCATGGTGGCGGCTACGTCGTCGAGCTGCACAGTCCCACCCAGGTTCATGCCGATGGTTTCCTTAATGCCCTTGCCGGCGATGAAGTCCGCCAGCTCGTAGACTGCAACCACGTTAGAACCGTGCTTCTGGGCCACCGGCACGGCGTCTGAGATGTGATCTCCGTGCCCGTGAGTCAGCAGGATGTAGTGGATCTTCGATGGAAGTACAAAATCCTGCGGGTATTTGGGGTTATGCGCGATGAAGGGATCGATCAGGATATTGGTTCCCTTGGCCGTCTGAACCAGCACCGTGGCGTGCCCGAGCCAGGTAATGCGCGTTGCCTGGGAAGGATTCATAGTTTCACCTCAGTTGCAGTTCGTAGTTCTCAGTTCGTAGCTCTTAGGATTTAGCTTTAAGCCGTTGACTTCTGGCCTGCAAGTCACAGTCCCAAGTGAAAGAGACGATCAGTCGAAGGCTTTCGCCCCTCAGCCCCTTAATCCCTTGGACCCTTGGTCCCAGTCTTCCTCACCGCGTAATGATGACCTCGGAGACGCTGTCCTTGGCGAGGAACTGCCGGTGTCCTGACCACCCCGTAAACAGGCGCTCGATACTGCGGTTGGTGAAGGCGCACTGGATGGGAAACTGCTGCGTCATTTGCATGTCGACGTCATCGCCGGGGGTGACGTGGTAGCGGTAACGTATCTCCTCCTCGCCCTGCGTCCGGGTGTGGAAGAAGGCCAGCACCTGCCCGCCGGGATTCATGGCCGCACGCAGACGTTCCACCATCGGCGCCACTAACGGCTCAGGTAAAAAGTCGAGCACGGTCCACAACAATACCACGTCAAAGGTGCGTCCTGAGAAGTTGAGTGAGTGATCGAGAAAGCCCGCGACGTTCCAGATCGGGTTGCCGTCCTCGTCAGTGCCCGAGCGCCAGTCTCCCGTGTAGGCATCGGAGACAAGGTCGGCGAGAAACACGCTATGGCCCAGGCTGGTCAGGTAGTTGATATTGGCGGGCGAGGTGTAACCGGTATCGATGATGCGCAGCCCCGGCTCGGCCTGCAAGCGCTTCCGCAACACCGCCCATGCCCCGGAATGGCGCGGTACGCGAGGCCCCGTAAGCCCTGCGGGCCCAGGGGGTGCGGCGGCCTCCTGTCTCTTATCGAACCAACGACGCAGCACAGTGCATTCCTCAAACGGCCGGGCATATGTGGATGGGGGAATCAGGAGTTGCCCGGCGCGAGTTCTCCAATTCTAGAAAGTACCGTCGCCGCCGTGCTGCAGGTTCACGCCCTCGGTCCCTTTCGAAACCGATTGAGTCAGGTCCACCTTGCCGCGAAAGACGGCATTGTCTTCAACGGCCAGGCGCAGGGCGCGGATATCGCCTTCGAGGTTGCATCCAGCACGCAACTCCACTCGTCCGCTGGCTATCACATTGCCTTGAACCCGGCCCAAAACCAGTACGTCCTTGGCAGTAAGGTCGGCCGCCACATTGGCATTGGGACCGATGGTCAGTCGGTTCTCTGCCAGGCTCACCGTTCCTTCCACCCTGCCGTCCACGATCAGGTCTTCTTTGCCCTTCACTTCACCGCAAATTACGATCGTCTTTCCGATTCGCGCGGGAGAATTGTCCACTGCCATCGTTTTGATCCCTTTCGAGCTGCCTTAGAGGCCCTGCCCGCACTATATCAACCCTGCCCCAGCGGTTCAATTTGCCGGTTCAATTCGCGGCTGCTCCAGATTGCCGATTCTGCGCGGGTTTCTCCACGATACACCCGGCGGGCTCCTTGAAGAAGGCCTCGCGCCGTCGACCGGCACCGTACACTATTCGTTGTGTACCGACTCATTGCCCTCTTCCTCCTGATTCCCCTCCCGGTTCTCTGGATGAATCCGGTCCTTGCCCAGCCCTCCTCAGGCAAGGTCGTGGCTGCGCCCTCCCTGACGGGTCAGGCTTTGGTGGAACGCGCGCTCGCCAACGAGTTGAATGCGGCCCAAAACGCGAACTTCGACGCGAACAATGACGCGAACCAGGACGCAAGCCATCCCATGCGCTACCAGTTGCGCAAGACCAGTCCGCGCGTGACCACGACCAAGGAGATTCTGGAAACCCGGGACGGCGAGGTGGCGCGGCTGATTGCGATCAACGATAAGCCGCTGAGCCCGGCTGCCGAAGCGAACGAAGAAGCGCGGCTCAATGCACTGCTCGGCGATCCCGGCAAACAGCGGCGCCGCAAGCAGGCCGAGGACGATGACGCCGGCCGCGCCCTCAAGGTGCTGCGCGCCCTGCCCAGCGCCTTTCTGTATCAAGACGCCGGCCCCGCCGAAGGGCCCACGGGCAAGGTGGAGAAGTTCACCTTTCGGCCCAATCCGGGGTTTGATCCGCTTTACCTGGAGACGGAGGTCTTGCCCGCCATGGCCGGGGAAATCTGGATCGATCCCGTGCACCTTCGCGTGGCCCGGCTCGAGGCCCACCTGCAACAGGATGTGGATTTTGGCTGGGGAATCCTGGGCCGGTTGAACAAGGGCGGCTGGATCGTGATCGAGCAGGCGGACGTGGGCCCGGACATGGGCCCGGACAAGGGAATCGGCCAGTGGCGGACGGTGCGCCTCCAGATGCAGATGAGCGGCAGGGTGGTCTTCAAGAACCGGGTGTTCGACACCACGGAGGTGCAAACCAATTACGCGCCGCTGCCCCTGGGAATGAGCTACCAGAAAGCCATCGAAACCCTGCTCTCCGGCAAATAGAGATTTGTAGCGCTGGCCTCCTGAAAACTTGTAGCGCCGGCCTCCCGGCCGGCTGTCGTGGGGGGGGCCCCGCCCCCCCCCCCCCCCCCCCCGC
>JBEKAS010000029.1:0-24807 GCA_050015795.1 Occallatibacter sp. | reverse complement strand
ATCCTCTCCACAATCAATTGCAGCTCCGGCCTGGAATAGGGCTGTAGCTCCAAGACCAAAGCGAATTGAGTCAACAATTCTGTCGGACAATCGGACTTCTTCGGGCATGTTGCAATGAACGTGAATGGCCGGATTTCCATGAGGTGATCCCGAGCTGCTGGTCCCTTTCCTATGGTGATTACCAGCCTAAAATCCCGCAGAGCTTCCCGCAGTTTCTCCACGAATGGCTTACGAAGCCGTTGGATATTCGCAAGCATAAGAACCTGTCGCTCTCGCAGGTTTGTGAGGATAGCGGTCATATCGCCCTGTTGAATAATTTCAGACGCATTGCGTGTCTGGTAACCAACGTCAAGTTCATTTGCAATTGTCAGGGCAATCGTGGATTTTCCCATTCCCTCTTCCCCAATGAGCAATATGTTTCCAAGTGCGCCGCCTTTTGGCGCAAAGAACTCCCCGAGCGCTCTAAGGCGAGCGACAATATCCGCTTGCCCGATGAGGTCTGCATAAAACCTTGGGTTTGCCAATTCGCTCCTTTCCGGCCATTCGCTTCCCCTTACGCCCCTGCGGAGTCATTCCAGCAATCTGGCGCTAGTTGAGAACACGCCGGGAGCAGCGCCAATGAGCAGCGCTAATTCGGCTCAAGCGTCAATCCGATTGGAACTGTCTCGCCGTCGGGAACCACCCTTTTCTCAACCGTCTTGTAGCCCGCCATTGTTATGGTCAGAGTGCGGGGTGTGTCACGGCGTATACATGATGCAAGACTCCATGCTGTGATGCTTCGCATAGGATGCCCGTGCTTTCCCGTCTGGGAGCTCTGGAAGATGGAGCAGTGGAACGCAGAGATAATCCTCTGGGTAGCCAATGTGGATCACGCGGCGCAAACGGAAATGAATCAAATTCCCGTCTTTGAGACTGAATGGAATAGGCGCATCGGATAACGGGACCAATTCAAATCCAGAAAGCCCGTCGGAATGATCGAGGTCAACCGGAAGGCAATTCTCGCACCCGTACTGGATAGAACGGCCATCCGCCAGGGTGACAAAATGAATGAGGCCCGTCCCCTCGTTGCAATCAACACTCGTGGGGTTCGTGTCGCACCATGCGCTATAGGTGGTCCCGTCTGCGGTGGTTGCTCTCTGGTGATAGGCCCCAAGCAGGCGACTTCCCAGGGTGCCCTCCAGTCCATAAATTGGCGGCGTCTCCAAGGTTGACGAATCGGCATTCTTGTGACTCCTCGCCTGCAGAGTCTGGGTAATAAATAGAAACGCCGCCATGCAGAGAACAGCGTACAGAAAAGTAAGATGCTTCATCTCTCTCCTCTTTCGGAAAGCCCATCAGCGCCCTTTGCATCGCGGACATAATGGCCTGGTCACCGGGACGATACCACAAATAATACTCGCAGTCTCTAGTGATTTAGGTATTACTTCTCGACACTTCAGGGGTGGGGAAGAACATCCAAACCGCCCTCGGAGCGCGTATTCGCAAACTGCGAAAGGCTCAGGAGTGGTCTCAAGAGCGGTTGGCGGAATCCAGCGATATGCACTGGACGTACATCGGCCAGGTGGAGCGGGGAGAGCGAAACCTCACTCTCCAGAGCATTCAGGCCATTGCCAAAGCCCTGAATCTCAAGATTTCGGAACTGTTTCGCGGTTTGGACTAAGACGGGATCGCGTCTCAGGTCTTCGGCCACGCACAGAGCTTCCTGAAAGACAAAGAACGCAGTGAGGCATTTGTGATGAGACTAGGATTCAGTCTCGAAAAGGCCAGTTCGCCTTACCTCGTCCCCGCGGCCAATCCAGCGACCTTCTGGCGGGACCAAGGCTTTACCCTTAGCGATGGCACGCCGTTCGCTCCTGTGGCCAATGCGCCGGGGGCAATGCAGTACGTACCGCAAATCGCGGCTAGGGAGCGCCAGAGCCGCCGGGGAAGCGGGGCGGCAGATACGTGCAAGGGGCAGGAGCAAAAAATAGTCTGACTGGGGGCAACTCTGGGGGCAACTTTCAAAGTTTCAGCGTCTAATCTTAAACAGAATCAATCGCTTACATCTATTATTCGGTAGGCGGTAGCGCTACCAGAGATTTGACGCCAAAGCCCGCTGAAGCCAGACAGTTACGAAACTCGAGGAATTTCAGAATTCATCACAAGATGTTGGGCTCGACGAAATGATCGTGCCCAAAATGTGCCCTCGATTTTGAGTTTCGTAACAGACTGGAAGCAGCGGGCTTTTTGCTGGCCCAAAAAACTGCCGGTGCGTGCTTACCGCCAAAAGCGCGAAATCCGATGCAAATCCTGTGGCTCAGCCCTTTTGAGCGCTTTCGCGGCGTATCCCTTCTGACGAGCCCATGCAACGCCGAATTTGTTTGCCGGAGATGCGGCGGGGTGCTAGGATGGCGCGCAAGATCCCGAATGAGAAGGAGACCACGATGCACTTAATGCACGCTGTGCACTTTGTCGCGGAACTTCGCACGAGTGTCAAGATATTCTGCCTGATTTGCATGGTCATAGGAATTCTCTACACTCTTACGCTCTCCAACGCGCTCAAGAAGTGCTCCGTCACCTCGAGGACGATGCGGCCGGGGCTGGTTTGGTTGATGTTGATACCAGTGTTCAATATCATTTGGCACTTTTTTGTTGTGGTGGGCTTGGCGCGATCGGTCGGTAACGAGTTTCAGATGCGGCGGATTCCGAGTGCCCAGCGCAGGCCGGGAATGTCAGTGGGCATTGCGATGTGCGTCTGTACGGTGTGCGCGATCCTTCCCTTTTTAGTTTTTTACCTGCTGGGGAAGTTTGACAACCAGTCAGCGACGACGGAGATTCCGACCTGGGCCCTTCAGGTACTCTTCCTGTTTTTCATCGGATTCCTCTCGGAGCTCGCGCATCTGGTTCTCTGGATCATTTACTGGAGCAAGATCGCGAGTTGCTCGCGGATGCTGGATCGGACTTCCACCGCGACCGTCCCGCAGAACTAGGCGCCACGCGAATAACGAGGCTTGACTCTGCGCGCGTCTAATCGCGCAAAGGTCAACAGTGGTAGCATCAAAGTTGACCGATGAAATCTAAAAAACTGCAAATTATCCCCCTGGGCGGGCTGGGCGAGTTCGGAATGAATTGCCTGGCAGTGCGCTGGGAAGACGACATTATTGTCATTGACGCGGGCCTGATGTTCCCCGAGACGGAGCTGCTGGGCGTCGACATTGTGGTGCCCGACATCACCTACCTGATTGAAAACAAGAAGCACGTGCGCGGCATTGTGCTGACGCACGGGCACGAGGACCACATCGGCGGCCTGCCGTGGATCCTGAGCGAGCTGAAGGTTCCGGTGTACGCCACCGAGTTCACGCTGGCCTACGTAGACGACAAGTTGGAAGAGCACCAGCTTACGGATGAGATCGAGCTGATCGAGATCACGCCCAAGGTGAAATTCACTATAGGGCCGTTCACCATCGAGCCCATCCGCGTGACGCACTCGCTGGTGGATTGCGTGGCGCTGGCGATCGAGACGCCGGTGGGCGTGATTATTCATACCGGCGACTTCAAGATCGATCTCGCGCCGCTCGACGACAAGGCCTTCGATCTGCACACCTTTGCCGAGTACGGCAAGAGGGGCGTGCTGGCGCTGCTGCAGGACTCAACAAATGTGGAGCGGCCCGGCTACACGCCCAGCGAACGCGCCGTGGTGCCGCGGCTCGACGAGGTCTTCACTCAAGCACGAAAAAAACTCTTCTTCAGCTGCTTCTCGTCGTCGATCTACCGCATCCGCATCGCCATGGAGCTGGCGCGCAAGCACGGGCGCAAGGTTGCGGTGGTGGGGCGCTCGATGGTGGAGAGCACGGAGATTGCACAGGACCTCGGGTATATTGAGATTCCACCGGGCCTGGTGATCAATACCGGCCAGATTCGCGACTTTCCGCCTGAGCAGATGATGGTGCTGATCAGCGGCACGCAGGGCGAGCCGATGAGCGCTCTGAGCCGCGCCGCGGTGGACAACCACAAGCACGCGCATGTCGAGCCCGGCGACACGGTGGTGCTCAGCTCGCGCATCATTCCCGGCAACGAGAAGGGCATTTTCCGGGTGATCGACCACCTGAGCCGCCGCGAGGCCAACGTGATTTACGACGACGGCCAGCATGGGCTGATCCACGTGAGCGGCCACGGCAGCCAGGAGGAGATGCGGTTGCTGATCAACCTGGTGCGGCCCAAGTTCTTCATCCCGATTCACGGCGACTACCGCTTTCTGCGGCGGCATGCACAGTTGGCTATGGAGACGGGCGCGGTGGATCACGCCATCGTAATCGAGGACGGCGACGTGCTGGAGCTGGACAAGGACGACGCGCGCAAACAGGACAAGGTAACGGCGGGCCGCATTCTCATTGACTCGGGCTCGTCGATCGACGTGGTGGAAGATCTGGTGATCCGCGACCGGCGCATTCTGTCAGAGGACGGCGTGGTGCTGGCGGTGCTGGCCATCAATAAGAGGACGGGCAAGGTGGAGCGCGAGCCCGAGGTGGTGATGCGCGGCTTCGGCGGCGCCGATATCACCGAACAGGCGCGGGAGGCGGTGCTGAAGACGCTGAGTGCACTGAGCGCCGAGCAGAAATCCGACTACGGCATGGTGAACGAGCGCGTGCGCGTGGACCTGAAGCGCCTGATCCAGAAGACCACGGGGCGGCGGCCGATGATCATGCCGGTGATATTAGAAATATAGGGACGAAGGAACAGTGTGAGTGTGAGTGTGAGTGGTTAGTGACTCGTGCCCACTGTCCACTCGCACTCCCACTGACAACTGGCCGTTTTACGCGGCGGGATGCAGGCGGAGCGAGCGCTTGCCGATGAAGACCTCGCCCAGAGACAGGCGGGCATTGCCTTCGAGGTCGAGGAACCCGGCGTGGCTCTGTTTGCAGAGCGCCTGCGCCTCGGGCGAGAGATAGGGCGCGATGAGAACCAGCGTGGTCTCGCCGGCAAGATGCGCGGCACATTCCTGCAGCTTTCTGAGCGAGGCGCGGACCTTGCTGGGGCGCGTGTCGGCATTCACCTCGCAGGCCAGGGTATGGCTGTGGCCGTAGATGTCGATATGCGCCAGGATTTCAGCGGCGCGGCCGCGCGCCGGCAACTCACGCTTCATCTCTTTGAGCTTGACGGCGGAGACCTCCTCCAGCAGCGACTTCAGGGCCTCGGTGGCGCGAGCTTCAAGCTCGTTGGCTGCCCAAACAGTTTTCATCAGTGCTCCTTTTTCAATGCGCTCCCTGCGGCGCGTTCTCAAGTTGGGCGGGACCGACGATGAAAGAGTTCCTGCCTGAAGGAATCAGGGCCAAAGGAATGGGAGCGCGGCGTCCATTGCCGTCGCGATCCTTCGACTCCAGCCAAAGGCAGAGCCTGGGATCGGAGATTTCCGGCTTGCCGTTCCAGAAGTGCGGTCCCAGCCCGCATTCGATGCGCAGATGATCGAGTTGCAGTTCAATTTCTGTGACGTGCCTGGGAAAGTAGCGCTGCACGTTGTTCTCTCCAACGAGAATCCCGATGACCCGGTGGCCGCGGCATTGAGATGTGACAACCATGAGTCCCTCCGTTCAACGCCGACGCCCATCGCCGTCCACTTTGATGGCAGACCTGCTGCCTGGACTCTGGATGAGGCCGTATCCCGAGGCATGAACCGGCACAATTTCGTCCGAAAAGGAACACGCGTACAATAGTCAGGGCCTATGAACGATGCGGCACTTCCGCAAAGCCCGGTTACGCGCCGGTAGAGGAGGGCTTCTTTGCGGCTTGACGCCGGAAAACCAAGAGAACCGAAGCGGAATCGCCGTGCATCCGAGGTGGTTCGAGGAGGGGAAAAGCAGGAAGGCCAGAATGAAGTTCATCGCGCCGAGCGGTCGATCTGACCGTCTGCGTCCATTCCCTCACGTTCTGTGCAAATCTTGCCCCTTATTTCTGTCCCTGTCAACAAGGTTCGATGAAATAAGAGGAAAAATCGGTTGGCAGGGCGCGGAGAGATTTCTTGCGCTCGCGGAGTTGACAGGATTTTTAGAGCGGTTCCAGAGTTCACGTGCCCTATGCGTTTCAGTGAAAGGTGGCGTTTTCTCAAGGAAAATGCCGCTTGGCATTCCGGTTCCTGGGTACAGCAACTCTGGAACCGCTGTGGGCCGCGGAAGTCAGCGATGCCGCGAGGAAGGCTCGTCGGAGAAGATCTGCCCGTCGCGGATGTGCACCACGCGGTGTGCAAAATCTGCGATATCTGCCTCATGCGTCACCAGCACGATAGTGTTGCCGCGGGCGTGAAGCGTATCGAGGAGGGCCATGATCTCGAGGCCGGTCTTGGAGTCGAGGTTTCCCGTGGGTTCGTCGGCGAGGATGATCGACGGGCTGTTGACCAGGGCGCGCGCGATGGCCACGCGCTGGCGCTGCCCGCCGGAGAGCTCGTTGGGCTTGTGCATCATGCGCGATTCCAGGCCGACATCGGCGAGTGCCTGCTTGGCGCGTTCGAGGCGCGCCGTGGCGGGCGTGCCGTTATAGATGAGCGGCAATTCCACGTTGTGCAACGCGGTGGCGCGGGCCAGGAGATTGAAGGTCTGGAAGACGAAACCGATTTCCTTGTTGCGGATGCGCGCCAGCTGATCGTCGTCGAGATCGCTGACGAGCTGGCCGTTCAGCCAATAGCGGCCCCTGGACGGCGTATCGAGGCAGCCGATGAGGTTCATCAGCGTGGATTTTCCGGAGCCGGAGGGGCCCATGATGGCGACGTATTCGTTGTGGCGGATGGTTAGCGAAATACCGCGCAGGGCCTGCACCTGCTGCTCCGAGCCCATGTCGTAGGTGCGCCACAAATCCTCGACGACGATCACGTCGTTCGCGTCTAGAACCGCGGTCCTGGGTAACTCTTCGACGCCGATGCCGTTCAGTGCCATGCTTTCCTCGGTGGTCAGTGGTCAGTGGTCAATGGTCAGTGTGAGTGTGAGTGTGAGTGGTCAGTGCACACTCACACTCGCACTCACACTGTCTTCCTCAACCTTCGTTGCTCGTAATCGCTACCGGCTTTTCCGTGTCGCGCTTGAGCAGCGAGCCGCCCTTCAGATCGCGCAACGTTTTGTAGGGGCCGGTGACGACCTCCTGGCCTGGGTTGAGGCCCGAAAGCACTTCGATATCGGTGGTGCCCGTGATGCCGGTAGTAACGGGAACAAACCTGGCGCGCAGACGGCCGTGCGCGTCTTTCTCAGCCACAAAGACGCCCTGCACGGGATTCAATTTCGCCGGGGGCGCGGGCGGACCCGAAGCCGCGTGGACGCTGCCGCTCGATTTTTCGTTGTCCGTGGCCGGATCGTGCATGGTCAATGCCTGAATGGGCAGGGTGAGCACGTCGGTTTTGTGCGCGGTGGTGATTTTGGCGGTGCAGGAGAGCCCGGGGCGCAATTCGTCGCCGGGATCGTCGAGCGTAACGACAACCTTGAAGTCCTTGGCCTCCTCGGTTCCGGTGGTGGACTGCGAAGTGGCGACGCCAGTGGAGCGCAGCAGCGCCTGATCGCCGACCAGGGTTACGTGGCCTTTGAAAATCTTGTTGGGCAACGCGTCCACGGTCACGTCGGCGGTCTGGCCGAGCAGCACACTCACGATGTCGGTCTCATCTACCTTCACTTCGGCGGTGACTACGCTCATGTCAGCGAGTGTCATCAGCGTGGAGCCCTCGGCGTTCTGGATGCCTTCCACCACGGTCTCGCCCTCGCGCACCGGTTCGTTGGTCACGATGCCGTCGAAGGGCGCGGTGGCGATGGTCTTGCTCAGCAGATCCTGATCGGCATGGAGGTTGGCGACGTCGGTCTGCAGATGGCCGCGGGCGGAATCGGTCTGCGCCTTGGCCTGATTGAGTCCCGCAACGGCCTGGGCCAGAGCCGCCACGTCAAGATCGTAATTGGCCTTGTTGGTCTCATAGTCCTGCCTCGACATGATGCCGGACTTGTAAAGCGACTGCGCGCGATCCCATTGGAGCTTTTTCTGCTCCAGATCGGCCTGCGCGTGCTCCACATTGGCCTGAGCGGTTTTTTCGGCAGCAATATAGGAGGAGATGTCGGTTTTGGCGGCGGAGATGGTGGCTTGCTGCGCGTTGACCGTAGACTCCTGCTGCACGCTTTCAACGGTCGCCAGAATCTCGCCCTTCTTTACGTGATCGCCTTCCTTGACGTAGAAGCGGGTGATGCGGCCAAACGACGTGGCGCCCACGTTGACAATATTCTTCGGTTTGATCTGGCCGGTGCCGCTGACGACGGAGGTCAAATCCTGGCGCGCCACGGTGGCCGTGAGCACCTTGGTATACCCGGACTGCTGCCTGATCACCATGAAGGTTACGAGCCCGGCGGCAACCAGCACGGCGAGAGCAATGAGGAGAATTTTCTTCATAACAATTGGGTTCTTCCAGATGATCTCCCATCCAGTGTACGCGAGAGCGCGAGCGAAGGTTCCGTGAAATCGCGCTTGGGGTACGGCTCGGGCAGCCGTCGAGTGGCGCCGCGCCAGAACCTGTGGGTAAGCGCACATTGCGGCGGCTGCAGATTGCCGCAAGGGCTGCAAACTGTGGCAGGCAAGCGAGATGCGCCTGTCTATTTGACGTGATGGAGGCCCGGGAGCTAGCCAGGAAATGGAAAGTCGGACGGCTTTTGCCGGGTTCGGATTGCCCCTGGGGTGACCTTACCCGGCTTGGTACGTCGAACCAGCGGAATCAGAGCGGTTCCAGAATTCACGTGCCCTTTTGAGGGCAGCGAAAGGTGGCATTTTCTTGAGGAAAACGCCACTCAACAGTATTGGTTCCGGGGTGCGGCAATTCTGGAACCGCTGTAACTGCCGACGGAACCTTGCCCGGCGCTTCCGGGAGCCGTAAGATAGAGTATCGCAGGAGTATCCAAGGCAATGATGTTCAATAGCCGCCATTTTCTGTTCACAGCTCTCAGTTGCGGCCTCATTTCGGTCCCCGCTGTCGGCCTTCCGGGGCAACAGAGCGCCGCCCCCGCACCCACACAACAGACCCAGCCGGCCGCCGGCCAGGGCCAGGATTCGGGTCAAGGTTCGGGTCAGGGCCAGGAACCCGATCCGATGAGGCGCCAGTTGAACGATAAGGAGCGGTACAGGGCGCAGAAGGCTCTCCGGCAGGAGTTGAAGGGCCCCTACAAGACGTGGCTGAACGAAGAGGTTCCCTACATCATTACCGAAGATGAGCGCAAGGCCTTCATGAGCCTGAGCAACGATGAAGAGCGCGAGGCTTTCATCGAGAACTTCTGGCAGCGCCGCAACCCCAGTCCCGATTCTCCTGAGAACGAGTTTCGCGAGGAGCATTACCGGCGCATCCAGTACGCCAACGATCACTATGCCGCCGGCAAACCCGGATGGAAGACGGACCGCGGCCACATTTATATCGCTTACGGCCCTGCCGACAGCATCGACTCCCACCCCTCGGGCGGCATGTACGAGCGGCCTATGGATGAGGGCGGCGGTGAGACGTCCACCTTCCCGTTTGAGGTATGGCACTACCGTTATCTCGAGGGTATTGGCGAGAACATCGATATCGAGTTCGTGGACTCTTGCCAGTGCGGCGATTTCCACTTCACCATCGACCGCAGCGAGAAGGACGCCCTGAAATATGTTCCCGGCGCAGGCTTGACCCAGTATGAACAGATGAACAACCAGGACAAGACCAACCGGTTCAAGGGCGGCTCACTGGAGCAGCTGGGCAATGGCCCGATGGGCGAACAGCAGCAGGGCAAGGAATTCGATCGCATTGAGATGGCAGCCAAGTTGTTCGCGCCTCCGCCGGTCAAGTTCAAGGACCTTGAGAACGACCTCGACGCATTCAACTCCTCGCACAAGCTGATACAGGGCCCGGTGTTTAACTTCGACGTGCGCACCGACTATGTGAAGGTGACCGACAGCATGGACCTGGTGCCCATCACCCTGCAGCTCCGCAATCGCGACATCACCTTTGTGACCAAGGACGGCGTTTCAAAGGGAGTGGTGAACATCCTGGGCCGGGTAACCACGATCATGCACAAGACGGTGCAGACCTTCGAGGACACGGTGGAGGTGACTGAGCCCTCCGAACTGCTGGAGAAGTCGCTCGACCACCGTTCGCTCTATTGGAAGGCGCTTCCGCTTCCGCCCGGGCTTTACCGGCTCGACATCGCGATCAAGGACGTGAACAACCCGGATCACATTGGAATTTACGGCCGCAGCCTCAACGTTCCGCAATTTCAGGACGAAAATCTGGGGGCTTCATCGCTTATCCTGGCCGACGTGATGAACACCGTATCTTCCCAACAGATTGGAAGCGGCAGCTTCATCATCAGCAATATGTACGTCCGGCCGCGGGTGGCGGAGAACTCCACCACGCCCGTCAGCATCAAGCGCACCCAGGACCTGAACTTCTGGTTGCAGTTCTATAACCTTCGCATCGACGAGGCCACCAAGAGTAATTCGGCGACGGTTACCTACCAGATCACCGACTCTACGGGAACGGTGATCCTCGAGAAACAGTTGGAATCAAAGGATTTAGGGGCACATAGCGACCAGTTGACGGTAGAGAAAACCCTGCCGCTGGCCGGTCTGAGCCCTGGCAGGTACAAGGTTACGGTGAAAGTAAATGACGCAATTTCGAAACAAGAGATTGCGCAATCGGCACCTTTTATCGTCGAATAGTAGCAATCCTGTGCAAGGTCCAACCGGACCCAAGAATTCGGGGACCTGCGCGGCCACGCTTTCGGGGAAGATTGCCAGAGACGCGGCGGAGATACTGATCTGCAGATGAAGTGCAGCGCCTATTTCGCCTGTTTCGCCGTGCTGGTGGCTTTGGGTACCGCTCCGCTCTGTGGAGCGGCGACAGCGTCGGTGTCGGGATTGGTGCGGGATTCGGCGGGCGTGCCGCAGATCGGCGCCGAAGTCCAGTTGCTGAGCACCGACCTGAGCATCATCGCCAGCGTTTACACCAACGGTGAAGGCCGCTTTCTCATCTCCTCGCTGACACCCGGGCGTTACATTCTGAAGGCTATGGGACCCTCGTTCCTGCCCTCGCAACGGGAGAACGTCAGGGTCCACGCCGGCACAATCGTCAACCTCACGCTTTACACCCTCTACGAAGTGATTCAATGGCTGCCGGCCGAACCGCGTGCCGGCAACGCGCAAAAGGACGACTGGGCCTGGACGCTGCGCTCCGCGGCCAACCGGCCGCTTTTGCGCTGGCTTGAGGATGGGCCGCTCATTGTGGATTCGGAGGGCCCCGGCGCTCGGCCAAAACTGAAAGCCCGGATCATGGCGACCGGCCAGGCCGGCACCTTTGGCGAAAACGGCGAGCGCTTCTCGACGGCCGTCGAGGATACGCCGTCAAGCAGCCGCGAGCTGCTGGCTCGCGTGGATTTTGCGCCCGACAGCAACGCCGGCATGGAATCGATGTTGGGCTTCCGCCAGGATCTGGGATTTGCCGGCTCGGTGCAGTCGGTGGCGGCAGTGTCAATCGCCCCGGAAGTGGTGAGCGGCGGAAACGCGGGCCTGGATGAGGCGACAATTCGCAGCTCGGAAATGATGCACTTTGGCGAAGCGGTGGAGGCCGAGGTAGGTTCGAACGCCGTGGCCGGACGTTTGGCGGGAACCTCGCCGAGCACGGTGACCGCGCTGCTGCCCTATGCGACGGTTGTGTGGCACGATGGCGCTTCCACGGTGCGCTACCGCATGGCCACCATGGCACCGGATCAGGCTGGGGCTCCGAGCGAAGCTGCGGCATGGCTGCCCGCGCTGGCTGAACGCAATGGCGCTCTGACCATCGAGCACGGATTTCATCAGGAGATCGGCTGGGAACGGCAGACTGACGCTTCGGGCGTGTCTGTTCTCCTCTACACCGACCACATCAACAATCCGGTCCTGGAGGCGCAGGGCCACTTTGCTCCGGGCGATGCCCCGGCTGCGGTGTTATTCGATCGGGCGAGCAACCTGATGCGCGCCGCCGGTCCGGCTTACGCTACAACGGGCGTGCAGGCCAGCCTGCAGCACAGGCTGCCCGGTGGCAGTCGCGTTCTCTTCAGCTATGCCAGCGGCGATGCCCAGGTGATGCCGGCACTGCCGCAAGCCCCAGCATTAACGGATGTGCTCGCCTGCGCACACTCCCGCCACACGCAGACTTATGCGATTTCACTCTCGGGCACGCTGGACGGCACCGGGACCCAATGGCGCGCCAGCTACACCTGGCAGCCCGACGATGCCGTGACCGCCGTGGCGCCCTTTGCGCAGGAGATGGCCGAGCCTTTCCTGAATCTGCACTTCCGCCAGCCCATCCGGATCACCCGCGACGGGGCAGAAGGCCTGGAGGCGCTGCTCGATATGAGAAATCTCCTTGCCGAGGGCTATCAGCCGTACATTCTGAGCGACGGCTCGTTGATTCTCTTCGCGCAGGAGCAGCGCAGCTTCCGCGCCGGACTTGCCTTCACCTTCTGAACTCCTCCAATCTCCTCTAAAATGTTGCCATCCTGAAGGAATGGGAGAACCATGATGAGCCATGCCAGGCTGACCCGCCGCGATGCGCTGAAAACCGGTCTTGCCGCTACTGCTTTAGCTTCGTTTCCGGCCCTGGCGCACGGTGAAACCGCCATGCCGGCGCGCAAGAACCGGATTCACCAGTCAGCCTGCCGCTGGTGCTACAAGGACATTCCTCTCGATCAGCTATGCGCCTTCGCGGCCGGGATCGGCATGAAGGGCATCGATCTTTTATCGGTTGACGAGTGGGAGGTTCCGCGCCGCCATGGGCTCATCTGCACCATGGGGCAGGCGGGCGGAGGCACCATTCCCGATGCGCTCAACCGGCCCGAGCATCACGACGCCATTGAGGCCGCGTTTCGCACCAACATTCCGCTGGCGGCAAAGGCGGGAGTACCCAACGTCATTACGTTTTCCGGCGTGCGCCGCGGCATGAGCGACGATGAAGGCGCGCGCAACACCATCGCGGGCCTGAATCGCGTGAAAAAGATCGCCGAAGACAACGGCGTCAACCTCTGCATGGAGCTACTGAACAGCAAGGTCACGCACCCCGACTACATGTGCGACCACACGGCGTGGGGCGTGCGCGTGATGCAGGAAGTGAACTCGCCCAACGTGAAACTGCTCTACGACATCTACCACATGCAGATCATGGAGGGCGATCTGATCGCAACCATCCGCGGCAACCTGGAATGGATCGGCCACTTTCATACCGGCGGCGTGCCCGGCCGTCACGAACTCGACAACACGCAGGAAGTACAATGGGACGGAGTCATGCGGGCCATTGCCGACGCGGGTTTCAAGGGATACGTGGCGCACGAATTTGTTCCCGTGCGCGACTCGCTGACCAGCCTGCGCGCCGCTGTGGATCTTTGCGACGTGTAGTTCTTCTTTCTCCTGCGTGGGCCGCGCAAGAACGAAGTGATCGGCCAAGTTGGCGGTACGGTGACGCTGATCGACAACATTCAACCAGAAGTGACGCTGCCGCTGCAAAAAGTCGTCACGCGGCAGATGCGATTGCAGGGTTCGTGCGCCTCGGCCGGCGAGTATCCGCAGGCCATCCAATTGATAGCAGCCGGCAAGATCAAGGTCGCGCCGCTGATAACCGCCGTCGCTCCGCTCGAAGAAGGTCCGCGCTGGTTTTCGCGGCTGCATGCGCGCGAACCAAATCTGATGAAAGTGATTCTGACGCCATGAATGCCCGCATGAATAAATTGAGCGACAAACTTTTCGACTTAACCGGCCATGTGGCCATCGTTACCGGCACAAGCCGCGGCCTGGGGCAATATTTTGCGCGCGCATTGGCGAAGGCAGGGGCCGATCTTGTGCTCACCAGCCGCAAGCGCGAGACGCTTGCGAAGTTTGCGGCGGAGATCGAGGCGCTGGGCCGGCGTGTGCTTGCACTCGATCTGGACGTGCGCAACGAGGCGAGCATCCGGCGCATGGCCGCCGATGCGGAAGCGGCCTTCGGGCAGATTCATATCCTCGTCAACAATGCCGGCTGCAATATTCGCAAGCCCGCGCTGGAAGTGACGTGGGGCAACTGGAATCAGATTCTCGAGACCAACTTGCGGGGCACGTTTTTTGTGGCGCAGGCCGTGGCGCGGGGCATGATCGCGCACGGTTACGGCCGCATCATCAACATCGGCTCGGTGACCAGCGTCTTCGGCTACGCGGGCCTCGCGCCTTACGGCGCCAGCCGCGGCGGCGTGCGCCAGTTGACGATGAGCCTTGCCGACGACTGGGGCAAATTTGGCGTCACGGTCAACTGCCTCGCTCCCGGATGGTTCAAGACCGAACAAACCAAGGTTCTCTACGAGAATCGGGAGTGGGTGGACTATCTCACCGATCGCATTCCCTTAAAGCGGCCGGGTGAGCCGCACGACCTGGATGGAGCCGTGGTCTTTCTCGCCTCCGAATCGAGCCGCTATGTCACGGGCCAGACGCTGCTGGTGGATGGAGGCATCTCGACGGGCTCGGCTCGGGCCACTGTGGCGACTCCAAAGCAACCGTCGTAACGCCGGCCTTCAGGCCGGCTGTACTGGCGGCGTCCACGCCGCCAGAAGGAATGTGCGGGTCTGGAGACGCGCACTACAGCCGTTCAGGAGGCCGGCGGTGCAATTCCGGCGTAGGACGGGCGGTATGATCGAACGCATCGACCCGACGGAAATAACACTTGCATTTTGCAAGGAAAATCGGGAAAAATCGCATTGCGGCATTCCCTGAGCTTCAATTCGCCGCAACAATCAAGCAACAACAGGCAGGAGGTTACCATGAGCAGTGTGCGGGTGCTGGTGGGAACACATAAGGGTGCGTTCGTTCTCACCTCTGACGGCAAACGAAAAGACTGGCAGGTGAGCGGGCCGTTCTTCGCGGGCTGGGAGATCTACCACGTGAAAGGCTCCGAAGCCGATCCCAACCGCATCTACGTGTCGCAGACAAGCGGGTGGTTCGGCCAGCTCATCCAGCGCTCCGACGACGGCGGCAAAACCTGGCATCAGCCGGGATTGCCGAACGAAGCGATTCCGCCTCCGGGACCGCCCGCGGCGCTGCCCAACCGGTTTGCGTACGACACCGCAGCTAAGCCGCTGACGACGCATCAGTGGTACGACGGCACACAGCATCCGTGGGAGTTTAAGCGCGTGTGGCATCTGGAACCCTCGTTTACCGATCCTGACACGGTCTACGCGGGAGTGGAAGACGCAGCGCTGTTCCGCTCCACCGACGGCGGCGAGAACTGGCAGGAACTCTCCGGCCTGCGCGGTCACGGCACGGGTCCGCAATGGTCGCCGGGCGCGGGCGGCATGGGGTTGCACACGATCATCCTCGACGCCACAAATCCCAAGCGGATGTACATCGCCATCTCGGCGGCAGGCGCCTTCCGCACCGACGACGGCGGGGCGACATGGAAGGCCATCAACCAGGGGCTTCGCTCGCCGTATATTCCCGATCCCAATGCCGAGATCGGCCACTGCGTGCATCACGTAGCCATGCACCGCTCGCGGCCCGATGTGCTTTTCATGCAGAAGCACTGGGACGTGATGCGCAGTGACGACGCCGGCGAAAATTGGCGCGAGGTAAGCGGCAATCTGCCCACCGATTTCGGATTCGTCATCGACGTGCACGCGCATGAGCCGGAGACGCTCTACGTGGTGCCCATCAAGAGCGATTCCGAGCATTTCCCGATCGATGGCAAGCTGCGCGTCTACCGCAGCCGGGCGGGCGGAAATGAATGGGAGCAACTGGCCAGGGGACTGCCAGAAAAGGATTGCTACGTGAACGTGCTGCGCGACGCCATGGCTGTGGACACGCTCGACCAGTGTGGAGTGTACTTCGGCACCACCGGTGGGCAGGTGTACGCCTCGGCCGACGCGGGCGACAACTGGGCGCCGATTGTGCGCGATTTGCCGGCGGTGCTCTCGGTGGAAGTGCAGACGTTGAATTAGGGAGCAAGCCACCCCATCGAGCAACGAGCGCTCGATGGGGACCCCGGCAGGGAGCGAGTGAGCAAGGGAGCAAGAAAACCCAACGGCGAGAATCTTAGGAGAATCCCGGGTTGAGCGAAAGAGCAGATGCATCGCAAGTGCGGGTGGCGCTGCCGTATCATCTGCGCAACCTGGCGCGTGTCGAAGGCGACGTGCTGCTGGCGGTAGCGGCGCCGGTGACGTTGCGCGCGGTGCTCGATGCGCTGGAAGCCCGCTATCCCATGCTGCGCGGAACGATTCGGGATTACGCAACCGGTCAACGCCGCGCATTCCTGCGCTTCTTTGCCTGCGCGGAAGACTGGTCGCTCGCGTCGCCAGACGCGGAGCTGCCCGAAGCAGTTGCAGCCGGGAACGAGCCGCTGCTGATCCTCGGAGCCATTGCCGGCGGGTGAGAGACAGGGAGCAGGGAACAGAGAACAGGGAACAGGGAACAGGGAACAGGGAACGACCGTCTCTAACTGGAAGCGGCAAAGAACATCGCGCAAACTTCCCAACTCCATTTTGTTTTGAGGGCTTCTTGCTTTGCGCGGCCCCGGCGCGTATGGTGCTTCTTTGCAGGAAATCAATGCGCCACGGCGCAACTGCGCAAGGGAGCAAGTTTGTGACCCAATCGTTCGACTACGAATCCATTGCCAAAATGATCGACCACTCGCTGCTAAATCCCACGCTCACTGATCGCGAGCTTGAGGAGGGATGCGAACTGGCGCTGCGCTACAACGTGGCCAGCATCTGCATCGTGCCCTATTACCTGGCGCGCGGCGCGCAGCTGCTGAAGGGCTCGACGGTGCGCGCCACCAGCACCATCGGCTTTCCGCATGGCGGCCACACCACCGTGATCAAGCTGGCTGAAGTTGCGCAGGGGCTCAAAGACGGTGGCGAAGAGCTGGATGCGGTGGTGAACATCAGTAAGGTTCGCAGCCGCGACTGGGAGTACGTGACCGACGAGCTCAACGCGTTGGCCGATGCCACGCATACGGGCGGCGCGAAGATCAAAGTGATCTTCGAGAATGCCTATCTCGACGACGCCGCCAAGATTCGCTTGTGCGAAATCTGCGCGGAGGTGGGCGCGGACTGGGTGAAGACCTCGACGGGTTACGCGCCCGGCGGAGCCACGCTTCCCGACCTGGAGCTGATGCGCAGGTATTCGCCGCCGCAGGTGCAGGTGAAGGCGGCGGGCGGCGTGCACGATCTCGACACGGTGCTGGCCATGCGCGCGATTGGCGTGAGCCGCGTGGGCACGCGGAGCACCGCAGCCATTCTGGAGGAGTGCCGCAAGCGGCTGGGGCTGGAGCCCATCGCGCACGGTGCGACCGCGACCACTGCGGGTGGATATTAGAAACATTGCGCGAGGCGCAGATGCTTTTTTTCGACGCCGTCTTCAGCTGCAAAACGGAATCGCAGAAGCATGCAAGCTGCATGAGGAAATGAATGACCTGGATTCCACGTTTTCTTCGCCCGGCTCCGCACATCGCCAGGGTTTCCGCTGAGCAGGCGCAGAAAATCTACCCGAAGCTGCGTTGGCAGGTTCTCGAATCCACCTTCATCGGCTACGCCGCGTTCTATCTGGTCCGAAACAACCTGCCCGTGGTTTCGAAGGAGATGGGCCAGGCGCTGGTTTACAGCAAAGACCAGATCGGCGACATGCTGGCCGTGATGGTTGCGGTCTACGGGCTGGGCCGGTTTGTGATGGGCTCGCTTTCGGACCGCAGCAACCCGCGCTACTTCATGGCCCTGGGCCTGCTCGCCACGGCCACATGCAATTTTGCCTTCGCTGCCGTACACAGTTATCCGGCGCACCTGGCGCTGTGGGCCATGAACGGCCTGGCGCAAAGCATGGGATGGGCGCCGTGCGGGCGCTCGCTTAGCCACTGGTACAGCGTGCGCGAGCGGGGCACGGTCTTCGGCTTCTGGAACCTGGCGCAAAACGTGGGCGGCGGCTTGATCGGCGTCATTGCCGCATATTCGGCGGAGTGGTTCGGCTGGCGCTCGGCGTTTTATGTGCCGGGCATTCTCGCGTGCCTTTGCGCCATCTATCTCATGGTGCGCCTGCGCGACACGCCGCAATC
This sequence comes from Occallatibacter sp., assembly GCA_050015795.1. Classification (GTDB taxonomy): domain Bacteria; phylum Acidobacteriota; class Terriglobia; order Terriglobales; family Acidobacteriaceae; genus Telmatobacter. The sequence goes on along the minus strand of JBEKAS010000029.1, from coordinate 6,761 downwards.
CGAAGGCCTGCCGCCCATCGAAGAGCATTTGCACGATTATTCCGAGGGCAAAAAGAACGTTGGCGCACACGAGAAAGAGCTGGGCACGAGGGAGCTGCTGGTCGACTACATCCTCAAGAATCGCTATCTATGGTTGATTGCGGGCGCCAACTTCTTCGTCTACATCGCGCGCTACGCCATGCTCGACTGGGGGCCGACGTTTCTGAAAGAAGTGAAGCACGCCAGCCTGGGCGAGGGCGGCATCGGCACGTTTACGCTCGAGTTTTCCGCGATGGCAAGCACGGTGCTCGCCGGATGGCTCTCCGACAAGATTGGCGGACGCCGCGGCATGATCTGCGTGCTGTGCATGATTCCCGCGTTTCTCGCCTTCGTCGGAATCCTGTACAGTCCCAACAACAAGCTGTGGCTCGATCTCGCGCTCTTCGGCGTGATCGGATTTTTCGTCTATCCGGCGCAGATGCTGCTGGGAATTTGCGCGCTCGATGTGACCTCAAAGAAGGCCATCGGCACGGCCAACGGTTTGCTGTCGATTCTCGGGTCGCTGGGCCGCGTGGCCGAATCGAAGGGCATTGGCGCGCTGGCGCAGCACTACGGCTGGAACGCGGCGCTCTACGGGATTCTGATTGCGGTGCTGGTGGGCATCGTGCTCATGTCGTTCCTGTGGAACCTGACGCCGAAGTCGGGGGAGGCGCGGCTGCAAGCCGCGCGTTAGAGCGCAGCTCCTACTCGTGCGCCGCCAGGTACTTCTTAAGCGGGTTCCAATAGCGCGCGTACCAACCGGGGTCCAGGTGATCGAATTCGCCTTCGGGAAAACCTGTGTGGTCCAATACGAGCGAGGGGCCACCGTTCGCGGCCTTCAGCTCAAAATGCACCATGGAATAGACGCCTGGATCCCAATGCGTAGGGCGCCAGGCTTGCACGATGCGCCGGTTGGGAATGAGTTCAACGTTTCGCCCCTCGATCAATCCGCCGAATGTATTGAATGCGCCCCCGGGACTGGGGTTGATCGTTGCCGGCATCCCGGTGAAGGCGGCGAACTGTTTGGAATCGAGCAGCACATTGAAGATGCGCTCCGGCGGAGCGTTCAACTCAATTTCCTGATGCAGCGAGGTGCGCGTCGCGCTGGCAGACGTGGAGGGTTTCGGTTCCATGGCGGGTTGTTGCGCGGGGGTGGGCTGCTGGCCGGGTGCGGGGAATCGTGAAATAGAAAGTGCGATTCCGGCCGCGGCTCCGGCGAGCGCTTGGCGGCGCGTGATTCGGCAGACAATGCTCTTCATGTTGACCTCACAGGTACGTTTATGCGACTGGGAATCATGGGAACACGGCGAAACGATATGTTCAAGAACATATTCTGGTCGGCAAGCGAGAGGCGGCTCGAAGGCACTCGTGGGCGTGATGAAGGCGCTGGGGATCAAGATCCGGCCGATTGCGGCGTGAAGGCGCCTGAGTCGCAGACGGGTCCACGGATGGTGTATCCATCCTGCATAGGAAAAACAACCGCAGGTCCCTGTTGACTTGGATTGTCCGAGAGGGCAAAAACAAAAGCAACCGCAGGTCCTTCGACTCGTGGGCCGCGCGAAGCGCGGTCCACTTCGCTCAGGATGGCATGTTTAGTTTGATTGCTGACGGTGACAGCCGAATTTGGTTGCTCAGGATGGGGACCTGCGGGGGTCAGGAGACCCCCGCTACATTCGGCCAGAAGGCCGGCGCTACATTCGGTCAGGAGACCGGCGCTACATCCGGCCAGCTAGGCGGTCAGAATCCCGGTCTTCTTCCATCGCGCGATGCGCGACATGTGGTACTGCAGGTAGTAGATTCCAAAGAAAAACGTCATCACCCCGCTGAGATTAAGTTGGATCGGCTCAATCGTGTTGTAGTAGTTGAGCATCGACCGCCGAATGCTGAACACGCCGGCCCAGTAGCAAATCGCCGAGGCAGCCGAAGCAATCAAGAGCAACTGGGCGTTGCTCTGCGACGCATTTCCAAGTACCAGCTGGACGTCAAACACGAGAAGGGCGATCGACGCAGCGATCCAGAGGATAAATGCCCAAACCGCGTTACTGCTCGGGTTGATCTTGCGGGCAAACGACGCCTGAACAATCGCCCAAATGAATACAAATATCCAGGTGATGCTCAGTATAAGAACGATGAACCAATGCAAGTCGGGCGGAACAATAACACCCTGCTGTGGAACGGAATAAGCCTGCATGGGAAAGGCTTGCGGCTGCATCATCGGCGGCGTGGCCACAGGAACCTGGAACAACTGCCCGATGGTCGTCCACGCCGGGCTCGACTCTTCGCGAATGTTGTCTGACGCATAAAGCGATCCGGCTCCAAGGTAACTCCTTACAGCTTCTTCCGTGTATGGTCCAAATTGCTGGCCGCCGCGAACAACGTAATAACCCATGAGCTTTCTCCAATCACTTCGAATTCTTGACCCCGGTTTTTACCGGAGTTTCCATTTTGCCTTCCCGGCTACGGCCCAATATACTCCCATTGCCTCCGCTCGCGATCCGCGGCTGTCGACGTTTGTCGGGGTGATGAAGGCGCAGGGGATCAAGATCCGGCCGATTGCGGCGTGAAGGCGCTCGCTTTTAGTGCTCTTCCTTGCCCGGCCGCAACATCAAGGCGCGGATGGCTTGGCGCGGGTCTTTGCCTTCGTTCAGGATCAGCTCCATCTGTTCGGTGATGGGCATTTCGACGCCGTGCTTGCGGGCGAGGCCGAGCGCGGCGCGCGTGGTCAACACGCCTTCGGCCACCTTGCCGCCGAGCGACTCCAGAATCTGAGGCAGTTTGCGGCCCTGGCCGAGCGCCTGGCCAACGCTGCGGTTGCGGCTCAGGCTACCGGTGCAGGTGAGCACCAGGTCGCCCACGCCGGAGAGGCCGGCGAGGGTTTCGCGGCGCGCGCCGCAAGCCACGGCGAGGCGCGTGATCTCCGCGATGCCGCGGGTGATGAGCGCGGCCGTGGAGTTATGGCCCAGTCCCACGCCTGCGGAGATGCCGGCGGCGATGGCGATGACGTTTTTGAGCGCGCCGCCCAACTCGACGCCGACTACATCGGTGGACGTGTAGAGTCGAAGGGTCTCAGAGGAGAATTCGCGCTGCATGCGCACGGCTACGGAGCGCTCGCGATAGGCGACGGTGAGCGCGGTGGGCTGGCCCTGCGCAACTTCGAGTGCGAAGCTGGGCCCGGAGAGCGCGCCGATGGGGAGAAGACAGGGACTAAGGGACTGAGGGACTGAGGGGCTAGGAACTAGGGACTGAGGGACTGAGGGACTTGGGACTAAGGGCGAGGGACTGGCGGACGACGCGGGAGGGCCGGTGAGACAGTCCGCGATCACCTCCGTCATGCGCAGGAAGGTGTGGTCTTCAACGCCCTTTGTGGCGCTGAGCACGATTTGCCCCGCATGAAGATGGGGGCCGATGCGGCCGAGCACGGAGCGCAGAAATTCCGAGGGAATGACCGAGACCACGATCTCGGCATCGGCCGCAGCTGCGCAGTCGCCGGTTACCAGGAGGCCGGCGGGGAGGGGAAATCCGGGAAGGAACTGCGTGTTTTCACGGGCGTCGGCGATTTGTTGCGCTAGCTCGGGGCTATGCGCCCAGAGCGCGATCTGGTGCCCGCCTCGGCGGTAGAGCGAGAGCGCGATGGCGGTTCCCCAGGCGCCGGAACCAAGCACGGCAATGCGGCTCATGCGGGTTTTGTGCGCACCGCGCGGGCTTCAGTGCCGTCGATGAGGCGGCGGATGTTCTGGTGGTGCTTGACGATGATCAGCAGGGCGATGATGCACTCAACCGCATAGAAGACGGGCGGGTGCGGGCCGGGCGGGAAAAACCACGCGAAGACGAGAAAAGCCAGCGACGCCAGGATAGAACCCAACGAGACGTAGCGAGTGAGCGCCAGCACCACGGCAAAAACGCCGATGGCGGCCAGCGCGGCCCAGGGGGAAGCGACGAGGAAGACACCGAAGCCGGTGGCCACGCCTTTGCCGCCATGAAAATGCAGCCAGCAGGTGAACATGTGTCCGAGCACGGCAAACAGAGCTGCGAGGGCTTCCGCATTACGCAACGGGACGGCCGGCATGAGCCACGCGCCGAGCGCTCCGCCCAGCCAGACCGCGGCGCTGCCTTTCAGCACATCGAGAAGGAACGTAGCCGCGCCCAGGCCTTTGCCGCCGAAACGCAGCACATTGGTGGCGCCAATGTTGCCGCTGCCTACGGAGCGTATGTCCTGACGGCGGAAGATGCGCACCAGCAGGTATCCCGTGGGGATGGACCCGAGAAGGTAGGCCGCAACCGCGATGACAATGCAGGCAAGGATCACGACGAGAGTGAGTGTAGCAGGTGAGGGTGAGGCGAGTGTGAGTGTGAAGTGTGAAGCCGCGGCCCTGTTACAAAGCTGATTTTTAAATCACGCTCTAATAGAGTGCCTGACGAGCCGAGCGGACCTCGGCGGCAAGGACCTGCAGGATCTTGAATGCCAGCGGCGGGTTTGACTCCATCAGCGTGGTGAACTCCGGGCGGCCGAGATAACTGACCCGCGCTCCGGAGTGCGCAACCGCGGTGAGCGAATAGGGCTGGTTGCTGATGAGTCCGGGGAGGCCGAGGAGGGAACCGTCTCTCGCCTCTACCGTGAGGATCGCCTGACCCTGCTGCGAGGCCATGCTGAGCGTTGCTTCACCCTCGTGAAGGATGTAGAGACCCACGGGGGGATCGTCCTGCTGAAAGAGGATGCGGTCGGTATCGCAGACGATGGGCGTCGCGCGCTCAGTGAGCGCGCGGATCAGATCGGGGTCGGCGAGAAACGCAGCGGGGTCAAGTGGCACAAGGGGCCTTTCCTGCGGAGATACGAATCCTCTCGGCATCTTCTCCTGGGGACCGTCGAGGCAATGATTTCATCGGCTCGAGCGATTCTCTGTGATATGCGTCACGATTTCGTGGTCATTCGTCCATCACCCGCGCGACTCTGGTGATTTGAGTCACTCTGGGCGCGTTTCTTCGGCGCGTGAGGGCCGCGTGGCAGGACATTGCGCGCTCGAACACGGCCCACTCGATCGCGCGGAGGCCTTTCGAGCAACGCCGGCTCGATTACAGTAAAGAATGTCGCCCATGGCCGGAACCCTCAAGAAGATACGCACCACGCTCGAGATGATCAAGTGGGAACACTCGATCTTTGCGCTGCCCTTTGCGCTGACAGCGATGCTGCTTGCGGCGGGCGGGCTGCCCGGCTGCCGTACGGTGGCGTGGATCGTGGTGGCCATGGTGGCGGCGCGGTCGGCGGCCATGGCCTTTAATCGCTGGGCCGACGCGGACCTCGACGCAAGCAATCCGCGCACGAGGAATCGAGCGATTCCGGCGGGGTTGCTCTCGCGGAAGTTTGTGCTGGGCTTTATCTCGGCCGCAGTGCTGATATTTTTGTTGGCTGCGGCGGAGCTGAACCAGCTGACGCTGGAGCTTGCGCCGTTAGTGCTGCTGGTGCTGCTGGGCTACAGCTACCTGAAGCGTTTCACGCGCTGGTCGCACCTGGGGCTGGGGCTGGCGCTGGGTCTGGCGCCTGCGGCGGCGTGGGTTGCCGTGCGCGGCAGCCTCGACCCGCGCATTCTGGTCTTAACCGCCGCGGTTACGCTCTGGGCCGGCGGCTTCGACGTGCTCTACGCCTGCCAGGATTACGAACACGACCGCGCCGCTGGGCTGCACAGCCTGCCGCAAGCGGTGGGGGTCGCGGCCGCGTTCCGCGCCGCCCGCGCCATGCACGTGGCCGCGCTCTGGGCGCTCGCGTGGTTTGCCTGGCTCTTCCACTTTGGACTTGCGGGCTGGCTCGGTGTGTTCGCCGTGGGTCTGCTGCTGGCCTATGAACACGCCATCGTTTCGCCCCGCGACCTGCGCCGCCTGAATGCCGCATTCTTCACCATGAACGGCGTGATCGCGATGGTGTTTCTGGCGTTTGTGTCAGCGGATTTGTGGTTGCGGAGATAAAAGCAGGGACCAAGGGACCAAGGGAACAGGGGAACAGGGAACAGACACCGCACGCCGATCGCTGGCGCGGGAGCATAATGTTAGTCATGAAATCCGTCGGATTGGTTTTAGCGTCCCTTGCGTTTGCGGTTTGCTCCGTGCCGGCGGCAACCGCAGCGCAGGCCGCAGCGGCTGCGCCGGCCGCAGCTGCGGCGACGGCGTGCAACGTGTTGGCTGAAGTGCCCGAAACGGCGCGTACCTTTTCCACTTTGAGCGGCAGTAACCCCTGGGTTGAGTACCAGTCACTTGCATACGCTCCCGATCCCACAGGGCTGGGCGCCGCGTACGCGCAGTACTGGCTCGACAGTAACGGAGCGCCCTCGGTTTTCATGATTCAACCCGGCACACAGTACTGGACTTATGTGACCTACTGCTTCAGCGTTGCAGGCCAGTTGGAAAATGTGAGCTTCATTCTGAATTCGTCCACCTGGGGCTATCGGCTGGACGGCACGGTAACGCAAGGCGTGTTCCAGCCGCAGACTTCCTATTTCTTCAATAACTACAGCGGGGACAAAATTCCCAAACCCGATGGGGCGGACGCGCTGGCCGATGCCATGAAGCCGACTTTGTATCTGGAGACGAGCACGCTGCCGTTTGCGGCCCTGCTGGCGCAGCCTGCGAAGCTGCCTGCAAAGTAGGTTTGTTGTTTTTTGGCATGGCGCGCGAAAAGGAAGGTTAGTGGGCCAGTCTCACGGAAGACCGTCCCTCAGTGACTGAAGCCCACGTTCCTTTTGCGGCCCTTACGG
>JBEKAS010000028.1:0-24868 GCA_050015795.1 Occallatibacter sp. | reverse complement strand
TGCCCAATGCGGGCGTGCCGCGGGCCGTTGAAGGCCGCAATATTTATCTCTGCTCGCCGGAGTACATGGCCAGCTTTGCGCGCAAGGCCGTCGCTGCCGGGGTGCAGATTGTGGGCGGGTGCTGCGGAACCACCCCGAATCACATTCGCGCCATGCGCTCGGCTATCCGGGCCATGGACGAGCAAACGCGAGTGACGGTGACCGGCGCGGCGCCGGAGGTGAACAGGGAGACGCCCCCGGCAACGATTGGGCAGCGCTCGCGGCTGGGCGCATTGCTCGCCGAAGGGCAGTTCATCAAGCTGGTGGAGTTCGTGCCGCCGCGGGGCATTAATTGTTCTAGAGAAATCGAGGGCGCGCAACTGCTGGCCCGTCTGGGCGTTGACGCCATCGACGTGTACGACGCGGCTCAGGCCTCGGCGCGCATGAGCGGGCAAAGTCTCTGCATCCAGATTCAGCAGCACACCGGGATGGAGACGATCCTGCATTACACCTGCCGCGACCGGAATCTGCTTTCGATTCAGTCGGATCTGCTGGGAGCGTCGTCCATCGGTCTGCGCAACATTCTCTGCGTTACCGGCGAACCGCCCAAACAGGGAGATTATCCTGACGCTTCTCAAGTCTTTGACGTGGATTCAATCGGTTTGGTAAACATCGCCAACCGGCTGAATCACGGGCTCGATATCGGTTCGAACTCCATCGGCGCGAGCACGAACCTTACCATCGGCGTGGCTGCGAATCCCGGCGTGCCCGAGATCGAGAACGAGCTGCGGCGGTTTGCCTACAAGGTGGAGGCCGGGGCGGAGTACGCCATCACGCAGGCGGTCTTCGATCTGCGCTTGCTGGAAGAGTTCCTGGAACGGGTTGGTGACCACCGCATTCCGATCATTGCCGGCATCTGGTCGCTCACCAGTCTGCGCAACGCCGAATATATGAAGAACGATCTGCGCATTGCCATGCCGGAAGAGATCATGCTGCGCATGGCACAGGCCGATACGCCCGAGGCCGCGCGGGCCGAGGGCATCCGAATTGCCCAGGAGATGGCGGAGGCGGTGCGTCCGTACGTGCAGGGCGTACAGGTGAGCGCGCCATACGGCCATTACGACATTGCCGCCGAGGTGATTGCCGGGGCGCTGCCGCAGGGAAAATCATAGCAAGAGGTGAACGCCATGCCTTCCTTTGAAGAATCGCTCAAAAGGCTCGAAAGCATCGTCGAACAGCTGGAGAAGGGCGATCTGGCGCTCGAGGATTCGCTCAAGCTCTTCGAAGAGGGCGTGAACCTGTCGGCCGCCTGCAAGCAGGAGCTGGAAGCGGCCGAGGGCAAGGTGCAGATGCTGGTGAAACAGCGCGATGGATCCATGAAGCCCGAGACCTTCCTGACGGAGAAGCCGTTCTAAATTCAATTCTCCGCTTCGAACCAAATCACGCCTCTGAAACTGCGTTCCTTTGCGCGCCGATCTGTGCGGCCAGTGCCAGCAGCTGCTCGTCGAATTCACGCGAAGCAGCCAATTGCATGCCGCCGTGGGCGCAGGGGATAGCAACTGCGGGTACGCCGGCCAGGCTGAACGGCGAAGTGTAGCGCAGCAGGCGGCTGCGCGTCTGGCTGTGGTCGGCCCCGGCCGCAAGACGCGCCACGGGAGCGCAGGGCAACAGAACAAGTTGGTGCGCGGCGAAGAGCTCATCCATGCGCGCGCGGTAATCGGCGTGACGCTGCCGCAACGAGGCAACCTCATCCGGCGTGAGGCTTGCACCCCACTTCAGGCGATCGCGAATGGCCGGCTCGCAGCGGTCGAAGTGGCCCGCGTGCACCAGCGCAGCCTCTGCAGCCTGCAGCGGCGCGAAGATCTCGATCGAATCCATCCACCACTCCAGCCCCCCTTCCAAATCGATGGGCTCGGCATCGAGCCCCAGCGCCTGCAGTTCGCCGATCACGCGGCGAAAGCTTTCGATCACCTCCGGCTCGCAATCGTAGAGAAATTTGTCGCCGAGAAAAGCGAAGCGCGTAAAGCTAACCGTCGCCACGTTCTCTCTGGTCGCGAAGGTCGCGGCGAGCAGCGGCGCATCCTCAAGATCGCGGAAGAGCCAGCCCATGGTGTCGAAGGAAACGGCCAGGTGCGCGGCGCCGCGCCAGTCGCCGCGGCCGATGGTGGCGCGATAACCGGCCAGTCCGCCGAGCGCCGCGGGTGCGCGCACGGAGCCGCCGGTGTCGGTGCCGATGGCGGCCACGGCCGAACCCTCCTGCACGCTGGCAACTGCGCCGCTCGAAGATCCGCCTGTGAGCGCGCCGGAATCGCGTGGCTGCACGCAATCGCCAAACTCCGGATTCTCGCCGGTGATTCCATAGGCCAGCGGATGAAGGTGCGTTTTGCCCACGATCACTGCGCCGGTGGCGCGTAGCTGCTCAACCAGCCAGGAGTCGCGCGTGGCCATGCCGTTCAGATCGCGATAAAAACGCACGCCGCACGTCGTCGGCGAGCCGGCGAGGTCGAAACAGTCCTTCACTGAGATGGGCAGGCCCCACAGCGCGGGGCGGCCATCGCCGAACGGGCCGCCACTCGAACGCGGCATCGCCTCGGCGCGCGCGGCTTCCGCGCGCGTCCACACGGCATCCTGCCAGAGGTAGGTGTTGCGGCTCGCATTTCCGTTCGAGCGCGCAAGCGCAGCCTCAGCCAGTTCAGACGGGCATGTGGCGCCGTTGGCGAGGGCGCGGCGAAGAGCGCGGAGGGTCCACGGGACGGCGGTCATACAGAGATTGTAGGGGCTGCAGGGTTCAAAAACGCGCGGCCGGAAATGAGTCCGCACGAGCGCAACGAAAAGGCGGCTCTTAGGAGAGCCGCCCCTCGGAAGTTGACGAGCTGCGCGGATCAGAAGTCCAGATGCAGAGACATTTGAATCTGGCGCGGGCTGCCAATCGTGTGCTTCGTGATGCCAAGAGAAGCCGGGCAGTTATAGAGTCCGCCGGCCAAGGGATTCGTCGTACCACATCCTGTGGGCAGGGCGGCCGATGTGGAGCTGACCGCGAAGGGTTCGTTGTTGAAACCCTGATTCTGATTGACGTTGTTTTGAGGAATATCAAAGCTCGCGGTGTTGGTGAGGTTATAGACGTCAAAGCTATAGCGCAACGTGTATTGGTCGTGAATCGGCAGTTCCTTGCTCAAAGAGGCGTCGGCGCGGCGCTGCCAGGACTGGCGGAAGATGTTGCGCTGGCCGGAGGTGAAGTTGGTTTCAAAGTCGTCGCCGTTGGGAACGCCCATGGTGCCGGGCTGAATGATGGGGACATCGAAGCACGTGGCCTTGAGCGCCGCGCCCGCACCGGTATTGATGTTGTAGAACGCGCCATTCTGGCCGGTGAGCGCGTTTTTCCGGTTGCATCCCGGAGCGAGCGGGACAATAGGGTTGGTGATGCCGTTGAAGGTGCTGTAGAAGATGCTGCCGACCGCTCCCGAGTAGTCGATAATGCTGTAGGGCTGGCCGCTTTGAATGGTCGCAAGACCGTGAATCGCCCAGCTATCGAGAGCTTTGCCCGCCAACGTATCTGTGGAGAAGAACTTGGGCGCGGTGTAGCCATAGGTGAAGTTGAGCACGTGGGTGCGGTCGAAGTCGGCCGAACCGTAGGCGCTGCGCAGATTGGTGGGATTGTTGCCGTTAAAGAAGAGGCCCATTCCGCTTTGCTCATCGGTGGCGTGGGAATAGGTGTAGGAAACTCCGGCCTGGAAGCCGTGGCTGAGCCGCTTTTCGAGGTGCGAGGTGAGGGCGTTGTAGGCTGCGACGCCGGCGGCAGTATAGGCCTCGGATTCGGAGGAGTAACCGATATAGGGCACGCGAAGATCGACGTTGCCGCCCTCATAGTTATCGAGCATTGTGCCGTAACTGCAATTCACTTCCGTGGGATCGTTCACGCACTCAGGGGAGAAGGTGTTCGGATCCTGCACAGTGTAGCCGTAGCTGAAGTACTGCGTGGCGAGGCCGCCGGGATGAGTAGGACTACCCAAGGTCGCGATCTGGGCCTGGTTGAACGGCACGGGGATGACCTGGTGGCGGCCGAGATTGCCCACGTAGCCGATCTCGAACATGAGGTCGTTGCGCGGCTGGTACTGGATATTGAGCGTGAAGTTCATGCTGTAAGGCAGCTTGTTGGCCCGGTTGTAAACGCCGAGGGTAAATGGCTGATCGCTGTTGTTGCCGAAGACGGTTCCATCGATAATCGCAGCGGCATTGGGAAGGTAGTTGTTAATGTCGGAGGCTTTGGGGTTGGATGGCGGCGCAGAACGCGAGGGGCCCCAGGGCGTGACCAGATTGAAGTCCGTGTTGTCGACGTAGCCCCCATTCCCGTAGAAACCGGTGCCGAATGGCCCGAAGCCGCCGCCGCAGATGGGAATGTAATAAAGGTAGAGATAAGTTTGGTCGGGGCCGAAAGAGGAGTTATAGGGGCAGTGCTGCTGGCTGACGAACGGTTCCGTTTGGGAATTCCCGAAGGGGCCGCCGTCGACCTCGCCGGCGGCATAACCGGGCGAGAGGTAGGTAAAGAGCTCGCCGCGGTCGTAGTAGAAGCCGCCACCTCCGCGGACCACAAATTTCGAATGGAACATGGAGGGCTGCCAGGCAAAGCCGAGACGCGGTGCAATGCCCCACTGGCGGCCGGTGAGCGTGGTTTTGCTCACACCGGAGGTTCCGTTCTTATTGTTGCCGGCGATGATAAAGCCGGAGCTGGTAATGGTGTCGGTGGCAACGTCGTAACTGTACTTGGAAGGATCGAAGTTAATGATGTTCCCGTTTTTCTCGGTCAGTCCGCCGTCCCAGTCGTAGCGCACGCCTGCGGTGATGCTCAAGGTCGGAGTAACCTGGAACTTGTCCTGAACGAAAAGTCCGGTTTCATTGGCGCGATAGTAGTGATCGGCGTTGCCCTGCAGGAAAGAAGTTGCTGTAAAGTTCTGCGTGGAGTAGGGCGTAACCCAATTGTTGGCGAACGCGACAAAATCCGGCGTGGCGACATTGCCAGTGCCGGTGCGATGGTCGCGCGTATCCAGCTGAGTATAAGACCAGCTTCCGCCAAAGCTGAGCGAATGGCGTCCCTTGGACCAGATGGCCGTGCCCGAGGGCATAATACGGTTCTGGAAAACACCGGTATTAGCTCCCTGGTATTCGGCGTCGGGGCCGATGGCCAGTGAGGGTGCGACGAGGCCGTAGAGGGGGCCGGCAGGTTGCGTTGCGGATCCGGGAAAGTCGAACGCATCGCCGATCGCGTCGTTGATGGTAATGCCGGGAAAGTAACTGCCGAAATTGCCGGACATGCCAACAGCTTTTGGACCAAAGGCCTGATCGTTCGTGGCGTAGGCCTTCTCGCGCAGCACACCAACTGTCTCAGAGATGCTGAGGCTGGTTCCGATGGTCTGGACGTTATTGAGGGACCCCACCTGCGAGCCGGTATCCATGTGTGCGTCGAATCCCGGCACGTTGGAGTAGGCGTACGGCGAGCTGCTGGGATCGTGCTGGTAGTAGTACTTGACCGCCAGAACATCCTTGCCGGTGACGTTCCAGTCGAGATCAGCGACGGCCTGGTCGGAGATGAATCGTGCTGTACCGGGCAGGAACGCGTTGTAAGGCGAAAAGACATTGGGGTTGGCATTGGGAAGCGCGCTCGGAATCAGGTAGTTCCCCGGCTCACCGGGCAGATTGGGCATCGTGAAGAGGGCGTATCCCACTGGATTTGAGCCCGCGTTGAAGCTCGTGACGGTGACCCCGGAGGTGCCTTCGTTCTGTGTCCAGTTATTGTTGGCAACGTTAACCAAATTCGACTCATCGCGCGCGTTGGGGCCACCGGCTGGTCCCGAGTTCAAGCCGGGCGGGACATCAAGAAGCTCGTCGCCAGTCTCCTGGTCGGAGATGTGCAGGTGCTGGTAGCCGACGAACCCAAACAGCTTGTCCTTGATGATTGGTCCTCCGAGGTCGCCGCCTGCCGTGTAGCGGTGCAACTGCGGATTCTTGTCGGCGGCCGGAATATTTTGGTCTTTTTTGAAGAAGAAGGGCGCAGCGTTGATCCAGTTGGTGCCGCGATGGGCGTAAACGCCGCCGTGGAACTGGTTGGTGCCCGACTTGGTGCTCATGTCGATGTGCGCGCCGCTGTCGGAGCCCTGCTGGGCGTCGTACATCGAAGCGTTGACACGCACCTCCGCGATGGTTTCGGGCGCCGGCGTGGGAATGGCGTTGCCAATGGACAGATAGACCGAAGCGGCACTGGGCACCACACCGCCGGCGGCATTGTTGGCCTGACCTGTGTTGTTGGAGATGCGGAACGAATCCACCTCGCTGGTGCTCTTGCCGTTGAACAGATTACTGCCATCGACGCCATTCAGCAGAAAGGCGTTTGATGTGTCGCGCTGGCCGTTGGCCCAGATGGGCGCGTTGCCCAGGCCGGAGTCGGCGCCGGTCCCGCCGGGCAGCTCCGCATTCACGCCGGGCGAAAGAATAGCCAGCCCGGTGAAGCTGCCGGTCGGCAAGGGCACTGCATCAATCTGCTGCGTCTCCATCACGTAGCCGTTGGTGGTATCGACGGCGTTCATCAGCGGCGCGGCTTCAACTTCCACCGTGGTGCTGGCCTGGCCCACCTTGAGCGAAACATTCAAGGTGGCCGTACGGTCGGCCTGCACCGTGATGTGCGGAGTCCTCTGCGCCTCGTAACCACCGGCCGAATAAGTGAGCGTGTAATCGCCGATGGGCAGGTTGACGAAGCTGTAACTGCCCGAGCCGTTGGTTTTGGTGGTGCGGGTGAGCGAGGTCTGCTCCTCGGTCACCGTAACGGTCACGTCGGGAAGCACGCCGCCCGAGGCGTCGGTCACCTCGCCGGTAATTCCGCCGAGAGTTTGCTGGGCATTGAGCGGGTTGGTCGAGAACACCGCGGCCACGACGACTACCAGCAGAGAAGCGATACACAAGCAAGACGTGCGCATGGAGTGCTTCAAAGGACTGACCTCGAAATAGAGATTTCCCGTATGAAGATCCGGGATTTCAAAAAAGAAGCTTTGGTAAATGTGAGATCCGGCGTTTGAGTGCGTGCAACTTCCAAACTGAAAAGAGTTATGGCTTTGAACGAAGACCGTTCAAAGAGCTGGACATGACACCGCGCGGGTTAGTGGCATGATAATGTCTGCAGCATAAAGTTCATGTAAGGATTTGTTAAAAATCGTGCCTATTGGGGACCCGTTTTCCACAAAACGTCAACGATTTGCACGCAACGCCCGCCGCACTCCGTACCAGCCTAGCCCCGCGGCAATGTAGACGAGATAAAGATAAGGAATGCGCGCGTGAATCGTGTCGGCTGCGGAGTTGAGGTCGAAGATCGCGATCAGAACCACGATGGCAACGGTGAGTACGCTGACCGCGGCCAGCACGTGAGAATGCCTGCCGAGCGCGTGCCGCGCAAAGGGCAGCGCCACAGCCACCAGCGCGTACGCAGTGAGAAAACCGAAGACAGAAAGCGAGCCGAGCAGGTCATACATGGTGGAACCGGTGGCGCCGCGCAGAGCAAAACCTGCCGTGGCCGCGAACATGAGCGCGGTCGAAAGCGTGATCGCAGTTCCCGGAGTTTTATGCCGCTGGTTGGTGCGCTCGAACGCGGCGGGCAAAAGTCCGTCGTGCGCCATGCGCAGCAGCACGCGCGCGGCGGCTGTGGAGCAGGCGAGCACGCATGCAAACATGCTGATGAATGCGCCGCAGTCGATGGCGACCCCGAGCGGCGAAACGCCGGCCTTCACGGAGAGAAGGTGCAGCGGGCTGGTGGTCTCGCTGAGCGCCGTGGATTCGCCGCGGAAGCCTACCACCTCTGAGTAGGCGCAGAGCATGAAGAAGACGCCGGCCAGCAACGCGCATTGCATCACGGCGCGGGGAATCGTCTTGAGAGGCTCGCGCGCCTCGCCTCCTAACGTGGTGGCGCTTTCAAAGCCGGCAAAACTGAAGATGGAGAGCACGAGTGCCGGTCCCAGTCCTTTGAACGAGGCGCCTTGCAACCGAAATTGGCTGGTATCGATCTGCAGTCCCACATGAATCGGCAGGAGAATGAGCACAATCACAATGAGGCTGACCGAGGCCGCTTCAATCCACAGCATGACTTCTGCCGACAGCTTGACGTCGCGATAGGCGATGAAGCCCGCAACCAGGCAGACCGCCGCAAGCGTGGGGATGGCCGGCGGCGCCCAATGGAAAAACTGCTGGCAGAGCACAGTCGCGTAGTAAAGTGCGCCGCCGGCAACCGATGCGCCCGTGGCGAGATAGGCAAGCAGCAATCCCCACGCGGCGGCGACGCCAAATGCGGGAGGCAATGTATCTGCCGTGTAACTGTAGAGCGATCCCGGCGAGGCAGAGAGCTTTGCGAATCGGCTGACGCAAAAACCCACCAGGAACATGGCGCCTGTGGCCAGCAGATAGACAAACCACGTGGCATTGCCGGCCAGCGCAAAGACCAGCGGAATGGTGAGCGACGCCGAGGTACTGGGCGCCATGGCGGAGACGGACTGCGCCAGCGTTTCTACCGGACCCAGCACGCCTGTGCGCAGCCCGTAGCTCTCGGCTGCGCCTCCTTGCGCATACACCTGCGCTTTTGTGGTCGATGTGCCGGTCACGTGCTTGCCTTTTACTGGTTGTGCTTGAATCACCGCTCGACGGTGGCCTCGATGGTACCATGCGGCTCGTCGATGGGCACGAAAATGTGATTCGGATTGTCGAGGCCGAAGGGGCTCAACTCGGCAAGCAGATGGTGCAGATTGGGCATGGAAAGGCGAATGCGCGCGATCTCCGGCGCAGCGGCCAACGCAGCTTTGCCCATGTCATAGAGCGTATGTTGCACGCTCATGCTGTCGTGTCCCGCAAACTCCTTCAGCAGCGCAGCCAGAATCCGCGCGCGCACCTGTGCATAATCCGGCGCCGCTGCCGCGTGTTCCCATGTCACCGTGGCGCGCGTGCCGAAGATGCGGTCGGTGGCAGGCTTGAGCGTGGTCAACTTGTCCTTGATGTAGCCGGTGAACGCCGACTTCGTCGTCTTGAGAATCGTCAATCCGTCCACGCCCGAGGTTACGACCCACGCGCCACCTCTTTCACGCTCGGTGTGTGCGGTCTGCACCTCCGGTCCGCCCATTTTGAAGGTCGTGGCTTCCGGTGCGCCGTCGACAATCATGCGCTGCCAGGCCTTTTCCTGGACTTCGATGCTGACCTTTGCAGCCTGCGGCTGGTTCGAGAGGAAGTAGTCGCCCAACTCGCAGGCAAAAGCCTCGATGGTCTCCGTTTGCGAGCCGCGCGCCACGTAGTACACGGTGTTCTTCATGGTGTCGGTGGGCAGAACCTTGCTGTTATCGGCCTGTATGTAGCTGGTTTCGAAGTCGCCGTACAGCATCACGTGGACGGTCCACTCGTTGAACTCATGGCGATCGTTCAGGCGTGTGATGCGCGACAAGCGCACGCGCGATTTTCCGTAGCGGTTTTCACCTAGTCTTGCCATTGGCTAGCTTCCTCGGTAAGTGGTGTAGCTGTTGTCGCTGAGCAGGAGCGGCAAATGATAGTGGCCCTTGCCGTCGCAGGTGAAGGTGATGGAAATCTCCGGATAAATACTGGTGCGGCCCAGGCGCTTGAGGTAACTGCCGGTCGAGAATGTGAGGCGGTAATCGCCGGCGGGCGCATCGGCCGCAAGATCGCGGCAGCGGCCATCCGCGTCGGTGGTGCTGGCCGCAACTTCAACCCAGTCGCTTTCCAATTTCTCGAGGCGCACGGCAATGCCCGCTGCCGGCTTGCCCAGGACCGCATCCAATACGTGTGTTGTGATTGTGCTCATTCGATCAACCACTTTCCCAAACGAATTTGCATGATTTGCCGCTGCTGCTCAGCGGCTTCGCGTAACTCCGAATCGCGCGTCGATCCCAGCCGCCGCTGAAGAATCGCCAGCATCTCGTCCGCGCTCTTGCCCGTGGCGCAAACGATATAAGTGAATCCGAATCGCTCTTCGTACTCCTGATTTCCCGCGGCAATCTCGGCCAGCACATTTTCGCTCGCCGCGTTCGTCTGCGCCTGCTCAGCCCGGGACCACGCGAACGACTGCTCGCCCGCGTGCATTGACACTTTCCGTTCGCCAATCCGCGGATGGCAGGCAAAGGCCTCAAGCCAGTCGGGCTCCTGCATTGTGCTCCACACACGGTCTGTCTCTTCGCTCAGCGCAGCTACGCTCGCAATCGGGCGCAGGGCTACCATCGCATCGGCCCAATGTTTAGACCCGCAACAAGCCAGCATCGCATTTCTCGCTTCCGTTGCGCCGGCCGCGTTCCAGGCTGCGAGCGTTTCATTCACGGCCGCACTCCCTCCCGGCGCAGTTCGAGCAAAAACTCCTCGAGCAGATTCATTGCCACGCGCCGCCGGTACTCGGCCGTGGAACGAATATCGTCGATAGGTTGCACTTCGGCGACCAGCGCGCGCCGTGCAGCCAGCACGGTTTCACGCGTGAGCGCCTGGCCAAGCAGCGCGGCTTCGGTTTGCTTAAGCCGCATAGGATACGGCGCCAGGCTTGCCGCTCCGAGCCGAATCTCGCGAATGACCCCTTGCTCGAGCAGCGCAGTCGCTCCGAGCGCCACTTTGGCAATTGCCATGGCGCGCCGCGTTCCCACTTTGCGCAGGTATTGCCGGTGACGCGCGAATCGCCTCGGCAATTGAATCGCGTAGAGCAGCTCATCCGCGGCGAGCACATTGCGCTTGTAGCCGGTGTGAAACTCGGAGTAGAGAACCTTTCGCCGACCGCGCACAGAGATGGTTTCAATCTCAGCATCGTAAGCCAGCAGCGCGGGCGAAGAGTCCGCGGCGGGTGAGCCATTGACCAGATTTCCGCCCAGCGTGGCGCGGCTCTGGTTGGCAACGGAGCCGATCCAGCTTGCGGCTCTTGCGAGCAGCGGAAACTCCGCGTTGATGACGGCGTGCTTGCGCAGATCCAGAAACGTGGCCGCCGCGCCAATGGCAACGCTCTGCGGCGTGACTTCAATCGTGCGCAGGTCGGGAATGCCCCACAAGTTGACCAGCTTGTGCGCGTTCAACCGCCCGGCGGAAAACGCCACCATCAACTCCGTGCCGCCCGCGATCGGCGTCCATTGGCCGGGTTCGGCGGCAAGCAGATCGAGCACCGCTCCCAGGCTGCCGGGCGCAACCAGATCGTGCATTTCCGCATTACCGCGCATGGTGCGTCTGCTCCATCACCGGTTCTTTCGCCGGCTCCGATTCCGATGTGCCGGCGGCAGCCGCGACGGACTCGAAGATGCGCACGAATCCCGTGCAACGGCACAAATTGCCTGCCAACCCTTCGCGAATCTCCGCCTCGCTGGGATGCGGGCTGTGCGCAAGAAGCTGCGCCGCGGCCATCAACATGCCGGGCGTACAAATGCCGCACTGCGCCCCGCCGTTCTCGAGAAATGCTTCCTGCAAGGGATGTAGCTCCCCGTCGAGCGCCAGTCCTTCCACAGTTTGAATCTCGGCGCCCTTGGCCTGCAGTACGGGCACAAGGCAGCTATTCACCAGTTCGTCATTCATGCGCACCGAGCAGGAGCCGCATTCGCCTTCGCCGCATCCCTCCTTCGTCCCGGTCAGATGCAGATCTTCGCGCAGCACGTCGAGCAGCCGCTTCATGGGTGGTACACGCACCGTGCGGCCTTCGCCATTCACCGTGAAGCGGATCGCCGGCCAGTGTGCGTCCGTCCTGGCCTTTCCGTTGGCGTTCATGGCAAGGCCGGCTCCTCCACCGGTTGGCTCGCGGCGAGCCCCGCATAAAGATCCTCGGGCAGAAGTGGAATGGCAGTAAAACTCACGCCGGTGGCGTCGCGGATGGCGTTCAGAATCGCGGGCGCGGGTCCGTCGTGGGGCAATTCGCCGAGGCCCTTGGCGCCAAATCCTCCGAAGCGGAAGGGAATCTCTTCGAAATAGACATGGATCGGCGGCACATCCTCGGCGGTTGGCATAATGTAGTTCGTCATCTGGTTGTTGGTCATGCGGCCACCATCGAGAACCACCTTTTCGTAGAGCGCGTAGCCAATGCCTTGCGCGATGCCGCCCTCAATCTGTCCTGCGGCCATCACTGGATGCAGCACGCGGCCCACTTCCTGCACGGCCCAGAAGTCCTCCACCTCGGCCGAGTACGTCACCGTGTCCACAGCGACCTGCGCCACGTAAATCGCCCACGCATACGCGCCGTACGCTTCGCCGTGGTACTTCTGATCGTCCCAGTAGATCCCCGGTGGAGCTTCATAGCGGCACAGGGATGAAAGTTCGCCATGCGCGGCACGGTAGCGCTCACAAGCGGCAAGGAATTCCTCGCGCGTGTGCGTCGCGCCCAGGCCTGCCTGCTCGCGCAATAGACAGATCAGCTGCAGGCAAGCGCGCTCAATGATGCGGCCCACCACCATCGACGTACGCGAGGCCACCGTGGGTCCGCTGTTCGGCACCATACTAGTGTCCGGCGCGGCCATGGTTACGTCGCTGTATTCGATGCCCAGCGCTTCGGAGGCAATCTGCGTGAGAATCGTATTCGTTCCCTGGCCGAATTCTGTATTCGACACCAGAACCCGTACTTTGCCCTCTGGCGCAACGTCCACGCCGGCCAGCGAATTCAAATACACCTCGCCCGAGCCGGTGAATCCCGAGCCGTGATAGAACGCCGCGATGCCCATACCGCGTTTGATGGGACTCCGCGCGTTCTCACGCGCAAATTGCAAACGCTTGGCGTGATAATCGCTCTCTTGCAACGCGCGATCCAGTAGCCTATCGAGGACGATTGGTTCGCGCATCAGTTGTTCCGTCGCGTTCGTATCGCCCTCATGCAGAAAATTCCTGCGCCGCAATTCGACTGGATCGACGCCAAGCGCCGCGGCGATTTCGTCCATGTGACGCTCCATCGCGAAGACCGCTTGCGGTGCTCCGAAGCCGCGAAACGCGCCGTACGGGACGTGATTCGTCGCCCAGGAGCGCGCGCGCACTCGTACATTGGGGCAAAGATACGGGCCAGTGGAGTGCAGCGTCGCACGCGAGAGCACCGTGGAAGAAAGCGTGGCGTAGGCGCCGCCGTCGGTGTCGAGATGGATTTCGATCGCCAGCAGCTTGCCATCCTTGTCGAGCGCGGTGCGATGACGTACGCGCGCGGGATGGCGCTTGGTGGTGGCCGCCAGATCCTCCATGCGGTCGTAGACCATCTTCACCGGATGGCCGCTCTTTTTGGCCAGCAGTGCCGCGTGGCAGGCGAGGACCGACGGATAGTCTTCCTTGCCGCCGAACGCGCCTCCAGTTTCAGTCTGGACCACGCGCACCTTGTCTTCAGGCAGATCGAAGACGCCGCGCAATGCTTTGAAGACGTAGTAAGGGCACTGCAGCGAGCCCCACACCGTGACTCCGTCTTGCGCGCTGTACTCGGCGATCATGCCCTGGTTCTCGATATACAGATGTTCCTGCGCGCCAGTGCGGTACTCACCTCCGACAATATGTGCGGCCCGGGACCACACCAAGTCCACATCGCCCTTTTCCAACAGAAAACTCTTGAGCAGATTGTCCGCGCCCCACACAATCAGGTCTTGCCGCTCACTCTCCTCGATGGTGAAGATAGGCGGCAGCGGATCGTACTCGATCTTCACCCCGCCAAGGGCCTCGCGCAGTTTGTGCTTATCGGGATGACCGAGAAGAAGAATCGGCTCCTCGCAGTGATTCACCTTGCCGTCGGCGAGGCAGGGTTGATCGGCAACGATGAGCTGAATGATATTCTCGCCGGGAATGTCCGCAGCAGTGACAACGGTAAACTCGCTCCAGTCGATACGGCGATCGAAAGCGATGGAGCGGATGAGTCCGCGCGGAATCGTGCTACGCACCGTGGCTCCATACCACATGCCCTCGCGTTCCATGTCGTCGATGTAGCAGGCGCGGCCCACCAGCTTGTCCACGCCCTCTTTTCGGGGAACGGGGGCGCCAACGATGCGGGTTGTCGCATGCGTGCTCATGGGTGCCGACAGTGCCGTACGGGTTGAGGGATAGCATACAACAGTTGACAGCGGACAGCGAACAGCCGACAGCCGACGGCAGACAGCAGAGCGGCTCTCACTGTTTGCTGATCGCTGTCCGCTAGCTTGCCAACTGCGCCAGGGTGCGCCCCAGCACGTGCACACCACCGCCGATCCACTCGGGTGAAGCGTATTCGTCGGGCCGATGGCTCACTCCGCCGCGGCAGGGAATAAATAACATGGCCACGGGCGCAATGCACGACACGAACGAAGAATCATGGTAGGCGCGCGCCACCATTCGCTTATATTTCTTGCCGGCGGCGACGGCTGACTCTTCGAGGGCCGCTAAAATCGCCGGATCGCACGTGGTCGGTGGATCGGCGTTGATCAGTTCCGTGGCAATCTTCACGCCGCGGCGTGCGCTCACTTCGTCGGCTGCATCGGCCAATGCGGCCAGAACGCCGTCGCGGCGCGCGCCATCAATGTCCCGCACATCGGTGGTGATGAGCACTCGGGAAGGAACGCTGTTCACCGCGCCGGGAAAGACGTCGCAAATGCCCACGGTGCCCACGGTATCGATGGCGCCCGTCGATTTTGCCGCCGCTTCCAGCGCCAGAATCAACTCCGCTGCCGCGACGAGCGCATCCTTGCGGCCGGGCATCAATTTGCCGCCGGCGTGGCCGCCTTCGCCTTCAATCACAATGCGCTGGCTGGCCGGTGCGGCAATGTGCGTCACCAGGCCCACATCGAGACCTTCATGCTCGAGGTACGGTCCCTGCTCGATGTGCATCTCCACGAATTGATGGAATCGCCCAAAGGGAACCTGGACGGAGTCCAGCGGACCGGTAAACCCGGCTTGCGCGCGCCATTCCTCCAGCCCTCGGTCTTCCTTGTCGCGCAGGGCAAGCGCCTGCTTGGGAGTAAGCACGTTCGCCATCATGCGGCTGCCCAGGCAGCCGATGCCAAAGCGCGTGGGCTCCTCTGCAGTAAAGATCACAAGCTCGATCGAGCGGCGCGGTTTGAATCCGAGCTTCTTGAGAACGTGAATCGCTTCAAGACCTCCCAGCACGCCGACGCATCCGTCGTAGAGGCCGGCGTTAGGGATGGCGTCGATGTGCGAGCCGGTGCCGACGGGCGCGAGTGTGGGATCGCTGCCTTCCCAGCGCGCAAAAGTGTTGCCGACGGCGTCCTGGCTTACGCTCAGGCCCGCTTCCGCGCACAAGCCCTTCACGTACGCGCGGGCGCGCATGTCCGCTTCGCCGAAAACCACGCGCGTCACCACCGGTGGTTCGGCTTCAGAAATTTGCGCCAGGGCCATTAGCTCTGCCATGAGACCGTCGATGGATAAATTGGGCCGCTCCATCGTCATGCGCGTTCTCCCAGGGGATGCCGTCGCCAATCTTTGTAGATCAGGTATTTCGCCGGCTTTTTGCCTAACGCGCCAAACCACTGCGGGCAATAGGCGCGCATCCAGATAAAGTCGCCGGCATGCACCGGATACCACGAGTCGCCGAGACGATAGATTCCGCCGCCCTCAAGCATCAGCAGTCCGTGTTCCATCGCGTGAATTTCCACCATGCTGAGCGCCGCGCCGGGATCGTAGGTCATGGTGTTCACGGCAAAGTCGTAAGACGGGCCGTCGGGCATGAGCGCACGCACGCGGAGCGCATGGTCGCCCATAAGCGCGACGGGAGCCACGTCGCCTTCATCGCTGATGAGGATCTCCGGACTGGCCGCGCCGGGCGAGTTTTCGTAGGGTTTCTCAATCACCGCGACGCGCGCAATGCCCGGCGCGCGCACCGTGTGCGGAGCGCCTTGCGGCAGGTACGCATAGCCGCCCGGCTTGAGAACGTGACGCTTTCCACCGGCTTTGAGCTCGATCTTGCCGTCGAGAACGTAAAGGAAGCGCTGCGCCGGCGGGGATCCAAGCGATCCTCCGGCGACAAACTC
The DNA here is from genome assembly GCA_050015795.1 of Occallatibacter sp. Classification (GTDB taxonomy): domain Bacteria; phylum Acidobacteriota; class Terriglobia; order Terriglobales; family Acidobacteriaceae; genus Telmatobacter. Next base: position 8,924 of record JBEKAS010000028.1, on the reverse strand, counting down.
TGCCGTCATCTGCGTAAAGCGTGCGCCCAGTTGCGGCGCGGCGTGAATGATGAACTCCACGCCCTCCGCGCCGGGGAGCGGCGAGCGAATAAAAGTGTCTGGAGTCTGCAGCAGATGGTCTGCTTTCAGGCTGCTGCGCGTTAATCCCAAATAGTGCACGTGCGACCTCTTCAAAGGGAAATCGGAAGAGTGGAATGCGAGCAAAATCCCCAGCAAATCCGTTGCCCGATTCTATCCGACCTCGGCCGTTAGCCGCTGCAGAAATTTGCGGCACACTTCCAGAGCAGCCGCAACGTCCTCTTCGAGAACGGTTTCATCGGGATGGTGGCTGATGCCGCCGGGGCTGCGCAGAAAGAGCATGGCCGTGGGCACACACGCGGCCATCACCATGGCGTCGTGGCCAGCGCCGCTTGGTAGGCGCTTTACGGGCAAACCCGTCGCCTCAATTGCCTCTGCGAGAAATGCCGTCAGCCGCTCATCCATGGGCACGGCCGGTTGGTCCATCTGGCGTGTGCATTGCAGCACCAGTCTGCGCCGCGCGGCGATGGCTTCGGCCTGCGCAAGCAGGGCCTCCACGGCGGACTTGCGCGCGGCGTCGTCGGCGTGGCGAACGTCGAAGCTCACACGCACCGCACCTGCGATCACGTTGCCCGCATTCGGTTCCACGTCCACATGGCCCACCGTGGCCACCAGCCCTTCCATGCGCCGCGCGAGAGCTTCCGCCGCGACAATCCACTCCGCCGCACCGGCCAGCGCATCGCGGCGCAGATGCATGGGCGTGGTGCCAGCATGGTTGGCGTGTCCCGTCCACGTGAGAGTGTGTCGTGACTGGCCCACGATGGCAGTCACCGCCGCAACACGCAAATCCTCAACCTCGAGCACCGGCCCCTGCTCAATGTGTACCTCTAAGAAGCCCAACGCGTCCTCATCGATGGCCGCCTTGCCGATCTCTGCGGGATCGAGGCCGAAGGCGCGGATCGCGTCCTCGAGCGTGACGCCGTCTGCATCCTTCAGCTTGAGCAGGGAAGGATCGAATCGCCCGGCAACCGCGCGGCTGCCGATGAACGGCACGCCAAAGCGCACGCCTTCTTCTTCGCTGAAGGCAATGATTTCGATGGGCAGCGGCAGCTTGAGTTCCTGCGCGATCTCTGCGCATTCCAGCGCCAGCGTGACGCCGAGGATGCCATCGAAGGCGCCGGCATTGGGCACGGCGTCGATGTGCGAGCCGAGAATCAAGCGCCTGGCACGCGACCCCGGAGGTCGCCACAGGCCGCGCAGGTTGCCGGCTGCGTCTACGCTCACCGTCATGCCCAGAGCTTCCATGCGCCCGCGCAGCAGCGCATGCACTTCGCGCACGGGCGAGGTTAGAAATCTGCGCGTCGTGCGATCCGGCTCCTCGCTTAGGACGGCAATGCGGCGGCACTCGGCAATGGCGCGCTGGGCGCGCTCTGGCAGTGCATTGGCGCTCATGAGCGCACCTGCTCGCTGCCGCGTGCCTCGCCAACATGCGCTCCGGCACGAAAGACGAGTGCGCCGCGCAGCCAGGTTTCGAGCACGCGTCCCCGGAGTTCGGCGCCGATGTACGGCGAGAGTTTATGTCGGAAATACAAGTCGGAAGGTGCGACGGTCCACGTGGCGTCGGGATCGAAGGCTGCAAAGTCCGCGTCGGCGCCAATCGCAATCGCGCCCTTGCGCCCGCTCATCCCCGCCAGCCTGGCAGGCGCAGCAGCCATCCACTCTCCGATCCTCTCCAGCCCGATGCCGCGTTGTTTCATCCCGGTCCACAGCACTGAGAAGGCCAGACCAAGGCTCGCGATGCCGCCCCACGCCTGATCCCAGCGGGCGATTTCACCTTTGGATTCGGGGTGCTTCATCTCCGGCGGGCAAGGGGAGTGGTCGGTGGTCACCATGGCAATCAGTCCTTCGTTAAGCGCATTCCACAGCGCCTCGCGATTTCCGGCGTCGCGAATCGGGGGTGCGCATTTGTATTGGGTGGCGCCGTCAGGAATCTTCGCGGCGTCGAACCAGAGATAGTGCGCGCAGGTTTCGACGGTGACGGGCACGTCGCGCTCACGCGCATCCCTGAGCAGTGGCAGCGCTTTCGCACTCGAAAGATGCACGATGTGGATGGGGGTCTGGAACTCTTCGGCCAGGCCGATGAGCAAGGCGATGGCCTCAATCTCGGCAGCGTCGGGACGAGAGCGCAAATATGTGGAATACTTGCGCCAGTCCGCACTCATTCTGTTCAGCGCCTGAGTCGCCGCACCTATCGGGCCGGCAACTTCAGCGTGTGCCAGCAACGGCAGTCCCGTGCCGCGCAGATTCTTGAGCGCCACGCGCAGGTCGGTTTCATCCACCCATCGAAAGCCGTCGATTCCAGAGTGAATGAGAAAGCATTTGAATCCGGGAACGCCCGCGCGAATCAGCGACTGCAGCGCTTCGGGGTTGCCGCGATCGAACCCGCGCACGAGGCCGCCCCAAGCCGCCCAGTCCACCCACGCTTTGCCTTGCGCCGCACCGCGTTTGGCCTCGAGGGCCGGCACATCGATGGTTTCCGGAACGCAATTCAACGGCATATCGACCAGCGTGGTCACGCCGCCTGCGGCCGCGGCCTGCGTCGCCGTCTCAAATCCCTCCCACGCCGTGCGGCCGGGTTCATTGATGTGCACGTGCGAGTCCACCAGGCCGGGGAGCAGCACATGGTCGCCGAAATCGAAGAGCTCCGCGCCTGCAGGGACTTCACTCCGGCCGCCCAGCGAAACGATCCGCTCGTGATCTACAATCACTGCGGCGGGTGCGATGCCATGCGGTGTCAAGACCCGCGTGGAACGAAGTGCTTTTGCCATCCTTTGATTACTTTCGCCGTTGAGGGATGCGGATAGCAAGCGCAAGAATACGGCCAACGCGCCGATCAATGCGCTGCGGCGGAAGCCAGTGATTCAGCTGCCCTCTTGATTGATACTCAGACTGCCGGTTCTAGAAATTCGGTTTCCATCCACCGCACTCGACCGGAGTCTGCGGGGGCGAACCGTTGCCGATGATGTTGGCGTCCACGCAAACGAAGCCGTGATCGATGACTTGCTGATTGCGCCAGAGCACTTCGGAGTACGATTCGTTCGGGTCCGTTCCGTTATATGGGTATCCTGCTGAGCCGCCGGGCCCCGGATTATAGCCGCCGCCAAGGCCCGGTCCATCGCCCGCGTCTGTAGCGGACTTCGCACTGTTCGCGCTGGGCGTGCTGTTCGGGTAACCTGCTGAGCCGCCCGGCCCTGGATTGTAGCCGCCCCCAAGGCCCGGTCCATCGCCCGCGTCCGTAGCGGACTTCGCACTGTTCGCGTTGGGCGGGTTGTTCGGGTATCCTGCAGAGCCGCCGGGCCCCGGATTGTAGCCGCCGCCGGCGCCTGGCCCAGGGTCTGTGTTCGCACTCGCGCCGCTGGGATATCCTGAGCCGCCTGGTCCTGGTTCTGCTGAGTCTGCCGGCGTGTAGGGAGAGAGAATCATCTGCGTCCAACCCGGAGCTAATTTGTAGCTCTTAAGGACGGCCTCAACCGTAGGCACAGTCTGGGCGGCAATCGTCGTGGGGGCCGCTCCATACATCAAGAAACTCTTGAAGAATTTTGCGGAGCTGTCGGCAAGCGAGCAGAATATGCCCATTCCGTCGCCGGGATTGGCGCCCCCGGCGGCGCTGATAGCAAACATGCCGCATTGGCCCATTCCCGATGGCATTTCGATGGGCGCCGCATAAAGGTACTTGAGCTGTGGAGCCGGCATTCCCTTGAGCGCCGCTTGCTGCTCAAGAACCATGACGAGCTTGTCAGAGAGTTTTGCCGAGGAGGGCATTGTCAAATCGGCGCCGTTGGGGCCCTTCTGTCCGAGCTGAAACGGGCCGTCATACGCGACGATTACTTTGACGTTGACGGCTTCACCTTGCGGTCCTGCCATAGCGATGGCGCCGCTCCCAGCACTCGTGACTTGCCATCCGGAAGGCACACCGGCAGAGGCGCTCTTGTCAGGCGCAGTGTAGGGCTGCAGTTGGACTGGCGCGGCAGCGGGCGACGTCGCCTGCGCCCGAGCGGTGACAACGACTGGAATCCCGAAGAGGATCAGGATCACCGGCACGGCGGCGATCCGCAGAGATTTCATGGCATCGCAGATTTGCATGGGTTAGGTCCCTCCGACCTTGGGCACTTTGCCTTGCAGGGGACGCGAGCAGCGGGAATTCTGCTCAGTTCAAGGCGCCAGGGTAGGTGCAGAGTAGCACTCAGGAATTGCTGGTGTCTATTGTCTTTTGAACTTGAAGACAGGGAACGAAAAGAGCGAATCGGAAGCCGCGCCTCAGGCCTTCTAATCGCCCCACTGGTGACTCTGGAGCGGCGCGCGCAATAAACTATTGCACGGCACAGCGGGCAATATCGCTCTGATCGGGTGCCATCGGGGCGGAGGAAAAGGGAACCGATGAGCCGGATGATTCGAGCTACTTCCGCAGACGGGCAAGCAGATCCTGGGGATGGACAGGTTTCGCGAGGATGTCGAACTCGTAGCCGTCTTTGCGCGCTTTTTCCAGCAGGTCGGCCGTGGCGGCCTGGCCGGAAAACAGCAGAACCTTGATCGCCGGCAGCAATGCGCGGAGACGGATTGCCGCATCGATGCCGTTCAGGTCGGCCATGATTACATCGGAGATGAGCATGTCCGGCTGAAACGATTCGGCAAGCTCCAGGGCTCCCTCACCGGAATAAACGGCGCGCGCCTCAAAGCCGCTTTGGTTCAGGATCATGGCCAATGTATCGGCGATGACTCGCTCGTCATCCGCCACCAGAACCCTCGGTTTTTGGGTGGTCGTCGGCATACTCTCCTTGGCGCCGGGGATGGAAAATCATGACGGGCCGTTCTCGCACGTCACGGTCTGCCGCGCCAGCTTGCGACCCTTCCAGTCCCACATTTTCCTTATAACTGGAATGGTACGCTTAACTAGTGTAATGCACCGTGCTCCCTGTGCATTGAAAGCCATGGAGGGAGCCAGGGAGCCATGCGGCCGCAGTTTCCCCGGCTGCCGGGGACGCATTCACTTTGGATCAGTCTTTCATCCTTATACTGGCAGCATCTGGCCGCGAACCGGCCAGCAGTTCCCGCCGGAGAACCGGAGATGCAAGAAGCGGTCACCCCGAACCAGACCCTTGACGCCGCGCCTGCGGCCCCTCAAGCGATTGATGACGAAATCATTCGCGCTGTGAAGATCGAGAAGTACTACGCGCAGCCGAGCCAGAATCGCATCCAGGTGATCTCGGCGACCGATTTGAGCATCGTGCCCGGAGAGATTCTCGCCTTGCTGGGGCCCTCCGGATCGGGCAAATCAACCATACTGCGCATGCTCACCGGACTTTCCACGCCGACGGCGGGACAGGTCTATTGGCACGGCAAGCCTATCGCCGAATCCGAAATCAACGTCTCCATCGTTTTTCAGAGTTTCGCGCTCTTCCCCTGGCTCACGGTGCTCGAGAATGTCGAAGCCCCGCTTCAGGCACGCGGCGTGACGCCTGCGGCGCGCCGCGAACGCAGCATGAAGATGCTCGATATGGTCGGTCTCGACGGTTTTGAAGCGGCCTATCCCAAGGAGCTTTCCGGCGGCATGCGGCAACGCGTGGGTTTTGCCCGCGCCCTGGTGGTCGAGCCTGAAGTGCTCTTCATGGACGAGCCTTTTTCCGCGCTCGACGTGCTGACGGCCGAGAACCTGCGCAGCGAACTGCTTGAGCTGTGGGCGAAGAAGACCATGCCCACCAAGGCGATCTTCCTGGTCACACACAACATTGAAGAGGCCGTGCTGCTGGCCGACCGCATTATCGTGTTGGGTCGCAATCCCGGCCACATCCGCACCGACTTCCGCGTTCAGCTTGCCCAGCCGCGCGAGCGCAAGTCAGAGGCCTTCACGCAACTGGTGGACTACATTTACAAGGTCCTCACCCGGCCCGACACAGAGCCGGCCGAAGCGCCCGGCCAGCAAATTACGCCTGCCGTGCGCGATCAGCGCCAGATGCGCTACCAGATGCTGCCCCACGCGCGGCCCGGCGGCATCGCCGGCCTGCTCGAACTGCTTCTCGACAAGGGCGGACGCGACGACATGTACCGCCTGGCCGACGATCTGACCTTCGAGATCGACGACCTGCTGCCCATCGTCGACGCCGCGCAGCTGTTGGGCTTCCTCAAAGTCGAGGAGGGCGACGCTGTCATCACTCCCAGCGGCGAGGAGTTTGCCAACTCCGAAATTCTTCGCCAGAAGGAACTCTTCCGCAACGCCGCCATCGAGAATGTGCTGCTGCTGCGGCAAATTCGCCGCGCTCTCGACACCAAAAGCGACCACACCGTGCGCGAAGACTTCTTTCTCGACATGCTCGACGAGCAGTTCAGCGAGGAGGAAGGCCAGCGACAAATTGAAACCGCCGTCACGTGGGGCCGTTACGCCGAGCTGTTTGATTTCGATGCCGCGCGCCGCCGCTTTGTGCTGCCCGATGCGCTGGAAGAGGAGATTGCTCCGAGCGAGGACAAGAAGTGAACTTCCAGCGCCCGCTCGCACGCACTCTTGTCACCGCTCGCAGCACGCCTTTCTTCATCGATCTGGGCGTGGCAGCCTGCGCGCTGGCGCTTTTCTTCGCCGTCGTCAGCACCGGCGTCTATTGGTTCCAGAAGCCCATTCCGATGGTGCCCATTTCAAGCTCCATCAGCGCCCTTCCGATTTACGCCTTCTACTCCATCGTGCGCATGACCATCGCCTACATGCTCAGCCTGGCCTTCGCCGTCACCTACGGATACATCGCCGCCTATAACGCACGCGTCGAGCCGTGGATGGTCGCGGTCCTCGACATTCTGCAATCGATTCCGGTGCTCAGTTTTCTGCCTCCCGTCGTGCTGGCCATGGTCTCGCTCATTCCCGGCCATCAGCTCGGCATTGAGATGGGCGTCATCCTGCTCATTTTCACCGGCCAGGTATGGAATCTGGCCTTCAGCTTTTATTCCTCGCTTAAAACCATTCCTCGAGAGATGCTGGAGGCATCGCGCATCTTTCGCTATTCCGGCTGGCAACGCTTCTGGCAGCTCGAAATGCCCTTCTCAGCCATCGGCCTGGTGTGGAACTCGATTGTCTCCGTGGCCGGCGGCTGGTTCGCGCTCATCTTTTGCGAAACCTTCACCATGGGCGATCGCAACTTCCAACTCCCTGGCCTGGGCAGCTACATCCAAACCGCAACCTACGCCGGCGACGTGCGCGCATTGCTGGCCGGCATCGCAACCGTGATTCTGATTGTCGTTGCTACCGATCAGCTTGTATGGCGTCCGCTCATCGCCTGGAGCGACAAGTTCAAATTCGAGCAGGTGGAAGCCGCCGAGCAGGTCACTTCGCCGATCCTCGAACTCATTCGCCGCTCTAAAATCTGCCAAACTCTTCCCGGCCGTATCTGGGACAGTGTGGAGGAGCCGGTCTGCCGGCATCTTGCGCAAAGCAAGGAATGCCGAGTGGTAAAACCTCTCGACGAGGCGGGGTCCGGCAAAGTTTCTCCGCTGCTCTGGGCGGTGGCATTGGCGGGCGCGATGGCCGTTTGCTGGGCGGCCGCACAGGCCGTGCTCATGCTTAGGGATGTCACCTGGGCCGACCTGCGCCTGCTGCTCGAGGGCGCTGCTGCCACCTTTTTGCGCGTGAACGTCGCGCTACTCCTCTCTGCTGCGTGGACGATTCCCGTCGGCGTGGCCATCGGCCTCAATCCCAGGCTGGCACGCGTCGTGCAGCCCATCGCGCAGATCATGGCTTCGGTGCCGGCAACAGCGTTCTTCCCGATTTTGCTGATCGGGCTGGTGCGCATCGGCGGCGGCCTGGGCATCGGTTCCATTGCGCTCATGTTGCTGGGCACGCAATGGTACATCCTCTTCAACGTGATCGCCGGAGCCATATCCATCCCCTCCGACCTGCGCGAGGTGGCCTCGCTCTTTCACTTCACACGCTGGCAGCGCTGGACCAAGCTCATCCTTCCCGGCATCTTTCCTTACCTCATCACCGGGATGGTCACGGCCTCCGGAGGCGCGTGGAACGCTTCGGTGATGGCCGAGTACTCGCACGTGAAGGGCCAGACGCTTTCGACCATCGGCCTGGGCGCGCAAATTGACGCGGCCACCGACAGCGGCCGTTTCTCCATGCTGCTGCTGGCCACCATCTTCATCTCGCTCATGGTCGTCACCATGAACCGGCTGGTGTGGCGGCGGCTTTATCATCTGGCAGAGACCCGGTATAAACTCGATGGCTGAAGACGGCGCTTGCCAGCCAATCCCTTGGCGTGGAAGCGGAATTTCGCTAGGATTGATGGAGGGTTGAGATGGCGACATCACAAACACTTATCGATTGGTCCCAGTGCTCGGCGCTTGAAAGCAAGCCCGACACGCAGGGCCGCGCTTGGGTGTTTCGCGGAACGCGCGTGCCGGTTACCGCCATTCTGCGCAATCTGAGTGAATTGAGCGTGCGGGAGCTTTCAGAGGAGTTTCCAACCGTGCGCCCCGATCAGATCACGGAATTCCTCGAGTTTCTTGCGCGGAGTGCTGCGCCGAGTTCGTAAGATGCCCAAGCGCGTTCTGCTCGACGAAAACCTGCCACAAAAACTTCGACTCTGGTTGCCCGGCCATTCGGTCTTGACGACCGCGTATCAGGGATGGGCCATGGATTCTGCTCTTAAATGAAATTCACATCGTAGGAGACAAGAGGTTCAATGATTCGCGCAGGTTTGGTGGGTTTTGGCATGGCGGGCCGCGTCTTTCACGGTCCGCTGCTTTCGTCGGTTGAAGGTTTGGAGCTGGCCGCGGTGATGGAGCGCAGCACCAACAAGGCCGCCGAGCGCTATCCCGGCATTACTGTGTACCGCTCGCTCGAGGCCATGCTAGCCGACAATTCT